>DASWWQ010000081.1:0-39199 GCA_036405935.1 Flavobacteriales bacterium
GGACGCATCGCTGCGTAGGTCGATGGTACCGTAATAGCCCGGCGCAAGGAGTATGGCCGAATCGCTCGAAAGGCCCAACTGATCCGCAACATCGAACTCCTTCCCTTCCACCGGATCCACCAGCACCGGTGTGATCGCGTAGGCGAAGAGCCCACCTGAGAACGTTCCGTTCACGAAGTTGAAGGCCGGAACGGACCGCCAACGCGCGGTGCGATAGTCATAGGGCTCCACCTGTTCCAACCGGATGGTGCCGTTCCCTGTGGAGAACCTTCCGAACAGCGGATAGGATCGCCCATCGTCCCACATCCGCAGCACCTGCGCAATGATATCCCCGCCCCTTACGAACATGAACCCACTGGACCCGAGGGCGGGAGTGAGGCCATCCGCTCGTGGCTCCATGTCGATCATCTCCATCTGCACAGGCCGGTCGTGTTCGATGGTCAAGGCACAGTGGTGGAAGGCATTCGTTGTGCCGCTGGTATCCCGGCACTCCAGCAGCAGTGTGATGCGGTCCTTCTCGGGTTCCGGAAGCACCAGCTCCTCGGCGTACACGGCCAGGTCGGCGCCCTGGAAGCGCGACAAGCTGGAGTCCTTCCGGGTCGCCTGCACCAAAAGGTCTTTGATGGATCCGATCGTTTGCAGGCTCGCATGCGGGCGCTGCAGATCGATGCGATGCAGGTTGCCCAGGAACCGATCCATGATCCAGGTCGAATGCGCGTTCGCCACAACCGCCACGTCCGAACTGATCTGCACCCCATTGCGCTCCAGCGGCTTGGTCAAATAGTCCATCCCCTGTCCCACTCCGTCCTTCCGCGGAGTTGGATCACCCGTTCCTTCCCCAGCAGCGTCCCTCTTCGGTCGAGCCGTATCGACACCTTGCCTTGTCCTCGCGGGAGGAGGCTCCGCACCTGCGATCTGGTTGATCCAAGCGATCCGATCGATCAACTCCTCGAGGGGAAAGACACCTGCGGTGTCGGCTCCATCCAGCACATGCACCAAGGAACCGCCCCTGGTGGAGAACATGCTGTTCAATCGGGCCGAGGGCACATAAGCGAAGTGCAGGTTGAGCACACCGTTCAGCTTGAACCGATCCCGGATCCAAGGCGTAACCGCACTGTCCTGCTTGTTCAGGAACAGGATCTTGGTCACCGATGGCTCGATCGCTCCCAGTGATTCGACCTGCCTGGAATGGGCTTCGCAATTGAGGAGGTTGAAGGCCACCTGGACGGATCGTTGTGCAGGCGACGGCATCGACAAGCACAGCAGCACAAGCACTAGGAGTTGTTTCATGGCATCTAGAACTACAGAGGGAGAACGTCGGATCCGACGTTCTCCCTCCACAGTCAGTTCTTCGTGAACGAGTGCGTGACCGAGCCGTCAACTTCACGCTGCTCTCCAGTATATGTCACCATCGTCTGAGCACCCACAGGCTTGCCATTGGCATCATTGACCGTTAGCTTACCCTTATCGCCAACCTTGATCTTGTTCGGGGCAAGGACGCCCTTTTCCATTGTAACACTGTAACAGTCGAAGACGGACGTGTTGTAACACTTCACACGGACGACAGTGACCCCTCCTTGTGTGCTGTGCTGGGCAAATCCCGGTGCGCACGGAGGACATCCGCAGAGGCCTTGCACGGGACCTTGGGCACTGACGGTAATCGACCCGGCGAACAGACTCAGCGGTAGAACGTATCGTAAAAACTTCATGGTGATGTTTTTTTTCTCCGCTCAACATCGAGCGGCTTGGCAAACATTCAGCCTATGTCACAGAGAACAAGGCCGCGAGACTGATGGATCATCGATCACGTGGAGTAGGTCCTCGCTTTGAGTGGGTAGCATCATGGAATTCCATAGCTCGTGCTTCCAGTCGACTATTAAAGTCCTGCTGGAGCGATGATCACACTTTGTTCGGGTGGGGGCAGGTGACATAGATTAGCCGGTACCGAATCGAACGCTCCGCTCCCCCGGACGGTCACTCAAGTGATGCATTATGGACAGGGAGCGAACAGGCCGGAAGATCCGAGCCGTACGGGAGTTGCGGAACTACAACCAGACCTACATGGCGGGCCGGCTCGGCATCGGCCAGAACACGTACAGCCTCTGGGAGCAGGGTCGAGGTCTGGACCTTGCGCGGGTCACCGCCATTGCACGGCTGCTCGATGTGTCCACGGAAAGCCTGACCTCACCGGAGCCGTTCGTGTTCGTTTCGGGCGGCCTACCGGCGCAGGATCCCGATGTGCCTTCTGCACGCACGATGGCGGAACTGCTGCGCCGCAATGAGGAGCGCGCCCAGCAGCTGGAGGTCATGAACCGGAGGTTGATGGACCTGGTGGCCAGCATGGTCGGCGAAGGAAAAGCCCGCTAGCCGCCAGACCCGTCACGGTCCCGTCATACCGCCCGATCGCGCTTCGCACCGGAACCGCGTCGGGTATCTTCGCGGCGCAATGAAGAACCGCTCCCGTGCAGCCCTGCTTCCCTTGGCGCTGCTGCCCCTCTCCCTCTGCGCCCAGCTGATGCCCGATGCCGATGCCATCGACCAGATGCGCTACGATGTGCAATACCTCGCCAGCGATCGCCTCGAAGGCCGCGAGACCGGCATGCCCGGTGAGAAACTCGCCTACGAGTACATCATCGGCAAGTTCGACAACGTGGGCCTGATGCCTTACGGCGACAGCGCCACCTACCTGCAGGCCTTCCCCTTCTCCGCACCGCCCGAACGCGGTCCGAACAACACGCTGCAGCTGGGGCGCAACACCCTGAAGGTGGGCACCGACTTCTACCCCGTCAGCTGGTCGGCCAACGCGAACCTGCGCACGCGGCTGGCGCGGGCGGGCTACGGCATCGTGGCGCCCGAACTGGACCGCAACGATTACAACGGCCTGGAGGTGAAGGAGCGCGCCGTGGCCTTCCGCATCAGCTCGCCGGACGGCATCCACCCGCACTCGAAGTGGGCCGCCTACCATGATCTGCGGGGCCGCATCGAGAAGGCCATCAGCCTCGGTGCCAACGCCGTGATCCTCTACAACGACGATCCCGATGCGCAGGACCCCGACAGCCTGCTCACCTCCCGCATCAAGGCCACCTCCGTGCCCGTGGTGTTCCTCACCAAGAGCGGCACGAAGAAGATGGGGCTGGACGGCGAACCCGTGGCGCTGAACACCGACATCCAACGCAAGCCCATGCATGGCCACAACGTGGTGGGCCTGCTGGACAACGGCCAGAAGAACATCGTGGTGATCGGCGCGCACTACGACCACCTGGGCTACGGCGATGAAGGCTCCCTGCACCGCGGCGAACGCGGCATCCACAACGGGGCCGACGACAACGCGAGCGGGGTGGCGGTGATGCTGCAACTGGCGCGCGACCTCAAGGAGATGCCCGAGGCGCACAACAACGACTACCTCTTCATCGCCTTCAGCGGCGAGGAGAAAGGACTCTTCGGCTCCAACTGGTGGACGAAGAATCCCACCGTGCCCTTGGACGAGTTGAACTACATGATCAACCTGGACATGGTGGGGCGCCTGGACAGCGCGGGCACGATCATGGTGAACGGCGTAGGCACCAGTCCCGCCTGGGCCGAGGTGAAACGCAACCTCGTGGGCAAGCTCGATGTGCACACGAGCGAAGGCGGCGTAGGACCGAGCGACCACACCTCGTTCTACCTGCAGGGCATCCCCGCGATCCACTTCTTCACCGGCAGCCACAACGAATACCACAAGCCCGCCGACGACGAGGCCCTGATCAACTACCCGGGCATGCTGCGCGTCACGCGCCACATCGAGTCGCTGATCACCACCTTGAACGACGACGGCAAGATCGCCTTCACCAAGACGGCCGATGCGGACAGCGCCAGCACCCCGCGCTTCACGGTGACCTTGGGCGTGGTGCCCGACTACATGTACGACGGTCAGGGCATGCGCATCGATGGCGTCACGGATGGCAAGCCAGCAGCGGCGGCCGGACTGAAGCCCGGCGACATCGTGGTGAAGATGGGCGATGTGCCCGTGACCGACATGATGAGCTACATGAAGGGCCTGAGCAGCTTCAAGAAGGGCGATAGCACGAAAGTGACCGTACTTCGCGACAAGCAGGAAGTGGTCAAGGACATCACCTTCAAATGAGCGGAACAACGGCGGTGATCGGCGGCGGCAGCTGGGGCACGGCCCTGGTGAAGCTGCTCAGCAGCAACGCCGAGCGCACCGGCTGGTGGGTGCGTGGCGCGGAGAACATCGCGCATATCCGCAAGTACGGGCACAACCCCAACTACATCAGCGCGGCGCAGTTCGATCCCGAACGGCTGGCGTTGAGCGACGACATCCACCAAGTGGTGGCCGACGCGGACACGCTGGTGATCGCCGTGCCATCCGCCTTCCTGAAACGCACGATGGACCAGCTGGACCCGAGCGAGCTGAAGGGCAAGCGCATCTTCAGCGCGGTGAAGGGCATCGTGCCGGAGACGAACCAGATCGTGGGCGAATACCTGTTCGAGCATTGGGGCGTGGCGGAGAACGACTTCGGGGTGATCTGCGGTCCATGCCATGCGGAGGAGGTGGCCATGGAACGCTTGAGCTACCTCACCATCGCCAGCCGCACGCCCGCACAGGCCGAGGCCATGGGCAAGGCGTTGAACGGGCGCTTCATGAAGACCACGCTCAGCGACGACATCTACGGAACGGAATACGCGGCGATCCTGAAGAACGTGATCGCGGTGGCCAGCGGCATCAGCGTGGGGCTGGGCTACGGCGACAACTTCCGAGCGGTGCTGGTGAGCCGGGCCATCCAGGAGATCGCGCGTTTCGTGAAGGCCGTGCACCCGATCGACCGCGACATCAACGAACCGGCCTACCTCGGCGACCTGCTGGTGACGGCCTACTCCACCTTCAGCCGCAACCGCGAGTTCGGCACCATGATCGGCAAGGGCTACAGCGTGAAGGCCGCGCAGCTGGAGATGAACATGGTGGCCGAGGGCTACTACGCCGTGAAGTGCGTGCACGAGATCAACCGCAAGTTCGGTGTGGACATGCCCATCACCGAGGCCACCTATCGGATCCTCTACGAGCGCATCGCACCGATGATCGAGATGAAGCTGCTGAGCGACAAGCTGGCGTGATGGGAAACCACAGAGGCGCAGAGGCACGGTGTTCACAGAGCAGTCAGGTCGGATGAAGCACAATGAGATCAGTGCCGAGGTGATCTCCGCTGCGATCGAGGTCCATCGCGAACTCGGTCCCGGTCTGCTGGAGAGCATCTACGAACAGTGCTTGGGCGAGGAGCTACGATCCCGCGGGCTTCGGGTCGATCAACAGGTCCCTATCCCCATCACCTACAAAGGCCGACCCCTCGGTACGACCATGCGTTTGGACATGCGGGTCGAAGAGAAGTTGATCATCGAGGTCAAGGCCGTCGATGAGTTGCACGACGTGCATACCGCACAGTTGTTGACCTATCTCAAACTGACCGGTTGCAAGCTCGGGTTGTTGATGAACTTCAATTCGGCCTTGATGAAGAACGGTGTGCGTCGCGTGATCAACGGCATCATCGCGGATTGAAACCGTGCGCTCCGTGACCCTGTGCCTCCGTGGTCAACCATTCCCTACGCTCCATGCCCCTCCTCCGCTTCCACTGGGATTTCTTCGGACCCGATGCGCAACGCACCGCCGAGCATTTCCTGCACCACCTCGATGAGTTCTGCGAGAAGGAAGGGGTGACGGGCCAGCAGCATTGGACCACCAACAAGGAGATCCTGGTGACGGCCACGCTGGAATGCGACGAACGGCACATGCTGCTGATCCGCGACCGGCTGCGACCGAAACGTGCGGAACGGGTGCTCGGTTGAGCGGGCTACTGCGGCAAGGCCCGTAGCACCTTGAAGCTTCGGAAGGAGCCCGAACGGACGTCGTACAGCTCCCGTTCGTCGTAGCTCCAGGCCATGGAACGACCCACGGCGGGGTCGGGGGCGTTGAGCAGCTCCCCTCCATTCTCCACCGGACCCAGCACCAGCAGCTCATAGGTGCTACCGGTCTCGGAACGCACCACCAACGTGAGGAACTCGCCCTTGCGCACTTCCACGAGCTTGCCCATCATGGTCTTCGTCAGCAGGTCGGGCGGTGGCGGTGGAAGGTCCTCGCCATCCTCGCCCAGCTGTGCCATCATCAGCAGCACCTCGGGGCAATGTTTGGCCATACGTACACCTACGGCGCGGCCCAGCGCTTCGCCCTCCGTATCGATCTTGGAGAGGTCGAAGCCGTGTTTCTTCTTGAGCTCCTTCTCGTGGAGCGAGGCTTCCGCGAGCATGCACACGCCCATCTGGGAATTGCGCTCGTCCTCATTGGTCACGTCCTTCAATCCGGCCACGCAGGTGCAGGCCTTCATGGCGATCTTGTCCAAGGCGTCCTGGGCCAGGAGCGGAGCGTGGAGCAGCAGGACGAACAAGGAGAGGAAAAGGTGGCGCATCCCGCAAAAATGGTGAAGCCCGGCGATTCAGCCGCCTTGGAAGGAGCGCACCCAGGCCCAAACACCCAGGACCACCAAGGTGGCTCCGAGCACGCGGAACAGCGTGCGCAAGGTGCCGGGTCTGAGCCAAGCGTGCAGTTTGCTGCCCACACGCACCAGGATCATCAATAACACCAGCGCTCCGAGCAGGGCGCCGCTGCCGAAGGCCACCATGTCCTTCCATCCGCGCGCCTGCACCCCGAAGGTCTCGAGGCCGAGCCGTACCCCGCACCAGAACACCAGCAACTGCGGATTCATCAGCCCTACGGCCACTCCTTTCCAGAACCCACCACCGGCCTTCCCCTCATCCACCTGCGCGGAGAACGGCTTCAGCCAGAGGATGAGGTAGGCCCCGAGCGCGAAAAGCACCGTGCCCGCGATCCGTTCCAACGTGCTGCGCAGCACGCCATCGCCCTCCAACAACAGCTCTCCGACCTGGAACGCCACGACGGCATACAGGAACTCGGGCACCGATCCACCCCAGGCCATCTCGCGACCCGCACGCCGTCCCGACCGCAACGTGGTGGCCAGCACGGCCGTGTTCACCAGGCCCGCTTGGAGCGAACCGATGAAGCTGGCCACCGTGGCGATGCAGAGGATGACGAACCAATCCATTCAACGGAGCGCCCGGCGCAGGATGCGTTGTTTCCAACTCGTGTAGGGCGGATACTGCACGCCGGGATCGAACAGCGTGCTGCTGTGCACGATCCCCTTGGCATGGCTGAACACCTCGAAGCCGTACCGTCCGTGGTAACGCCCCATGCCACTGGTGCCGATGCCGCCCAAGGGCAGTTCCGGATTGCCGAAATGCGCCAACGTGTTGTTCACGCAGCCGCCACCGAAGGCGATCCGTTCGGTGAAGAGCCGGATGCGTTTCCCGTTCCTGCTGAACACATAGAGCGATAAAGGGAACGGATTGCGCGCCACCTGGGCGAAGACCTCCTCGGGCTCGCGCCAAGGGATCACCGGCAGCACCGGACCGAAGATCTCCTCCCGCATCACGGCGGCATCGGCGGGCACATCGGTGAGCACGGTCGGTGCGATATAACGGTCGGCCGCATCATGCTCCCCCCCGAGATGCACGCGTCCTTGGCCGAGATAGCCTTTCACGGCTTCGAAACGCCGGTCGTTCACCATGCGCGCGAAGTGCGGGCTGCGTTGCGGGTCCTCGCCGAAGGAACGTCGCGTATGCCGGGTGATCGCATCGAGGAACGCGGGCATCACCGCCGCATGGACCAAGGCATGGTCGGGACTGATGCAGGTCTGACCCGCGTTGAAGAACTTGCCCCAAGCGATGCGCCGTGCGGCACACTCGAGGTCGACCCGTTCATCCACGATGGCGGGGCTCTTGCCGCCGAGTTCCAAGGTGACGGGGATCAGTTGCGGTGCAGCCAGCGTGGCCACGATCGCCCCCACCCGCGGACTGCCGGTGAAGAAGATGTGGTCGAAGCGGAACGCAGCGATCAACTCCGGCACCACCGTGCGTCCATCCCCCTGCACCACGGAGACCCACGGCTGCAGATCGGCCGTTGCGATGATCCGTTCCACCACGGCAGCGGTATGCGGAGCATCCTCGCTGGGCTTCAGCACCGCGCAGTTGCCTGCGGCGATGGCCGCCACCAAGGGCGACAACAGCAGCAACAGGGGATAGTTCCACGGCGCGATGATCAGCACCACCCCGAGCGGATCGCGCTGCACACGACTGCTGGCCGGCTGCAGGGCCAGTGGGGTGGACACCCGTTGCGGCCGCATCCATTCCGCCAAGTGGTCCAACGCATGATGCAGGTCCTGCCGCAGCAGACCGATCTCGCTGAGGTAGGCCTCGAAGACCGGCTTGCGCATATCGCGGTGCAGGGCTTCGAGCACCTGCGCTTCGTTCGCCATCAGCGCATCACCCAGCGCCTTCAACGCCTTCCTTCGTTCGGTGTACGAACGCGTGCGGCCCTCCTCGAAAAAGCGGCGGTGGCCGTTCAGGCTTTCGGCGATCGATGCGGACATGCCGCCAATGTAGCGGTGGTCACGCCTTGTTCAGGGATGCACCAGATCGACCAACCGCACCAGGCGATAGGTCGGATCGCATTCGAAGAGGTGCTTCAGGATGCCCATGTGTCCCGCGCCGAAGAGCACCAGGATGCGATCCTCCGGTGACGTGGTGATGCGCTGGATGTTGCGGTAGATCCGCAGGTTCCGGTTGTACCAATGCATGCCCAGGATGTCCGCACCGCGATGGTCACCGAGCCGGAAGCCGCCATTGAGGTAGGCGCCGAAGGAGCGGTCCAACGCATGGTCGTCGTTCATCGAAAGGAAGATGCTGAGCATGTCGTGCTCCGTTTCGTAACGGTCCTGTGCGGCATAGAGCTTCTTGTAACGGGCCGAAGCGCTATCGGGCCCGCCCCAGTCCCAACCGGCGTACAAGCTGTCCAACCAAGGGCGGTGCAGCAGTGAGTCGGGGCCACCGTAGAGGTCCATCACCAGATTGCCGGAATCCACGGCGTAGAGCGTGTCCAGCTTCGCGCGGTCCATCACCCGGAATCCGATCTGGTAGTATTCGTTGCGCTGCAGCGGAGCCCCGGCGAGGTGCTGGCGGTACTCCTGCATCAGCCAGCCACCCTGTGTTTCCATGGCGAGCTTGTTCGGCCGGAAACGCATGATCACGTCCAGCAACCGCTCCAACTCCTTCTGCCGTTCGGGCGACATCACATCCACGCGGTCCTGCTCCGGTGTCACATGCGCATCGAGTCCCGGATAGCCGAAGTGGAAGGTGCCGATCGGCAATACCTCCGGCCGTGGCCGATCGCCGATGAGGATGGCGTCGGGGTCGAGGAGCTTGGTTTGGGCGAACGCACCCAAGGGCACGAACAGCAGCAGGAGGATCACGCGGGACATGGCGCTGGTTTTCCGCAAGACTAAAGGCGGGGATCCAGGCCCGGCGGAACGGATCGGCGGATGGGAGCAACGATCCGGCATGGGCCGATCCGCAGAACGAAAAGGCCGATCCATCGATCCCCGGGCAAGCCGCAGCAGCGGGACGATAGTTTCGGGGCATGCGCAGCCCGAACGGTCCCGGCCTCCTGCTCGATCCCCAAGGACGCTTCACGCCAGGGACACAAGCCGTATGCATCGGTCTGTTCGGGCTCTTCATGGGCTTCGCCAACAAGGTCACCTGGTGGTTACGGGGGGAAGCGGATTGGACCTTCGACGGGGTCCGGTACAACCTGCTGTTCGCGCTGAACCACGCGCTGTGGACCTGGATGGTGTTCCGTGCGCTCCGCCGTGCGCCGCGGCGTTGGTGGGCGGTGCTTCCCGCAGCGATCCTCGGCTTCATCCTGGGGCGTTGGCTCACCGATCAACGGCTGATGCCCCTCCTCGGCGCCGAACCCAACTATCCCGAGGGCACGGGCTTCGCCTTCTTCGCGTTGGACAATGTGATCTATGCGCTGCTGCCCATCGTGGCCGGCGGAACGTTGCATCTGTTGGAGCACGCCCTGGTCCAGCACCACGAGCGCACCGAATTGGCCTATCGCGAAAGGCTCAGCGAACTCGAGATGCTGCGCGCACGCATGGCCCCGCACTTCCTCTTCAACACGCTGAACAACCTCTACGGCCTTTCCCAACGGCCCGGCGCGGACCTCGGTGACCCCCTGCTGGACCTCGCCGAGCTGATGCGCTACATCGCCAAGCACCAGGACCACCAGGTGCCCTTGCGCGTGGAACTCGAGCACGTACGGCGCTACATCGCGCTGCAACGCTTGCGGTACGACCGCCCCTTGAACGTTCGGATCGACGTGCCCCAAGACCTGCAGGACGTTCCGGTCCCTTCAATGATGCTTCTACCGTTGGTGGAGAACGCCTTCAAACATGGCGATCCATGCGACCCGGTACTGCCCTTGCATGTGCTCGTGGAACGCACGGACGATCGCCTGCGCATCACCGGCAGCAATCGCATCGGCCGAGCGGCACAGGACGAGGGTCCGCCCACGGGCAATCGCGATCTGCAACGGCGCCTGTTCCTGTTGTACGGCGATCGGGGTTCGGCCTCGTTCCGGTCCGTGGAGGATCGATACACCGCGATCATCGAACTACCCTTGGCATGAGCCCCGTTCCCCTGCGTTGCCTGGTGGTCGATGACGAACCCATTGCGGTGGAGGTGATGGAGCGCCATGTGCAACGCACGCCCGGGCTCGAACTCGTGCACGCCACCACGGATGCGATCAGCGCGTTCCGACGTCTGGGCAGCAACGACATCGATGTGGTGTTCACCGACATCCGGATGCCGGAACTGAACGGCTTGCAGCTGATCAAGCTGGCCGGTGATCGTTGCGGTTTCGTGATCGTCTCCGCCTTCGGCGAACATGCACTCGACGGCTTCGAGCTGGACGTGGCCGACTACCTCTTGAAGCCGGTTCGTTACGAACGATTCCTGTCCGCCGTGGAGAAGGTGCGGGCACGAAGGCAGCGTTCGATCGCACCGGACCACTTCTTCGTGCGCAGCGGTCATGAGAACGTCCGGATCCGATTCGATGAAGTGCTTTACATCTCCGCCATGCGCGACTACTGCGCGGTGCACACGCGCGCCAAGGGCCGCATCCTGACCTTGGAGAACCTGCGCGACCTGGAGCTGCGTTTACCGCAGGATCTGTTCCGGCGGATCCATCGTTCGCATATCGTGGCCTTGCACGCGGTGGAGCGTGCGGGAGCGGACCAGGTGCTGATCGGCCACGTGGCCTTGCCGATCAGCGACACCTACGCTCGGTCGTTCCGCGAGGCCTTGGATCCGCGCTGAGGAGCTACTTCAACGTGGTGCCGATCGCGCCGTACCACGGATGGATCTCGTACTTCAACTGCCCGGCGCGGACGAAGGGATCGGCCTTCAGGTAGCCCTCCACCTCCTCGCGGGTCTCGCAGTCGTAGAGCAGCAGTCCGCGCCAGTCGCCCTTGTCGCCGAAAGGGCCGGCCATCTGGATCAGGCCGCGCTCGGCCTGTTCACCCTGGTGCGCGAGATGCGCCTTCAATGTGGTGGCCGACGTGGCACTGTCCAGCGGTGCGGCATCACCCTTCGTGTACAGCACGAACCAGTACTGCTTCATGTGGTAGGTGCTGTCGGCGATGGTGACGTCGAAGGTGCGCTGGGCGTGTGCGAATGCGCAGAGGCCGAACGCTAACAGGATGGTGGACAGGGCACGCATGGGATGGGGCTAGAGGGGAGTGAAGTTGCAAAAGGGATCACGCACCGGCGTAGATGTTGAACCGGTCACCGCGCAGGAATCCGATCAGTAGCATACCGCGGGACCGCGCCAGGTCCACCGCGAGCGAGGAGGGCGCACCCACGGCGGCCATCAGCGGAATGCCGGCGACCATGCACTTCTGCACCAGCTCGAAGCCGGCCCTTCCGCTCACGAGCAGGATCTTCTCCTCCGCCGGGATCCCGCTGCGCAGCATGGCGCCGATCACCTTGTCCACGGCATTGTGCCGGCCCACATCCTCGCGCAGCAGCAGGAGGTTCCCGGAACGATCGAACAGTGCCGCTGCATGGATGCCCCCGGTGTATCGGAACACGGTCTGCGCTTCACGCATGCGATCCGGCAACCGGACGATGACCTCCCCATCGATCGGACCGAAAGGAGTGATGCTCCTTCGGCATTGGGTGTGCACCGCCTCGATGCTGCTCTTGCCGCAGACCCCGCAGCTGCTGGTGGTGTAGAAGTTGCGCTGCCAGCGCTGCGGACCCAGCACGATGGACGGGTGGAGTTCCGCACGCACCACGTTGCCCCGTTCCTCGGGCTTCACGTCCTCGCAGGGCACGATACGCACCACCTCGGAGGGATCGGCGATGAGCCCTTCGCTGAAGAGGAAGCCCAAGGCCAGTTCCTCGTCGGACCCCGGTGTGCGCATGGTGACGCTCAGCCGCATCTCGCTGCGATCGTCGAGCGGACCATGGCCCAGGCGGATCTCCAAGGGCTCCTCGGCCACCAGCACATCGTCCGTGGCCTCGGACGATCCGGCCTCCACACGGGTGATCGGAACGGTTGAAACGGATGCGCGCACGCCGCAAGTTATCGCGCCTTGGTGGCCTTCGGCTTGCGCCAACAATCGTCGGTATGGTCGTCCACCATGCCGCAGGCCTGCATGAAGGCGTACACGATGGTGGTGCCCACGAACTTGAAGCCGTGCTTCTTCAGGTCCTTGCTCATGGCATCGCTCTCGGGTGTGCTCGTGGGGATGTTGCCCATACCGCGATGCCGGTTCACGATGGTCCGGCCTCCGACATGCTTCCACAGGAACCGATCGAAGGAGCCGGGTCCTTCCTCCATGATCCGCAGGTAGGCCTGGGCGTTACCGATGGAGGCCAGGATCTTCGCGCGGTTGCGGATGATGCCCGGGTCGTTCATCAGGCGATCGATGTCCTTCTTGCCGTAGCGGGCGATCCTCTTCGGATCCCAATCGTGGTAGGCCTTCGCATAGCTCTCGGAGCGGATCAGGATGGTGTACCAGCTCAGCCCCGCCTGCGCCCCATCGAGGATGAGCTTCGCGAAGAGCCGGCGGTCGTCGTGCTCGGGCACGCCCCAGACCTCATCGTGGTACTTCATGTAGATGTCGTCCTTCAGGCACCAGGGACAACGAACGAGCTCCTTCTTCGGCATGGCGGAATATCTGTCAATCGTGGTGTGTCAAGGTAACTTGCGGACGCTTTGGAACAGCTCATCGACGGCCACGGGCGGGTGCATCGCAGCCTGCGCATCAGCATCGTGGACAAATGCGATCTGCGGTGCACGTACTGCATGCCGGAGGACCAGGTGTTCCTGCGGAAGGAGGCGTTGATGACGCGCGCGGAGATCGCCACCATCGCACGCTTGTTCGTGGAGCGCTACGGCATCGGGAAGATCAGGCTCACCGGGGGCGAACCCTTGGTGCGGCCGGATGCGGTGGCCATCGTGGGCGATCTGGCGCAGCTGGGCGTGTCGCTCGGCCTCACCACCAATGCGCTCTCGTTGGAGAAGCACCTCAATGGCCTGATCGATGCGGGACTGCGGAGCGTGAACATCAGCCTCGACACCTTCGATGCCGAACGCTTCCGGAAGATCACGCGCCGGGACGGTTTCGACCGCGTCCACCGCGGCATCCTGCTGGCCCTGCAACGCGGCCTTCGGGTGAAGGTGAACATGGTGGTGATGCGCGGCATCAACGACGAGGAGCTGTTGCGCTTCGTGGCGTTCACGCGGGACCATGAGGTCCATGTGCGCTTCATTGAGTTCATGCCCTTCGCGGGCAACCATTGGGGGCGCGAGCGGGTGTACACCTTCGCCGAGATGCTGGGCCATATCGGCAGTGTGCACACCATCGAGAAGCTGGAGGACGATGCGCATAGCACCGCGAAAGCGTATTGTGTGCCGGGATGGAAGGGCACCTTCGCCGTGATCAGCACGGTGACCGAACCGTTCTGCGGATCCTGCGACCGCCTGCGCCTCACCGCCGAAGGGAGGATGCGCAACTGCCTCTTCTCCCGCCAAGAGACCGACCTGCTGTCGGCCCTTCGCCGGGGTGATGACATCGCACCGCTCATCGAGGCGAACGTGCTGGGCAAGCACGCCATGCTCGGTGGCCTCCCGCCCTTCAAGCCGGAGAAACAGGCCGAGGTCCTGCATGACCTGAGCGCACGACCGATGGTGAGCATCGGAGGGTGAGTGCCGCGTTCCGTGTACTAGAATAGCGGGCCCTCGGGGTGCCAACGCGGACCTTGCTGCATGATCCAACGCCTACCACTGCTGTCCTTGGCCTTGACCGGCTTCGTCGCTCCATGCACAGCAGCACTGCCTGCCCGAGGCCACGTACAGTCCCAACAGCACCGACCACACGGTACAGCGCGTACTGCTGCAGGCGATCCACTACGCCAATCCGAACAGCTTCGGCAACACGTGGTGGGACTTCGGTTACCGCGGCGACAGCAGCACCACGCGCCTCTATCGCGGGATGACCTACACCCTGACGGTGATGAGCGGAACGGTCAGCGGTAGTGACCACGCGGCATGGCTGGACTTCCACGATGAGCCCATCGGTTTCCAAGCCGACTTCATGGTCATCGAACTGGATGACCGAAGGTGCATGGCATGTCCCCACGCCAGCGCATGTTCCAGAACCCCCGCCGTCGGAACAGGATGCATCAGGGCAATTGCGCTTGTCGCGTCTGCGTGGGCACGGTGCCGCCGATGTTCACCAGGATGGGATCGCGGTCGTTGCCTTGTCCGGTGTACTTGATCACGCCGTCCAGGTTGACGTCCTCCACCCGATATCCGCTGGTGGAATTCGTGGGCACCACGCCACCGATGCCCAAGAGGATCGGATCACGGTCGTTGCCTTGACCGGTGTACTTCAGCTGACCATCGTGGTTCACATCGCCGGACCAGAGCAGCATGTTCGGGTACACGTATTTGCGGGCCTCGGTCCCGTAGGTCATGGTGTATGTCTGCGTGAAGTCCACCTGGATGCCATTCGGTCCCGGTTGGAAGGGTGAGGCCGTCATCGCTCCCAAGTGGTTGCGATGGAACACCGCGACGTGGTACATGCCGGGTACGACACCGGCGAAGGTGAGCGGGGAGAAGCCATCGACATCGGTGACGAAGCCATTGGTCATCAGCAGGCCGTTGCGCACGGCCACGATGGAAGTGGGGTCATTGGGGGAACGCAGCTGCACATGGATCCAATCCACCACCCTGTTGTTCGCCATGGTGGACAATGCGAACGGCGTGGTCTGCTCGCCGCCACCGCCGCCCATCTGAGGAAAGCCCAACGCGGAGTAGGGCTCCACCAGGGGCACGTACCCTGCGTCGCGCAGGTCATCCCGCATGGTGAACAGGTCCTCCATCGCGCCTTCCAGGAACACGCGCGCGCTCAGCGACATCGAGGCCGGTGGAGGTGTGCCGATGCGTACGATGCGGTTCACCGGATGCCCGGCGTATCCGGTGAAATCGCCTGCGGCGATCACGCGGCCATCGGCCTGAACGGCCACCGCATACACCCCACCGTGTTCCGGTATGTAATGGCCGAATATGGAACCGGTGAAGAAGGTCGGGTCGATGGATCCGTCCGGTAGCAGTTGGGCCAGGAATTTCGCCGCCTCCAAATGGTAGTGCGAGAACGTTCCGCCCACCAGGATCCGGCCGTCGGGCCGGCGGGCCATGCAGTACGCGATTCCATTGAAGCCGCCACCGACAACGAAGGTCCCATCGAGCGTGCCATTCGAATTGAGGCGGGCGATGCCGCGACTCGGCTGGCCGTTCACCGCCGTGAAGGACCCGCAGATGAGCACCTTGCCGTCCGGTAGTGGAAGGATCGCGTTCACGGGCTTCTCACCCGATGGGAAGGTCAGGTCGACCTGCCCGAAGGTCATATCCCGACCGCCGCTCGTATGCAGCCGTATCATATGGCCGGGGATGGCCTCGGATTCCGCATCACGCAGGTAAGCGGACGTCACGTACAGTCGGTTATCGGACATCATGCCGAACGTGGGGGCATCCACGTGCAACCAAGTGTAGTCGGGCCATGCTGCTTCACCGCCATCGGGCTCCAGCACCGTCACCCCCGAGATGTTGCTGACCGAAGAGCACACCACCTTGCCATCATTGCGCCGCACCATGGCACTGGGCGTATAGAGGCCTACGATCGGGGCTCCTGCGTAACCGAAGTCACCGGAGCCATCACTGTTCAAGCGTGCGAAGACGGGTGTTCCCGTCACGGCGCGGAGCACCTTCCCATCAGGCTGCAGAAGCACGCTCCGTAACGGCGGTACGCTATGCCAGATGAAGTCCTGGGTGCAGGGGAAAAAATCGTCCGGAACGAAAGAGGGATCCACGTTCCCGTTCGGGTCCAATTTGGTCATGCCATAGCGCCTCGTCCCATTGAACGCGGTGAAGTCACCGGCGATGAACACACCACCATCGGCACCGAGTGATACATGCCGGATGCGATGGTCCGCACCCGTACCATGGGCATGGAAAGCAGCGTCCAAGGTCCCGTCGGTGGCGATCACCGCCATTCCCTCTCCTCCGGAAGGGTTCGGGAAACCGGCGCCACCGACGAAGATGCGACCATCCGCGAGCGGCGACAGCGTACGCACTTCATGGATGGCACTGAACAGCCCTTGGCGGAACAAAGGCGCATAGGTGTAGACGATGGAGCCGGTGGGGTCCACGCGTATGAGGCCCCGCTTCAGGGTGGAAGTGCCGAACCCGTCGGCTCCTGTGGTACAATCCTCGAACGTACCTGCCACGAGCACATCACCGCCGGGCAACAGATGGAGCATGTGGAAGAACTGGCCCGTGGACATTTGACACTGGGTGGTCGCTGCGAAGCCCGGCACCAATGCGCCCGATATCGCATCCACTTCGGCGATGCTCCTTCGCACGGTACCATGGACACTTCCGAAAAGGCCGCAGAAGAGGATGGTGCCACTGGGCCGAACGATGATGTCGTGCACGCCCTTCAGTTCCTCCGAGGGATAGTGGTCCGGTCCGAGACCGCTGGGTGCAAAGGTCTCATCGAAGAAGGCGGCATCAAGGGATCCGTTGCTGTTGAGCCGTGCGATCCAGGTGCGTTGGACGCTGTTGAAGCTCGTGAACTTCCCACCGACGAGCACCTTACCATCCGGGACCGGTTGCACGCAACGCACCTGGTCGTTGAAACCGAAGCCCGTATTGAAGGAGAAGTCACGCGATCCGTTGCTGTTCAGCCGCACGATGCGACCGACCGTAGCGCCTTGATAGGCTGTGAACGACCCACCCACGATCACCCTGCCGTCCGGTTGCAGCGCCAAGGTGGAGACCGTGCCGCCGGTGAATCCCGGACCGGCGTCGAACGTGGGGTCCACGCTACCATCCGAGAGGATGCGCGCGATGCGCTTGGCAGGGGTACCGTTCACGGAAGCGAATCCACCGGCGATGATGATGTTGCCATCGGGTTGCAACACCATGGCGTTCACCGGACCATCCTGGGCGTGGCAATAGAAGAGCACATCGTTCAATGTCCCGTCCGGATCCAGGCACGCGATGTTGGTGACGGAGGACCCGTCGACATAGTCGAGATCACCACCGATCAGGACCTTTCCACTGGGCAGCACCAGCGAACATTCGATCCTTCCTTTCACGCCATCGCCGATGCCGGAGCCCAGGGCTCCCGGGTTGAAGGTGGGATCGAAGGCGGCGTCCTGTGCGATAAGGCCCAGGCCTATGAGGAGTGCAGCTGTCAGGTGGAGGGTACGCATGGGATGTGGCTTGCATCCAAAGCTGGACGGACCACGATCACGCCCGGTGGTGTACTAGTACACCGCCCCTCAGTGCCCTTGGTACCTCACCAGCGCCTCCTCCTTGCTGCCCACATGCAGCTTCTTGTAGATGCTGTGGATGTGGGACTTCACGGTGCTGATGGACAGCCCTTCACGCTGCGCGATCTCCTTGTACAGCAGTCCTTCGGCGAGCATGTCGAGCACATCACGCTCGCGCGGGGTGAGAGCTTCGTGCTCCGTGGTTTCCACGGGCGAGGGCCGCAGGTGATCGACCAAGCGTCGGGCCACGCTGGCGCTCATCGGTGCTCCACCGCGCAGGAGATCGCGCAGGGCATCGACCATGACCACGGGTGTGCTGCTCTTGAGCATGTAGCCGTTGGCGCCCACCTTCAGCGCCTCGAACACGCGCAGGTCGTCATCGTGCACGGTGAAGACCATGAACTGCGTCCGCGGCAGGAAGGGGCGCAGCTTCTTCAGCAGCTCGATACCACTGGCCCCCGGAAGACCGATGTCGCTGATGACGACATCCAATGCCAACGCGGTGATCGCCGGGAAGGCCTCCTCCGCGCTCCGATACTCGGCCACCAGTTCCATGTCGCCCGCCGTTTCGATCACGCTGCGCAGGAACCGACGCATTTGCGGCAGGTCCTCCACGATGGCAACGCGTACGGTACTGTTCATGGGGACAAGTTAGAGCGACCTGTGGCCCGCCTGCGCCGTGTACTAGACCACCCGCGCACGCACCGGCACGCGTATCGTGATGCACGTGCCCTCTTGTGTGCTACTGTGGACGTCGAGCCCGCCCCCCAAGGCTTTCACCCGTTCGTGCAGGCTGGTCAAGCCGGTGCCCACCGCCTTCCGTTCCGCCACATCGAACCCTTGTCCATCATCCGCCACGATGATCGTCAGCTCCTCGTGGCGCTGTTCGATCCGCAAGGTGACCTCTCGGGCACGTGCGTGCTTCACCACGTTCAGCAACAGCTCCTTCATGAGCAGCAACAGATGTCGCCGTTGGTCGACGGTCAACGGCAGCTCCGGCCACAGCAGCTCGATCCGGGCCTCGAGCTCCACTCCCGCGCGCTCCAACAGTTCGGCGGCGGAAGAACGGATATAGGCCACCAGATCACCCAACGTGTCCTGGCCCGAGCCCAAGGCCCACACGATACGCCGCATGTTGTCGGTGACCTCCCGCGCACCCTCGCTCACGCGCTTCAACGCATCCTGCGCGCCGCTGCCATCGCCCATGCGCGCCAGTTCCCCTTCCATGGCGATCAGGGCGAGCGCACTGCCCAGGTCGTCGTGCAGGTCGTGCGCGATCCGCATGCGCTCGTCCATCAGTGCACGCTCGCGTTCCAAGCGTTCCCGCTCCTTGCGCAATCGCTTCCGCAGCAGCAGACGGAACAGTGCCCATGCGCACAGCAGGATCAGGAGCAACATCAGCAGCCGGATCCACCACGTGGCCCAGAACGGCGGTGGCACGTTGAACGCGACGGTGGTGATGGAACCCCACGGACCGTTGTTGGTGCGGGCCTTCACCTGGAAGCGGTACGTGCCGGGCCCGAGGTGGTTGAAGGTGATACGTTCCTCATCGGTCATGGGCGACCAAGCGGTGTCCAGCTCGGTGATGCGATAGGCCAGCCCGTCGCGTTGCGGATCGATCAGGTTGTCCGTACGCAGGAGGAAGGTGATGCGATCGGGCGCCACGGGCAACTGCAGCTCCGAACGATCGAGGTCCGCGTGCCACCACCACACGCTATCTCCTACGAGCACCGCAGGCACCTGTACACGGGGCGCCGAGGCATCCTTCAGGACTTCCCGATGCACCATGTAGAAGCCTTCCCACGTGCCCACCAGCAGCGGATACGGCGCGGGATCATGGCGCGGATCGAGGTTCAGCGGAGCGGGCGCGATCCCATCGAGCACGTTCAGCACTCGTGAGGCATCGGTGGTCGGATCCCAATGCATGATGGTGTTCGGTTGGGCCATCCACAAGCTGCCGTCCGTCATGGCCACCACCTCCAGCACATTGCGCGAGGGCAGTCGGGCACTTATATCCTGGACAACGATCGGACTCTCATTCACCGACTCCACCAAAGCCAGTCCACGGTGCTTCACCGCCAGCCACAGGCGGCCATCCGGCGTCTGTGCGATATCACTGACCTCAAAAGGAGCGAGCGGTGCCGGACCGGCGATCCGTTCCACACGACCGTCCTTGCGCCGCAGCACCGGAGGTGAATTGGCGCTGAGGAACCAGTTGTTGCCGTCGCGGTCCGTGAACACGTCCCAAGGCCATTCGCCCAGCAATGCCGCAACGCGTTCATCCTCTTCCCGGATGGGCATGCATGATCCCCGTTGCGGCAACCAATGATGGAGGCCCTTGCCCACGACCATGTACCAGAAACCGTCCGATCCGTCCTCCCGGACCCACAGGGCCGCATCGCCGCACGGAGCTTTGATCGCGGAAGCGGACAAGGGCTTCAAGCGTTCCTCGCCCGAAAGCGCCACGAGCGGGTGCGGTGTGCCGCCGAGCAGCGTCGCACCCGGACCGAGCACACCCTTGGTTTCGAAACGCTGATCGGGATGATAGTCCGTGCCCGCATGCTCCAGCAGCCTGCCCGTACTGTCGTAGGTGAACATTCCGCGGCGTTGCGAAAGCACATGCACCTCATCCCCGTATCGAGAAGCACCCACCACCATGTCGATCGTTTCCTCCGGCGGATGCGGCGGCAATTGCACGGGCTGAACGCTCAGGTTGCGCAAAGGCCAGATGGCCACCCCTTGCATCGTGCTGCCCATCACCAGGGCTTCCGGTAAAGCGAGCAACCGGTAGCATCCGGCAAAAAGATCCTCGCTCCTTCGACTGTCCTTCTCGCGAAGCGATCGGTCGAAGTGCATCACCGTACCCGAACGCGGATCGAGCTGCAACAGGCCTTGGTCGATGGTGGCCACCATGATGGAACCGTTCGCGAGGCGGCAGAGGTTCGTCACCATATGGTCCACCATGGTGGGCACATGATCCGGCGAAGGCCACAACAGGCGGAGCGCGCCATCGCGTTTGCGCATCCGGAAGAGGCCCTCGCTCCAGGTGCCGAAGACCAACGTGCTGTCCTCATCCACCAAGCCGCGGATGTGGAAGGTTTCCGCCCGGTATGCCGCTCCCGGCGCGGGATGCAGATGCACCGGCTCCGGAACGCCCACAGCGGGATCGAAGCGGACCAGACCCCGGAAGGGGGAGAGCCAGAGCACCCCGTCGGCATCCTCGTCGATGAAGCTGATCACCTCCCGGGTGCGCAGCGTGGGCAACGGTGGCGGGATCTCCGTGCTGCGGAAGGTGCGGGTAACGGGATCGAAGAGGCTGAGGCAACGTGCACCATGCCCGATCCACAGGCGTTGCAAGCGGTCCATGCGCATGCAGGTGATGCGCTGTTCGCCGTGGTGCGAATACGCTGGATCGGGAAGCGGGATGCTCACCAGCGTATCGGCCAGCACATCGAACACCGTGAGGAACGGGGCGTTGGTGCCGATGTACAGCAGATGTCCGGTGTCCGCTGCCAAGGCGGTGATGTAGTCCCCGGGCAGGCTGTTGGGCGTGCCTTCCGCGCGGAACACCTCCACCCGTTTCCCGTCGTACCGGTTCAGTCCGTTCTTGGTGCCGATCCACAGGCGGCCGCGTTGGTCCTTGGCGAGGGCCCAGACGTGGTCGTCCGACAGCCCGTCGCGCATGGTGATGGTCTTCAGCTCCGGCGCCACGAGCTGGGCCCGCACCAACGCACAGGACAGCAGCAGCAAGGAGAGGACCCAGATGCGCATCGGCGTGAATTTCGGTGATCGCCGCGCTCGCGGTCCATTACGACTCCTGGTCGTAGTAGATCTTGTAGAACTTCCGGCCATCGGCATCCACACCCTGCTCGATGCGGTTGCGGTCCCCGTGGATGTAGATGTGGAAGTTCTTGTCGAGCTTCAGCACGCTCTTGAACACGCGGGCCTGGCGCTTCACCGCGTGTGAGGAGATCTCGAAGCTGTCCTGCAGTTCCACGTGGTGCTCGTCCTGGAAGCGGTCGCTGAAGGCATTGAAGGAGCGGATGGCGCGCTCGTCCTGGAACACCTCCTGCGTGAACTCCTCCTTATCGAAGGCATCGTGGCTCTTGAAGTACTGCACCGAGCGGTTCAGCAGGTCGATCTGGTCCGCCTTGGCGATCTCGTAGTCCTGCGGCAGTTGTTGCGTGATGAAGTTCCGGGTGAGGTCCAGCACATGGTTGGTGCTGTTCACATGGTCCTGCTTGGGCCGATGGCCGATGAAATCCTGTTGCCAGTATTCCGTGTTGGTGCCGTCATCCACGATGAACACGGTCGGACTCTCCGGAGTGAACAGCACCAGGCAGGCCTTGTTCGGTCGCACCGTTCCGAAGCCGCGCTTCAGGCTCAGCTCCACGCCTCCAGCGGCGGTCCTCGTCTCGATGAACACCTCCTTCTCATCGAACTTGTAGATGCCCACAGCCTCATGCACGGCGCTACCCACCTGCACCCCGCTGAGCTTCGCCACGAAGAGGTCGCCGCCCTTGATCTTGTGGTGCTGCGACACGTCGATCAGGTGTTTGGTGATGGCTTCCGAGGCCTGCAGCAGGTCCTTTCCTTCGGCGATGCCGTTGCAGAGCCCGTGCAGCACGTTGTATTCCAGTCCCACGGCATGGGTGAACTCGGAGGTGAAGGCCATGTTGGCGAAGGGCTTCAGGAAGAGCCTGCGCAGGAAATCCTGCTCCTCCTCCCCTTTCAACGTCACGGTGAAATCGCTGAAGACGTTGTCCTTGTTCTCCCCGCCCAAACGATGCAGGGCGAACTCCTCCACCAACGCCTCCTTGCCGATGATCATGGGCGCAAAGAACGGGAATGGCGATGCACCGCAAAGACGCCAAGTGCGCCAAGAAAATACCAAGGTCCGGCCTACAGGTCAGGGAGTCCGTTCGCCACGCGTCGGATCCCATCACGAACAAGCTTCTCGTTGAAGTTCACCAACAGACCCAGACGATTGCCGGTAAGCTTCAGGTAGGTGAGCATCTGTGCCGTGTGGATCGGATGCAAAGCGTCCACGGACTTGACCTCGATGATGACCTTGCGCTCGACCCAGATATCGATCCGGTAACCGGCATCGAGATCCATGTCCTTGTAACGAAGTGGGAGCGCGACCTGCTTCTCGACCTTGACCTTACGCACGGAGAGTTCATAAAGCAGACAACGCTCATAGCTCGATTCCAGCAAACCCGGGCCAAGTTCGCGATGCACTTCGAGCATGGCATCCACCGCGATACGAGCGATCTCGTTCTCCGTCATCGGTGTTCGATCGTTTGCACCTGCTCCAACAAGATATGCCCTTTGCGCACTTGGCGTCTTTGCGGTGCCTCAGAGCCCGTGCCGGTACACATGCTCCTGCACCTTGATCACATGCAGTACGAACGGGAAAAGAGCGTCCATCGTTTCCTGTGCACCGCGCGTGGAGCCGGGCAGGGTGATCACCAGCGAACGACCGATCATGCCGGCGATACCGCGTGACATGATCGCGAGCGGCATACGCTGCTGACCGTAGCTGCGCGCCGCCTCCATGATGCCGGGGATCTCGCGGTCGAGGATCGGTGCGATGGCTTCGGGTGTACGATCGCGCGGCGACAGGCCCGTGCCACCGGTGCTGAGGATCAGGTCGGCGCCTTGCGTGGCCCAGGCCTGCACTTGCGCAGCGATGGCCTCGGGCTCATCCGCCACCACAGCCTGATGGACCACCTCGACGCCGAGCTTCCTCAGTCGTTCGATGATCGCCGCCCCGGCCTTGTCCTCCTTTTTCCCACCAGCCACCCCGTCGCTGATCACCAGCACGGCGCCTTGCACGGGCTTGTCGAAGGTGTCCTTCCAATCGCTCTTGCCACCTCTTTTCTCCACCAGCCGGATGCGTTCGATGCTGATGCCCTTGTCGATCGGCTTGAGCATGTCGTAGATCGTGAGCGCGGCCACACTGGCCCCGTGCATGGCTTCAACCTCCACGCCCGTGCGGTAGATGGTGCGCACCCGCACCCGGATCACGATGGACATGTCCTGCACCTCGAAGGTGACCTCGGCGTGCTCCACCGGCAGCGGATGGCAATCGGGGATCAGGTCCGCTGTGCGTTTGATGCCGAAGAGACCCGCCACACGTGCGGCCTCCAGCACATCGCCTTTCGGAACGCGCTTGCCGCGCACGGCGGCGATCGTGTCGGGAAGGCCCACGACCACGGTGGCTTCGGCGATGGCCTCGCGCAGGGTGGTGCTCTTGTGGGTGATGTCGATCATGGTCGGAGAGGTTTCACCGCAGACCGTGCTACGCCAGAGCGCTTCGCGACGGCGAGGCGCGCGGAGACGCGGAGAAGTCCGGGTTCGTTCTTGATGGCGACGTTGATGCCGGTCTTACGTGTTGGTCTTCCAGACATGGGCTCCGTCCGTGAGGATCTCCTTGCCGAAGATGGGGAGTCCGGATTTGATGCGGTCCACCACCCACGCCACGGCTTCGCGGGCCTGCACCCGGTGCGGTGCACTGGCGAACACCAGGAAGCAGAGCTGCCCCGCTTCCACCGTGCCCAAGCTGTGATGCACATGCAGGCAGGTCATCCGCGGCCATCTCGCGAAGGCCTCCTCGCGGATCGCGGTCATGCGTTCCAGGGCCATTTCCCGGTAAGCGGTGTATTCGATCGCGCGCACGGTTCCACCGTCGATCACATCCGCGCGCACCTGACCGAGGAACAGTTCGTGCGCTCCGATATCGGTGCGTGTGGCGTGCTTCGCGATGCGCTCCGCGATGAAGGCGGGCGGAATGGCACCTTCCAGGAAGATGTCCTTCACCTTGGCGGTCCCGGGTGTGCTCATCCTCCGGCGAATGGGGGTAACAGGGCGATCTCCTCGTTGCCGCTCAGGGCGCGGTCGTCGTTCACCAGCACTCGGTCCACGGCGATGGCGTAGCTCAACCGCGGCAATCCCGGAATGCGCTGCTCCAGTTCACGGCGCAGTGCATCCACGCTGGTGGCTTCTACCTCCACCCGGTCGGTACCGGCACGTTCGGCGAGCACACCGAAGAGCATCACACGCATGGGCCAAAACTACGGGCGTGTGCCTTGAGGACCTGCACAATCATACTACACTTATGATAAGTAGTTGTATTGATCCATGATCATTATTTTGATTGTTAAATGATTCGTTCGGAATTTGTAGTTCTAAATAATAATTAAGTACTTGGTCATCCTTTTGCTTCCATCCACCATGAGCCCTCACGTATCCATCCAGCTCCTTTGGACCGCCTTCTGCGGTCTGCTTCTCGGCCATCACGCATTCGCCCAAAGAAGCGGCGGTGTCTCCAGCGGAAGCCTGACGCCCAAGGATGTGAAAGCCTCGGAGTTGGAGGCATCCGTACTGAGCGGGGATGTCGACCTGTTCACGGGCCGTTACAGCGCGAGCTATCCGTTGGGCGAGGTTTCCACGCCCGGCGGCCTGTCCTTCGCCCTGTCCCTGAACTACTCCCCGACGATCACCGGAAGTCTGACCCCTACGGTCATCGAAGGGTTACCCTATGGGGCGGGCTGGAGCGACAACATCCCCACCATCTCTGTCTCCAGTGCCACGCGACACGCGTATACACGTTCCACGGAGGGGGCCATCCTGAATGCGGAAGCCCCTACTTCAACCTTGGACGACCGTGACCCCTTCACTGAGGGCGAAGGCTTCTGGTACGACCCGATCGTGAACATTCCCGGTGTGGCCTCCGGCCGCGCGGTGTTCCGCAATTTCGATGAACGCGGGGACGCCGTGTTCGTGCTCAACACCTTCGAGGAGTACGTGGAACTGAGGTTCCACCACGGGGCATGGAAGGTGTTCGCGCCCAACGGCTGGATCTACGATTTCGGGGCATCGGAGGTCAGCCAGCGGATGCCAAGCAACAACCGCACTTCCACTTATGGGACAATGAACGCTTATCTGGAGGACCCCGAGAACGCCGGTGGTGCGGTGCGTGCGGGACTCATCAACAACATCTTCCCCAAGAACGTGGTGCAGACTTGGCGCTGCACCACCATCAGCGATGGCCTGCATCTCCCCGGTCAGCTCATCCGCTTCGAGTATGACCGATACGGCAAGTTCAACTTCTATAAGGAGATCGGTCAGGCCAATTATGGGCAATGGCTGTACAACGAGCTTTACTCGCTCGGTGAAGGCGACGGCAACTACTATTTCGGAACGCCCCAAGGAGGCATCGCCATGGACTCCTGCCATAGCGATGTACATCTGCGCCGGGTGGTGGCTGTGTCTATCGGTGGAGCGGAAGAGGAACTACGCCTGAACTACCGCGCGAAGTTCACCGGCACGCAAGGCCTGCTGGATCCCGGCATACCCAATGACGCCGTGGAGGATCATGACGGGCTTTATGCCAAGGAGCTGATCTACGAGCAAGGCGGGGAAACCGACTTCACGGGATGGGGCCGATTCCTGCATGTGAAGGCCGATGCGGTGGATCCGGTCTTCCCCATCGATGCACATGGTGTGCATCGATCCGACCCGTATCGCACACCGGACGGACAGCGCGTCGTTCAAGGCGTGGCGGCGGCCTCCCAGATCGCCTTCGGTCACGGCTTCCTCGAATCCCCCAAGGTGCTCAACTCCTTGAAGCCTGTCCCGGGCGACCTCTATGAGATACGCACGGAAGTCCAAGGAGGATATGGCACGTTGCTCATGGGCAATCTGGACATCAACATCGTAGGGATGATCGGTGAAGATGGGCACCCCGCCCCAAACACCTTGGACATCCTGGAGGAGGATTGGAACGATTTCCGTCTTTGGCGGCGAAAAACCGTCTTCAGCACTTTCGACCGTGCCGTGAAATGGCATCTGAACGGCCGGATGACACAGGACGGCAAGGCCGTGACCTCCAACTTCTTCATGATGCCCTTCCTCTCCGGTTCCACCTTGGGCGATCATCACGGTAACGATGTGCTGAGCTACGAGGGCCTTTGCATCCAAGTGGGACCGGCGAACTCGGACAACAACTTCTCCTTCGGTCCCAGGGAGGTCTGCACCGCCCAGGAAATGGGGGCCATGTGGGTGAACGAGGACCAGCCCGGTCTGAAGTTCCTCAGCGCCTACCGCACCTATGCACATGGGATCTGGAAGACACGGTACCCCTTGGACCCTTCGATCGGTAACGCGGACTGGGGCCTGCTATCCCACCATCCCATCCCGGCGAACTTCGGGGTGGGGCTCCCTTGGTCCATGTTGTTGATCCCGGGCCGTCACTTGGCCAACGCACCCGACCTGGAGCTTCTGGACAACAACCCCATGTTCGATTTCTGGTGGAACGACGACGTCTGTCCGGACGCCACCTTGGCGCTGCAACCCAACATCCCCACGCTCTTCGGCCCCAATGTGTACCTGAAGAAGGTGCAGCTGTTCCGCTACGGGAAAATGCCCCTGCTCCTGGACGAAGTGGTCAAGCATGTCCGGAACGGGGAAGTGGGCGGCCCTGACGATACCGGATGGCGGATGGTGGCGCGCACCGTGGTGGAGCACACCGCCACGGTACAGCCGGTCTTCCTCTACCTCGACTACCATCCTGCGGACGTACCGGTGCCCAGCGATTTCGTGAAGAACAGGTTCACGCTTTCAGCGATCCGGCACGCTCCGGTGGACCCCAGTGCAACCGAGCCGGCCGATCTGAGCGCCTACGCCATCGGCAAGATGCCCGCCACGCGTTTCCTCTACACACCGGCCGAGGAATACACCTTGATCGCACCGCAAGCCCTTCCCTGCCTAGGTGCGCTACAGCGCTCAGCGAACCAGTTCGACCAGGTCTGGTTCGGAGCCTCTCTCCTTTCCGGGATCATCGATCCCATGGGCCGTACCACCACGGTCGTCTACAACGACCTGCGCAACCGCACCCTCACACACAAGCGGACCTTGACCGGCGCAGGCACCACCATCATGTTGGCGGACAACGGTACACCCAACGACCCCTGCGATGACTTCACCGACTATGACGGCGATGCCAGCGTGGCCTACACCCCCAGCGTAAAGGAGATCCGGCGTATGGACGAGACCGGCAACGAGGCCCGGACGACCACCTATACCTACGAGGACAAGATCTTCCAGCCTCAACGCATCGCCCCTCCGCAGCACTATCGCGAAACAGGGCCCGCTGGCGGTGACCCACGCTATGGCTTCCGGAAGGTCACCGTGCACGGCGCGGAGAACGGAGCCGGGATCCGCAACCGGAGCGTGCATGAATTCCATGGGCAGACCGCCTTCCAAACGACCGAGGTGGACCTCGGCGTCCATGGCACCATGATCTGGTGCCATACGCCCGTATGGCCCGCTCCCGGTTCGAATGCGGAGCAGGAATTCCTGCTCTTCGGCAAACTCCAGCGATCCAGCCAGTACGACAGCCAGGACCGGTTGCTCATCCGCGATCAGACGGACTACGCGGTGTCATTGGCCTTCGAGAACGGAACCTCGCGAGCGACCAGCGATCTCTTCGGCCTTCCCGGCTGCAACGACTACTTGGACTACGAGTCGGGGTTCTTCATCGAGGAGCAGACGGACCCCTTGGATCATTTCGGCCATATGCAGACGCCATACGAGGGAAGTGCGGCGCTCGAATGGCATGGCCTCTTGTTCCCTCCCGGGCCTTACCATGTTGCGCTTTCACCCCTGCTGTACAACAGCTATTTCATTGAACGAAAACGCACTTCGCACAAGGAGTACGATCCCAACGGATGCACCGCCGAAGGATCCACCACAACCGAGCCGCAGTATCCCGATCCGGTGAACAAGATCACCGACCCCCATGGGACCGGATACCTCAATGGCACGGTGATGGCCTCGGCCGCGGCCACCACCCTCAGTTCCAGTTTGGATACGTACGGACTCACGTCTAACGTCCGCAAGGAGCTGGTGAAGGACCCCTTGACCGAATTCTTGCTCGAGAAGACGATCCATGTGGCCTTGCCCGTGGACACCGCCCGATTGGACAGTGTGCTACGGGTGCAGACAGCCCTCAGCAATGCCCGCTTGCTGCAGTTGGTCACCGGCGATGGGGAACTCTCCGAGCAGGGGATGCTGGGGATCCTGCTCCATCAACCCTACCTGTCGGATACCGTGCAACTCGCCATACTGGCCTCCTCCATGAGCGATCACGGGAAAGCGTCCGTGATGCGGCAAGGACAGTGCTCTTCCAAAGTGCTGAAGGGGCTGCTCTGGCCCACCCCACAGCTGTCCGAGGACGAACTCGTGGAGACCTTCCGTTCGCAACCGGTGGTGCCCATGGATGTACTTACCCAGCTCATCGAGGACACCACACTGCCGGTCGGGCTCCGGGCGCGGATACTCTCCGCCGGTCCGCTGCCCCCCCTACAGGCCTTGAAAAGCATGGCCCAGGACATCACCCCGGACAAGGAGGTCCTTCTGGAAACGATGTTCGGACCGGACGGTATCCCCATGCCGGATGACGTACTGGCCTTCGTGCTCGCATCCGAGACCCTGTCCAAGGAGGCCCTCACCACCCTCATCCTGTCACTGAAGCGTGGGCCGGGCCCAACGGTGTCCGGTGCTTTGACCGCCACCGCGCAGGAACTCCGCATCCCCGACCCGGGTTCATGGAGCTCCGTGATCCCCGGATGCACGCCTTGCACCACGGGCACCCTGGTGATCGAAACGATCACGGACTACGAATACTACAAGGCCGGCCACAACGGCATCACCGATGCGCTGGCCTACAAGCGCTTGTTCGGCTTCCCTTCGGACCACGAACCGTTCCGGTTGAAGTGGTATCCTTCATGGCGGCTCTTCAGTGAACAGGTCTCCTCTCCCCAATATCCCGGCGCTTACAACCGCAAGGAGAAATACTACTACCAGGACCTGCGCAACCGCTACGACCGGCACCCGAGCACCATCAGCGAGAACGACCTCCTGTTCAGCACGCAACCCCTGGGACCCGATCCATCGACCGGAGTGGAGACATGGCTCGTCAGTGGTCCCTATTCGGAAGAGGGCGCATATGTACAACCCCCTATCCAGAGCATCGAACGGATCAAGGAATACAACTACCGCACACCCTTGGTCTTCCAGGAGCGCACGGTGAGCAGGAACAACCTGGACGACATCCCCGTGGCGCACAACACGTTCCACTATGCCTTCACCCGTTGGCCGGAGATCCATCCGCCGGACCAGGTCTCGCTACCCTTCACCAACAACGCACCTTGTCCCTATGTGGGAGGGCCACCTCCCATCGGTGGCGGCGATGACAACGGAGGTGCATTCCCCTCCCCGTCGCCCCAGGTGAACGGGGTCTATCATCTGGCGCATGCCAACAACGGCAACTGGGAGGCGGTGGCCGAAACCCTGCCGGTGGGCTATGCCCTCTTCCTGGAGATCGCCTCGGGTGCGTACTACATGTCTCCGGCTCCCTCGGGCCTGGAGGTCGGCGAGGAGCAGAACGGATGGCGGCTGATGCACCTGGCCGAGGGAAGCGGCCCTGGCAGGGACCTGGTGCACGCCCTGCTCCTGAGCAAGGCCCTCCAACCCCGTTCCAACTATGTGCAGGCGGATGAACTCACGCTCACCACCTGGGATGAAGCGCGCTATTTCAATGAAGAGGTACCGTTGCTCCATTTCCAGGAGCGGGACGATGACGACCCCGCCACCGTGAACGAATGGGAACCCCTGCTTCCCTATGCGTGCATCCGGACGGACTCCGTACTGCAGCGCAACATGTTCCAGCAGCCGGAGCTGGTCGTGGATGAACGCGGCGTCCTCACCCGGTACAACTACGATCTGGTCCGGTACCTGTACCACTACAACACCGGCGACCAGTGCCACAACTACGCCTCCACCATCCTGAACGCACCGGGGCTACCGACCAGCATCGTGGTGGGCGAGAACATGCCCGATCCCCGGACGACCACCTACGCCTACACGCCCGACCTGCAGGTAGCCTCGGTGGTGGACCCCCATGGTGTGAACGTGGAGCATGAGCGGGACATCTTCGGCCGCCTTTCACGGACCCGCCGCAATGGTGTACTGCTCTCGGCGAACGACTATGCGCAATGGAGCAACCTGCCGGCGAACGATGCCCACTCCTTCCACACCCGCACCGTGGCCAACCATGTGGGTTCCATCCAATACCTCGAGGCCGGCAGCGATGCAGCCTTGTACACCCGTTCCTACATCGACCCGCTGGGGCGGGCGTTCGGTACGATCGCACAGGCCTGCGACGTGCCCGATCCATCCGATCCGCCCGGACAGACCACGAGCATGGTGGTCTCCGGCAAGGTGGAACAGGACTCGTGGGACCGGGTGCTCCGCGCATGGAAGCCCTTCACACTGGCCAGCGGCACGCCGTTCGATTTCAAACTGACTGGAACCATCGTACATCCTTCGCCCTCCCTCTTCTCCTCCGCATTGGCCGAAAAGGACCCCCGGGGGCGTCCGCTCTTCGAGGCCAAGGTGGGCGAGGAGGTGGCCTCCGGGGACCACCGGGTGAAGCATCGGTATTCCTTCCTCAACGGCAAGATGTTCCGATGCCAGCTCCGCCTCTCCGCCGCGGAGGCCGCATGGATGATGCCCGAGGGGCCGGACAACCATGTGTGGCGCATGGAGGAGACCGAGGACGAGGATGGGAACATCAGCCGCTCCTATGCCAATGCGCTCGGCACCTTGGTGGCCACACAGGCGTTCAGCGGACCCAACACGCCCCTGGCCACCCTCTTCTTCTACGATGATCAAGGCCGCCTCACCGATGTGATCGACCCCGCCAAACGGCGCACCACCAGCGCATACAACCTGCTGGGCGACCTCTACAGCAGAACCACACCCGACGGAGGTACCACCCGCTACATGTACGACAAGAGCGGCAACGTGGTGCTGGAACAGAGCGCCGTGGACCGGACCGGCGAACGCTTGGCCGATCGGGATCGCGTGGTACCCACCTACCGCCGTTACATCCACGATCACTACAACCGCCTCGTGCGCCAGGAGCGCGTGCGCAAGATGAGCAGTCGCTACAACGACGACCAGGAGGACGACGACCGCTTCCCGGGTAGAGGAGAGACGAACCTGCTGTATTTCCTACCCTTGGATTGCGATCCGCCCGATCCGCTCCGCTACGGTCCATCGGCCGCCGAGAACGACATCTACTCCTGCGTCTTTTCCAGCCCCGTGCAGTTCCACAGCGGCCTTACGTTGGACTGGTTGGCCCAGGCCGACATCCATGTGAACGGAGCACACAGGACGGTCCCCTGCCAGGACCTGCTGGTGGCACCCATCACCGAAAAGGAATGGTTCTACGCCGCAGCCTGGCCCTACCCGGACCGGCTCTATTCCGATGTAGCGGCCTTCAGCGACCACATCTCCACACGCTTGCGGGCCACCATCAACTACCCCCACCTCTCCTATACCGATGCCGTGCCCACCGCCATCACCGGCGGGCCCATGCCCACCAACGACGAATACTCCTTCGCCGCCATCCATGACCCGGACCTCTTCGAATTCCTCAGCTACAACGCCGAAGGACTACCTGCCACGCAGATCCGCCAGTTCAGCCCCGAGGGCATCACCTCCTACGATCGCGGCCTGCTGGTCCGCTTGAACTACGATGCCTATGATCTGCGCGGCAACCTCAGGACCCTGGTGGTGGATGTGAACGCCGACCAGCAGGTGGACCTGAAGCAGACCTTCACCTACGACGCCTGGGGACACTTGCGGTCCGTAAGGGCCGGCTTCGATGCCGGACCCGGTGAGTTGCTGGCCACCCATGACTACGACCAGGCCTTGGGCCTGCTGGAGCGCACCAAGTACTTCCGCGATTGCAGCCTCGGCGGGGTATCCACCCAAGTGGACGAGATCGAATACCAGTACGACGCACGCGACCGCCTCACGGACATCGCCGGCCTGTTCCAGCACGAGCGGCTCTACTACGACGCCGGAGACCCCACCTCGCTTGCTCCCGTCACCGGTGGTCACTATTGGAACGGGCGCATCAACGGCCGCCGCACCAGCTTCACCTTGGGCGTGGCCGAGAATGCCAGCGAGGCCGACCTCTTCACCGGACCCACCGTCTATGGCTATCGCTACGATGGACTGGGACGTTTGACCTACGCTGACGCCGTGGTGCACGATGCCGTCATCGGCATCAGCAACCCCCAGGACCTCCACTACACCATCGGTGATGAGCGTATGGTCTACGACCGTGTGGGCAACATCGGCGTGCTGTGGCGGCAAGGCTTCGCACCCTCCGCCGGGGTGGCCCGCGAAACCCTGTGGTACCAATATGCCGCGGGCCGTAACCGCCTCATGGGCATCCATGGACTCTTCGGTACGCCGGACCGATCGTATACTTACGATGCCAACGGCAACCTGCTCAGCGATACCCACCGCGACATGATCCGTACCGACTACGGCCGTGCCCAACTCCCTTGGCGCATCTCCTTCGATAGTCCCGCCATCGAAGCGGCCACCTACCGCTATGACGTTGGTGACCAGCGCATCTACAAGCGCCACACCGATGCCAACGGCACCGTGCAGGCCGCCCATTACCACCTGCGCGATGTGACCGGCCGGGAGCTCGGGGTGCTGGACCTGCTCAGCGGCCAATGGGAATGGTATTTCCACGGAACCCAGCGTTTCGCCCGCTTGGCCCCCCAAGCGGAGCTGCAGCCGGGCTTCTTCGGCGGCGACCTCGGCATGAAGAGCAGTCCCGAACGCCCGTTGCCCTTGGAGTTCGAGAGCTTGGTGACCACCCTCCAGCGCTTGGTGTCCGATGCCTCGCCCGGCCCCCCTCCCTCCGGCTTCGATCTGGTGAAGTACCGTATGGCCGGCGATACCTTGTTCACCTACACCGACACGGTCAGCTTCAGCCTCATGGACACCACCGCCATGGACTCCATCGTGGCCTTCCATGTGAAGGACTCCGAAACCCAATTCGAGGTGCGCACCCTTTCGGGCAAGAAGCCCGGCATCCATGTCTTCAGCGTGCAGGAGATCCTGGACATCGCACAGGCACGCATGCTGGGCGGCGGGGATGGCGAAGCCTACACCTACCCCGGAAACCAATACCCCCAACACCTCACCTTCTACGAGCATGACCACTTGGGTAACTTGGGCGTGGCCTTCACCCCGGACATGAAGTGTACACAACCCACCGAATACGAACTGGAGCACGTGCTGGACTACTACCCCTACGGCAAGATCCTGCGGCAGTTCGTGAACGACGATGGTCCGGAGAAACACCTGACCACCCAGCATGAACGCGACCAGGAGACGGGGTTGGATTACCGTGGGGCGCGGTACTATGACAGCGATGTGGCGAGGTTCCTCAGCTTGGATCCGCTGGCGGCGGATTATGCGAGTTGGAGCCCGTACAACTACGTCCTAGGAGATCCGATACGCTTGGTCGATCCCGATGGAAGGAGTGCATGGAAGCCCGATAACCAAGGCAATTTGATCGCTGAAGCGGGAGATAATGCGCAAACTCTTGCGAATTACATGGGAGTGTCCTATGAAGCAGCTTTGGGGACTTTGAAAAACCAAGGGTTCACCACTGATGAGAAGGGCGTTCTGAATCTGAAGGTTGGTGACAAGTTGAAAACGAACGGCAAGAACGAGACTCCTTTCCCATTCGCAAAAAGCGAGACCTATGGCGAAGTGACGAAAGCTGCTAAGGCCGAGTTGCAGTTGCTTGGATTCGCTGCAAGACAAGCTGCGTCATCGACCTATAAATACAGAACGTCATCTCCAAGTCTAGTCGGTGATGCTGCAGCGTACTCTCGATTTGCTCGAAATACACAAGTCGCCGGCGCATTTCTGGGAACTGTGGACAATACACTTCAGAGTTTAAATGCCCAGGCCGATGGGGATACGAATAAGGCGCTGATCGATGCCACACAAGCCGGGACTTTCGTTGTTGGAGCTGCTCTGTTATTCACTCCCGCCGCACCTGTAGGAGCCGTCATCATCATCATAGCAGGTTCAAGTGACCTTATCCAAAGCGCCTTTGACAAATGAGAGAGGCCATGGAACGTACCTACCTTATGTATCTATTCCTCTTGCGTAGCATCTATCGAAAAAGATGGAAGAGCTTCCAGACGGCGGCATACGCGTTGGCTTTCGCTTGTGTGTTATTGCTCGTAGGCGGTGCACTGATCCTGATAATTCCGTCATCCTCGTTGCGCCGTTTCGATCTGGGCGGGTTAGGTTACGTGTGGGGAATGATCGGGTACGTTGTGCTCCACTTGACCCTTGCCCGTGTCTTTCGGAAAGGGTCGTCAAAGGCCACGATCAGGATCGCCCGGATCGCTTCCTTGTCCATCGGTCGGCCCCTTGCTGTGCTGTGGGTCACGTTCTGTGTATCCCTCTTCGGCTATGGATTGTTCGCCTTGATCGCTTCGGCCCTAGCTACACAGCATTGAAGGCGACCCCACGGTGCCCCAAGCACGTGCTAGCGTGTTGCGAGTGCCCTTGACTTGACCAACTGCCGAGAGGCCGGGACCATGCAGTAAGGACACGCGTACAGGCCTCCGGATAATCCTTGAGATCCGGACAGAGGATCCCGCATTTCATCCGTTCGGACGACACCGCAGGAGGCATCCGGCAACAATGCACCCCGTCTTCCGCTCGTTTTTTGGATGCACTGCATTCATCCTCCTGATGAAGACCCTATCCGCACTTTCCCCCAAGGCCATCGAAGCCCATTTCGGTCAAGTGGTGCTGGCGGATCCCCGTACCCTTCGGTTGTGGTACTTGCAGGAAGAGGTGCGGGATGCGGCAGAGGCGACGGTCCGGACGATCGAACGGCGGAGGACCTTGTTGAAGGAGCACGCCAAGCAGCGCGCCGGCAAGGGGTGAACGGTCACTGCTCCCAGCTGGGCGCCCCCTCCTCCACCTCCTCGAAGATCGGCGCGTTCGGATCGCGTTTCTGGCGGCAGTTGAACTCCGCGTCGTTGTAGCCTTCAGGCTTGGTGAAGTCGCCCTTGCTCACCTGGATGGTGCTGTCGGCGTACACCTTGTTCATGAAGTAGCCGTAGATCGGCAACGCCATGTTGGCGCCTTGGCCCAGGTCCGTTCGGCTGAAACGTACGCTGCGGTCCTCGGCACCGGTCCATACGCCGGTGACCAGGTCCGGCGTGATGCCGATGAACCAACCGTCGCTGTTGTTCTGCGTGGTGCCCGTCTTGCCCGCCGTTGGGTACTTGATGTTGCCGTACTTGGCCCGGTTGCCCCAGCCCATCCGAAGGCGCATGCCGGTGCCGACCGTGCGGCCGGTGCTGGGGTTGTAGGCCCCGTCCACCACGCCTTTCAGGATCTCCAGCATGGTATAGCTGGTGTGCGGGTCCAACGCCTCCTCGGTCTTCGGCATCACGTCGTAGATCGTGTTGCCGTTCTTGTCCTCGATGCGGGTGAGCACGATGGGTTCGATGTGCACGCCCTCATTGGCGAAGGTGCCGAAAGCGGAGGTCATCTCGCTGAGCGTGAGGTCCGCCACGCCGAGGCAGAGCGAGGGCACGGGATCCAGATGGCTCTTCACGCCCATGTGGCGCGCCAGCACGGTCACCGCTTCGGGACTGTACTGCTTCATCAGCCACGCGGTGATGGTGTTCATGGAGTTGGCCAACGCGTACTCCACGGTCACCATGCCGCCGTAGCTGGCATCGCTGTTCTCCGGGCACCATTGGGGCTGCCCCGCCGGCATGTCGAAGCAGATCTTGTTGTTGGGCAGTTGCTTGCAGGGGGAAAGCCCTTCGCGGATGGCGGTGGCGTAAACGAAGGGCTTGAAGGTGGAACCCACCTGGCGTTTGGCCTGGCCCACGTGGTCGTATTGGAAGTGCTTGAAATCGATGCCACCCACCCAGGCCTTCACGAAACCCGTGTGCGGATCGAGGCTGAGCATGCCGCTCTGCAGGAAGCTCTTGTAGTAGCGGATGCTGTCGTTGGGGCTCATCGTGGTGTCCACCTCGCCCTTCCAAGTGAACACGCGCATCTTCGTGGGCGTGTCGAAGTTCTTCGCGATGCCGGCCTCATCGAGCACGGGCCAGCGGGTGTCGCATCCGCCCTTGGCGGGGTCGCAGTGGAAGAAGCTCTTCCCCCCCTCCTTCTCCTTCACGATGTACGAGCCCGGGCGCTGGCAGTTCGCGCAGAGCTTGCCCGTGAGGTTCTTGTACCGATCGCTCCGCTTCATGGCGGAGTTCATGATGCCCGCCACCTCCTCCTTGGTCACCCGGAAGTCGAACGGCTTATTCTTCTTGTCCTTGATGTCGTTGAAGAACTGGCGCTGCAGCTCGGTGCCCAGGTGCTCACGCACGGCGAACTCCCCGTACTGCTGCATGCGCCGATCGATGGTGGTATAGATGCGCAGGCCATCGGTGTAGATGTCGTAGGGCGAACCATCCGCCTTGGCGATGCGCAGCTTGCCGCTCTCGGGATCCTTCTCGGCCAGGAGCGCCTGCACCTGTCCCCGCAACACTTCACGGAGGTACGGAGCGGGGCCTTCGGTGTGGTCGATGCGCTGGAAGCGTAGTCCGATGGGCAACACCTTCAGCGAATCGTATTCGTGCCGGCTGAGGTAACCGTTCTTCACCATCTGCGACAGCACCACCATGCGGCGCGTCATCGTGGTATCGGGCCGGCGCACGGGGTTGAAGAGCGAAGGGTTCTTGCACATGCCCACGAGCAGGGCCGCCTCCTCGATCTTGAGCGAGTCGGGCGTGGTGTTGAAGTAGACCCGCGCCGCGCTGTTGATGCCCACCGCCTGGTTGATCCAGTCGAAGCGGTTGAGGTACATGGCGATGATCTCGTCCTTGGTGTATTCGCGCTCCAGCTTGGCGCTGATGATCCACTCCTGGAACTTCTGGCGGATCCGTTTCAGCGTGCCTTTCGCCGGTTCGTGGAAGAGCATCTTGGCCAGCTGCTGGGTGATGGTGCTGGCCCCGCCCTTCTTGCCCAGATATACCGCCGCCCGGGCCGTGCCCCGCAGGTCGATGCCGCTGTGCTCGCGGAAACGTTCATCCTCGGTGGCGATCAGGGCGTTCACCACGTGCGGACTGATGCGCTCGTAGTCCACGGGGATCCGATTCTCGCGGTAGTACTGCCCCATGATGCTGCCGTCGCTGAAGAGCACGGCGGTGGCCAGGTCGCTGCGCGGGTTCTGCAGCTCCGTGGTGCTGGGCAGATCGTCGCTGGTGGCGGCCAGCAGCAGCATGGTGCCGAGGCCCATCAGGGGGGCGAAGACGATGGCCCACCACAACCAACGCCGGGCCTTTCCGGAACGGGGAGCTGCTTTCTTCTCGCTCATGGCAGAGTGCGGTTCATTGTCCCTTGGGCCGGGAGCGCTCCACGCTGACACCGACGTCCAGCACACCGGTCAGGGTGTCCGTGCGCATGGCCTGCTCCAGGGTCAACGTATAACGGCCGGCGCGGGGGAACCTATTGCGGAGCTTGTAAAGCACATGCGCCTGGAAGCGGTCGCTGAAGATGAAGCCCGTGCCCTTGCCGTACCACCGGCCGGTGGGATCGGCCAACACGCATTCCACCGTGTCGGTGAGCGTGGTGGAGTCCGGTGCGGTCAGCGTGATGAAGGTGTACAGGTTGCTGAAGGGATAATCCCCGTTGTGCCGGAGGTCCAGATACACATCGTGCGCGGCCACCGTATCGGTGATGTCGAAGGCGAAGTCGGGCTTCCACGCGCGCATCCACCGCCCATCGGGCACTTCCCGGTTCCCTTGGAAGACGACCCCTTCGGTGCAGCCCACGAAGGCCAGCGCCAGGACGAGGAGCAACGCGGTACGCCGGTTCACGCAGCAGGCGGGTTGGGGGCTCCTGGACCAGCACCCTCGGGGCGGGGTCCGCGGTTGCGGCCACCCCGGCGGCGATTGCGGCGTTCACCATCACGGCCTTCCTGTGGGCCACCGGGGGCGGCCCCTTCCGGCCGCGGCGGGCGCGGGCCTTCCGGACGACGCTCCGGACGGGGACCATCGTTGGGGCCACGCGGCGGGCGATCGCCTTGGGGTTTTCGTTCGGGACGAGGACCTTGGACGGCGGCACCCTGCGGCTTGGGACCGCGGTCGGGGCGGTCGCCACGGCCCTTGCCACCGCGACCGCGTTTGTTCTTGCCGGTCTTGATCTTGCTGTCGAAACGCGTGAGATCCTCCTGGCCCACCACGTTCTCGTAGGTCGGCACCTTCACGGTCTTCAGCTCCCGTTCGGCCTCCACCATGTTCAGGTCCACCTCGGGCTCGATGCCCTCCTTGTTCTGCTTGAGGATGTCGCGCACCACCTCGATGGGGAAGCCCGCCATGGTGCTGCCGAAACCCGGCTTCTTGAAGAGGTACCACATCTTCTCCTCGAAGATGTCGGTCTTCATGTGCATGCCCACACCCTGTTGCGT
>DASWWQ010000082.1:0-6410 GCA_036405935.1 Flavobacteriales bacterium
ACGGACGATCCCACGCCCGAGGCACCCGCCCAACAGCAGGTGAACACGCCTCCTCCCACGCCCACCGAGGAAGCCTTGGTGACCAGCGATGTGGATGAGAGCGCGGCCGTGGCACCCGAGAAGAAACCCGACAACAAGCCCAAGCCGAAACCCGTCCAGACCAAACCCACGCCCAAGCCCCAACCCACCAAGGAGCAGCAGGAGCAAGCCTTCAAGGACAGGTTGACGACGGCCTGGAACACCAAGGGCAACGGCGGGTCCGGCAAAGGCAACGCGGACGTACCCGGAGTGGCCGGTGGTGCGGAGGGCACCAAGGAAGGCACCGGCATCGGGGATGGCATCGGCGGGAACACGGGCGGTGGTGTAGGGGCCGGCAAGGGCATCTCCATCAACATGGGCAAGAACTGGAACATCCGCAAAAAGCCTTCGATCACCGAGCAGCCTGGTGTGGCCGGTAAAGTGGTGATGAACATCTGGGTGGATACCGAAGGCAAGATCCTGCGCACCGAACAGAACCAGGTGTTGAGCACCACGTTGAACCAGCAACTGGTGGCGCTCGCCCGCAAGGCGGTGATGGAAAGCAACTTCCACCCCAACCCCAAGGCCACCGGGGAGAGCATGGGCACGATGACCTTCAACTTCACGCTGCAATAGCGGTGGACTTCGAAAGCACGCTGGCGTACCTCTACGCGCGGCTGCCGATGTTCAGCCGGGTGGGCAAGGCCGCCTACAAGGCCGACCTCTCCAACACCCACGCTCTGATGGACCTGCTGGAGCATCCCGAACGGGGACTCCGATGCGTGCATGTGGCGGGAACCAACGGCAAGGGCAGCACCTGCCACATGCTGGCCAGCGTGCTGCAGGAAGCGGGCTACAAAGTGGGTCTGCATACCTCACCGCACCTGAAGGACTTCCGCGAACGGATCCGCATCAACGGTGCCATGATCCCCGAGCAGGCCGTGGTGGACTTCGTGGAGCGCTACCAGGAACGGTTCGAACCCATCGGCGCCTCCTTCTTCGAATGGAGCGTGGCCCTCACCTTCCATTGGTTCCGGGAACAGCAGGTGGACATCGCCGTGATCGAGACCGGACTGGGCGGCCGCTTGGACAGCACCAATGTGGTGACGCCCGAGGTGAGCGTGATCACCAACATCGGCTGGGACCACGCCGATCTGCTCGGTGGCAGCTTGGAAGCCATTGCAACAGAGAAGGCGGGCATCATCAAACCGGCGGTGCCCGTGGTGATCGGCGAGGCGGAAGGAGCCATCCTCCAGGTCTTCGAGCAGCGTGCCGATGAAGCCCGATCTCCCTTGATCCGCGTGGAGCACGACAGCCCGTTCCCCTATGCCTTGGACCTGCCCGGTGGACACCAGCAGCGCAACGGCCGCACGGCCTTGGCGACCCTCCGGCTGCTGCAGGGCTTGGGGTGGGCGATCGAAGAAGCGGCCTTGGAAAGGGGCTTCGCGAACGTCCGGGCCAACACCGGCTTCGCCGGCCGCTGGCAGGTGCTGGGAACGGACCCGCTGACCATCGCCGACGTGGGCCACAATACGGATGGGCTACGCATCGTGCGGACCATGTTGCACAGCACCCCGCACGAACACCTCCACATCGTGCTGGGCACGGTGAACGACAAGGACATCGCACGTATGCTGGGTGAATTGCCCAAGGAGGCCACGTACTGGTTCTGCAAGGCCGATATCCCCCGTGGGCTCGATGCCGACGCACTCCGCAGGCAAGCGGAGGCGGCCGGACTGAAGGGCGAGGCCCACGCCAGTGTGGCCGAAGCCCTTCGCAAGGCCCGGGCGGCAGCCGGCCCGAAGGACCTCGTCCTGGTCACGGGGAGCATCTTCGTGGTGGCCGAGGCCATTTGACGGCCGGGTTTTGATTTTTCGGCGAACGGCTATATTCGCAGCCCCTTTCGGGGGAACGTTCTTTACAAGGAGGCATAGCTCAGCTGGTTCAGAGCATCTGCCTTACAAGCAGAGGGTCGCTGGTTCGAATCCGGCTGCCTCCACGTCCGATATCATCGGGATCTTAGCTCAGCTGGTTCAGAGCGCATGCTTCACACGCATGAGGTCACTGGTTCGAATCCAGTAGGTCCCACAACGAAAACCCCTCCGGTCCGGAACCCGAGGGGTTTTTCATTCACCGGTGATGGCCAAGGAACGGGCATGAGGCCCTTCAAACATCGAGCAAGGCCAGCAGGATATCGTCCACTTGGTCCTCTTCCCCCATCCAATCGACCAGGAAACGATCGAGTTCCGCGACGGCTGCCTTGGCGTCCAAGGAACCCGTGGCCGATAAACGGCTCCTGAAGATCGAGGTGCTCATCTTCCTGCCCGTGGTGCCATTGAACTGCGAATAGAAGCCATCGGTCGAGAGCACGATGCGGTCCCCGTCCTGAAGCTGCATATCCACGCGCTCGAAGCGCTTGGCCCGATCCACCGAATGTCCGCCGATCGATGCGCGGGTACACTCCAATATGCGGAGTTCCCCGTTACGGAGGATCAAGCACCTCAAGAGCGCTCCGGCGAAGGACAGGGTCCGGGTCCGCTTGTCCACCACCATCAGGGCAACATCCATCCCGTCGTTCACCTTGGCTGCTTCGCGGTGTACGGAGAACAGCTGGCCGACGGCGACATCCATGGCCTGAAGGATCATTTCGGGCCGCGTTTCCTGATGGTCCACGACGATCTGGGTCAGCAGGCTGTGCCCCAACATGCTCATCAATGCACCGGGCACGCCATGGCCCGTGCAATCCACCAGGGCGAAGAAGAGCAGGTCATCGGTCTCATGGTGCCAGGCGAAATCCCCGCTCACCACATTCTTGGGGTGCGACAGCAGAGCGGTATCCTTGAAAAAACCGAGTTGGGCGATCTCCGGAAAAAGGGAATTCTGGATGTGCCGGGCATACGAAATGCTGGACATCATCTCCGTGTTGCGCTGTTCCAGAAGCCCGGCCAATTTCTCATTCTGGGACATCTGCAGCTCCAGCCGTTCGTTGATCCGGAGCAGCTCGTTGGTCCGCTCGTTCACGCGTTGTTCCAGCTCGGCGTTCAAGGTCATCACCGCTTCTTCGGCGACCTTCCTCTCGGTGATATCGGCATGCACCACCACCGCTCCATTGTCACCCTCCTTCGAGAGTGTATTGCTCTGCATACGGAACCATCGGGTCCGGTCTCCCGAGCCGAATGCATACTCCATGCTGAAGGAGTCCTCGATCCGATCCAATACCCGGCCGATCCCATCGCGGATCCGGGCAATGGTTTGCGGATCCATCCCCGAACCGCCCCGGATGAGGTCGATGTAGTTCATGCCCACGCTCTGCTTCTCCCCATGATGATCGTTCTCCAGGGCGAAGGCATGCCAGGCGGCGTTCACGGCCACGATCGTCCCTTCCTTGTCCAACAAGGCGATGTTCGCCGGAAGTGCGTTGAGGATGAGTGCCTTTTCCTGTTCGGAGGCCCGCATGGACAGGATGCCCGCTGCAACGGCCCGTTCCGCCTTCCGTGCTTCGGTGATGTTGCGGCTGAAACAGGCCACACCGATGATCTCATCCTCTTTCCGGATGGGATTGTACTGCACATCGATCCAGGATTCGCTGGGCTGGGAGAAGTACTCCTCCACATGGACCGTGCGGCCGCGCATGGCCCGGGTGAAGTTCGCATGCCACATTCGGGTCGCCGGGACCCCTTCCAGGTCGGGCAACATCAAGCTGTCGCCGGAGGTGAACCTACGCCCGGTCAACTGCTCCAATCCTCCCAGGAACGCTTCGTTCGCGGTGACCAGGCGATAGTCGGGGTCCAGGCTCCAGACCGGATCCGGGGAGCTGTTGATGAGGGCGTTCAGATTGCTGCGGTCGAAGGCCATGGTGGCCAGCATCATTTCACGCTGGGTGACATCGTGCATGTTCATCACCAACGAACCGACCCCTTCCAGGTGGCTCAGGTCCACCACGGTGCCGGCGAGCATCATCACATCTCCTTCGGGCGTATGGGCGTGGAGGAGCAAGGGGACCGCTTGGCCCGGTGCATCCAACGCCTTGGAAAAGACCGCCCGGGCCTCTTCCCGGTCGGCCTCGGCGATCGGCGCGAAAACACTGGAGCCCAAACTGGTCATACCGAACAAGCGATGGACCGATGGGCTGGCGAAGTGGATGTCGCCTTGCCTGTTGGTCATCAGGATGAGGTCGGAAGCATGTTCGATCAAGGCCCGGAAGCGGAGTTCACTGACGCTCAAGGCCCGTTCCGCTTCGTGCATGCGCAGGATGAACTCCTGCCGTTGGATCGAGTGCCTGATGGTGCTCTCCAGTTCACCCGGCCCGATCTCGCCTTTGATCAAATAGGCTTGGGCCCCTGAGCGCAGGGCCCGCATGGATAGCTCCCGGTCGCGCCGATGGGTGAGGATCACCACCGCTGTATCGGGGAAGTGTTCCTTCAGGTCCAGAACGGTCTGTAGTCCATGGCTCTCCGGAAGCTTCAGGTCCAGCAGGATCACATCGAAAGGAGTGCCCTGAAGGCCGATGGCCGCGGTCAAGGTATCGGCATGCACCAAGGTGTTGTCGCGATACGTGGTATGCCTCAACACCTCCTTGAAAAGCAACACGTCGCCGGGTTCATCCTCCACCAGGAGGATCCTCACGGCTTCATCACGGCTCATGCGGCCTGGGGACCTTTCCCCTGCGGTACGCGTTGGAGCCAATGGTATTCGACCCGTTGCACCAGATCCACATAGGGGACCACTGCACTGGGCTTGTTCACGAAACAATTCACGTTCAGGGCATAGCAGGCGGCCATATCGGCCGGGTCCCGTGAGTTGGTCAGTACCACGATGGCGATGTGCTGCCAACGCGATTCCTTCTTGATGAATTCGAGTAGCGCGAGACCGGGCATTCCGGAAAGGGCAAGGTCCAGCAGGATGAGTTCCGGAAGATCGCCTGTATCCGATGCCACCTCCAGGAACCTGAGCGCCCTGGACCCATCGACCACCACGCTCAGCCTGGTGTTCAGGAGGCTCTTGTCGACCGCTTCCTGCGTCAATCGGGCATCACCGGGATTGTCATCCACGAGCAGGATATGCCGCACCGGCGAGGCATGGGGATCCAACGAACGGGGCAATCGCGCGAGGGTCAACCAGAAATCCTCGATGCAATGGATCATCTCGATGTACGCATTGAACCCCTTCGGCTTCACGATGTAGCAGTTCACATGGTTCCTGTAGCTCGCTCGGATGTCGCGGTCCGAAGTGGAGGTGGTCAGTGCGATCACGGGTATCGTGCTCCATTGCTCATGCTTCTTGAAACGGGCCAGCAGGTCCCTACCGTCCACACTGGGTATGTTCAGGTCCAACAGGATGAGGTCCGGCCAGGGAGCGTCCCGGTAGGGCTCCTTCCGTTCCATGAACGTCAAGGCGTCCTGTCCATCCACGACAACGCTGAGGCGATGGGGGATCCTGCATTCGCGCAGTGCTTCCTGGGTCAGGCGCACATCGCTGGCGTTGTCCTCGATCAATAGGATCTCAATGGGGTTCATGGGGCTAACGATCAAGGGTGAAACGGAACGTGCTGCCCTCTCCTTCCACCGACGAGACACCCAAAGTGCCCCCGTGTCGTTGGACGATCTTGCGGACCAGGGAGAGGCCGATGCCGCTGCCCGGGAAGGAGGATCTCGAATGGAGTCTTTTGAAGGTCTCGAAGATCTTCTCCTGGTCCCCCTCGGCGATGCCGATCCCATTGTCCCTCATTTCGAAGAGCCATTGCTCGGACCCTTCGGTAACGGAGAGGTGGATCCGGGACACCACATCCCTTCGCCGGAACTTCAACGCGTTGGAAAGCAGGTTCTGGAAGAGCTGCACCAGTTCGACGCGGACGCCGGGCAGGATGGGCAGGGGATCATGGGTGAAGACGGCACCGCTCTCCTTCAGACCGGTGCGTACGATGGTGAGCACATCGAACAGGACGGAATCCAGGACCACGGTCTCCCTGATCCCCTCTTGTCCGGACCGGCAGTAGAGCAGCAGATCGTCTATCAAACGGGTCATGCGCTTCGCACCATCCATGGCGATACCGATGAACTCGTCCGCATCACCGCCCAACCTACCGTCATAGCGGCGTTGCAACAGTTCCGTGAAGCTGATGACCATACGCATGGGCTCCTGAAGGTCATGGGCGGCCATGTAGGCGAACTGTTCCAGGTCCTGATTGGCCTTTTCCAACTTCTCCCCTTGGAGCGTCAGCAGAGCGGTACGCGCGAGCACCCGGCTCTCCAGATCGGAGGTCAGCGTACGGATCCGGTCCTGTAGCACCGAACATTCCGCCTGTTTTTCGGCCAATGCCGTTTCCAGTTCCCGATACCCGGGCAAGGGACCCTCACCCCGGTCCGACATCCGGTGAGGAAGGTCGTTGAGGA
>DASWWQ010000083.1:0-4020 GCA_036405935.1 Flavobacteriales bacterium
GCGGGGAGCATGTTCACCACGGAGACACAGTGCACCATCACCTCGGGTGAGCACGACCGTTGCTGCATTTCCTCTGTGCTCTCCGCGCCTCTGCGTGGAAGGATGCTCCGCTCCTCAGAGCTTCCGCAGGTCCATGGTGTAGCTCACCGAGCAGATCCACCGATGCGTAGGCCACGCGATGCCGACCTCACGATCGTGCACCACACTGAGATCGATGGAATGCGCCTTCGTGATGGACCAGGTGGTGCCCATCTTGTAGCGGACACCGGTGTAGCGCCAGCCCATGTAGCCCGCCCAAGTGAAGAATTCCGCGGATACGGCGGGGTCGAACTTGAACTTGGGGATGTTGTATTCCAGGCCGAAGCGGTTCCGGAACATCTCCCGCTGACCGCCGAAGTCGCGGTAGTTATGCTGGTAGTTCAAGCGATAGTCCAGCTTCATACGCTTCCACTCCGTGTCGTACATCACCTGCAGTCCGGAGCGATGGCGGGTGGACCCTTGGCCGCGGAAGGCGATGCGATGTTCCAAGCCGACGCTGAGGTGGTCGGAGATCTTGAAGCGGCCGCCGAGGTCGGTGTAGATCTGGCGGCCGGCGAAGAAGACATCGGCGGACCGGTAGCCCACTTCGGCGGCCAAGCGGATGCGTTTGGCCGTGGTGCTGGGTACGCGGCTCTTGAAGAACCCCGGCAAGCTGCCCTGCACGCCGACACTGCTCCACAGCTCGCTCGCTTGGAGCGGGCGTGCGGTCTCCTGCGCGAACGCGCAAGCAGCGCCGAACAGCGCCAAGGCGAGCGATACGGAGCGCAGGAACATCACCAGTTCACGGCCTCCATGGTGGGAACGATCACCACGTCCTTACGGCCGTCGATGCTCACCTGACGGCTGATCTGCACCGTACCGCCGGGGCAGTCGGATCCTTGGCATTCACCGAAGGTGTAGACCGTGTAGTCACCCTTGCGCAACCAGCGGAACACATACTTGCCGGTGCCATCGGTGCGGACATCATCATCGTAGAAATCGTTGTCGCCGTAGACGATGAAGACGCGTTGGTCCATGTACGGGTATGGCGTGCCGTTGAGGCCGTCCTTCCGCGTCACGAAGCCCCGGATCTCGGCCTTCCCGCCTTCGCCCTCCTCCTTCTTGCAAGCGGACAGCAACAGGCAGAAGGAGAGGGGGAGCAATAGTGCTTTCGTCATCTCGCTCAGGTTAAGCGAGCGTGAAAATAGGAGGAAGGCGATCGGTGGGAACGGAGCTTGGCGGCGGCCCTATGAAAGCCATGCGGCGACGGCGGCGGTTCAGGAAGCACCGTAGATGCCTTCCACCTGCTGGGCGTACTTGGTCATGATCGGCTTGCGGCGCAGCTTCAACGAGGGGGTCAGTTCGCCTCCGTCCACGGTCCATTCCTTGGGCAACAAAGCGATCTTCTTCACCTGTTCCCAGTGGCCCAGTCCGGCGTTCACCTTGTTCACCTCCTCGAAGATGCGGTCCTGGATACGCTTCTCCTTCACCACCTGCTGGGGGTCGCCGTAAGGGATGCCCTTCAACTTGCAGTAGTCCTGCAGGAAGGCGAAGCTCGGCACGATGAGCGCCGCAGGGAACTTGCGGTTCTCGCCGACCACCATGGCCTGCTCGATGAAGCGTGAGCCCTTGAGCTGGTTCTCGATGGTCTGCGGGGCCACGTACTTGCCGCCGCTGGTCTTGAACATCTCCTTCTTGCGGTCGGTGATGTAGAGGAAGCCCTCGCGCAGTTCCCCGATATCGCCGGTGTGGAACCAACCGTCGGCATCGAGCACCTCTCGGGTCATCTCCGGTTCCTTGTAGTAGCCCAGCATCACGTTCGGGCCCTTGATCAGGATCTCGCCGTCGGGTGCGATGCGCACCTGTACGTCCTTGATCGGCTTGCCCACGGACCCGAAGCGGAGGCCGTCGTTGCGTGCGTCGTTGACACTGACCACGGGGCTGGTCTCGGTAAGTCCATAACCTTCCATCAGCGGCACCCCGGCAGCGTTGAAGATCCGGGCGAGGCGCGGTTGCAGCGCAGCGCTGCCGCTGGCCACGCATTTCACCTCGCCTCCCAAGGCCTCGCGCCATTTGCTGAAGACGAGCTTGCGCGCGATCGCGAGCTGGATGTCGTACCACAGGCCGCGGCCCTTCACTTCATAGCGTTCGCCGAGGTCGAGCGACCAGAAGAAGAGCTTGCGTTTGAAGCCGGTCAACGCTTCACCCTTGGAGAGGATGGTGTCATAGATCTTCTCCAGCAGACGGGGTACGGCCGTGAACACGTGGGGCTTGGCCTCGCGGATGCGGGCACCGAGCTCCTCCAAGGTTTCCTGGAACCGTACCTGCATGCCTGCGCGCTGGTACAGGTACATCAACATGCGTTCGTAGATGTGGCACAGGGGCAGGAAGCTGATGGCCCGCGCACCACGTTCCACCGGCAGGCGGAAGGCGCTGCTCTCCACGTTGCTCAGGATGTTGTGGTGGCTCAGCATCACGCCCTTGGGTTTGCCCGTGGTGCCGCTCGTGTAGATGATGGTGGCGAGGTCGCCGCTCTTCACGGCAGCCTTGTAGCCTTCCAGCGCGGCACGTCCTTCGGTGCCTTGGTCCAGCAGGGTGGTCCAGTGCGTGAGGTCCGGAACTTGGTCGAAGCTGAAGAGATGGGCGAGGCCGGGCAATTGTGCCTTGGCGGCGCGCGCTTTTTCGGCCAGTTCGGCGTTGCTGACGAAGAACACCTTGCTCTCCGAATGGCCGAGCACGTAGGCGTAGTCCTCCGCGCTCATGGTGGGGTAGATGGGCACGCTGATGGCACCGATGCGCAGCACGGCCTGGTCCACGATGGCCCATTCACTGCGGTTGCCGCTGGAGAGGGCCACCTTGTCGCCGGGCCGGATGCCGAGCGTCATGAGGCCCAGTGCCAGCCGTTCGGCCGTGTCGATGAATTCGCGGGTGCTGTAGGAACGCATGCGCCCTTCCACCAGGGATTCCACGCAAACGCCCTGGGGGAATTCCTTCAGCTGGACGTCGGCGATGTCGAAGAGCCGTTCGATCCTCATTCGATCCCGCATTGGAAGGAGAGCGTGATGCCGCGCATCGTGATGCCGTCCTTGAAGTTGAAACGTTGGGTCACGGTGCTGGTGCGCGACTGGTCGAGGTAGAAGATCTTCTCCAGACGCTTGTTGTCCTTGTCACGCCCGGCGTGCATGTCCAGTTCCATGATCAGGTTCACGGCGCTGTCCTTCACGCTGCTGCGCCTCACGTTGTGGGAGCTCACCTTGGCCCAGGCCTTCACCAGCACATCACCGCCGGTGTAGAGCACGGTGCGTTCGGCACCTTCGGCCCGGCCGAGCTCGAAGCTCACGTCCGGGCCGTGCAACGTGTCACCCTTCTCGATCACACGGATGTTGCGGAAATGGACCTTGGTCTGGGCCTGCATGGAAAGGCCGGACACCAGGAGCAGGAGGAACAGGAGGTGGCGCATAGTGGCAAGGTATCATCCGCCGTCGCATCTTCGCGATGCAACACCGCCAAATCTATCCGTCATGCACACACATCTCCGATCGCTCGTGATCGGTGGCGCCCTCACCGCCGCCTTGTTCGTAGGTTACAGCTTCCGCCCGGCACCCCAGGCCGGAGCCTACACCTATCGCCAGTTCAGCACCATCGAAAGCGTGGTTCCCGGCGGCCTGGGCCGCTCGCGCATCATCAGCAGCGGGGCCGACGACCAGACGATCGAGAAGGACCTGCTGAACTTCTACAGCATGACCGGCATCAACTTCAAGAACGTGGCCAACAACGACCGCATCATCGTGGACAACATCAACCAGTACACGGCCGAGGGCTGGGAGCTGTACCAGGTGAGCACCGGCGTGCAGAGCCCGAGCGACGGTGGTGGCAACGGCATCTTCATCACGCGCTATCTGTTCCGGAAGCCGGCTTAGGGAGTTGCCGATCATCCGCTGTCAGGCTTCGGACCAAGGTCCTTCCGACCGCTTGGGACCGATGTAAAAGGGAAGTCCCTTG
>DASWWQ010000084.1:0-16405 GCA_036405935.1 Flavobacteriales bacterium
GATCTTATAAGCTCGGTTCCGGCCAAGTACCTCGCCAGCTATCTCGGCATCACGGAGAGTACCCTGAGCAAGATCAAGAGGGAAATTGTACGGCCCAAAATCTTGTCCTAGGACAAGGGAACGGAGGTGCTGGCGGTGTCAGTTTTGCACCTGACTCAGATCAGAAAAGAGTGCAAACATGACCTACACAAGACCCACGCGATACGACTACAATGGATTGGATCATCTCTCGAGAGTGGCGAACTGGATCCTCGGTGATCGTACCGGGCGAACCATTACTCAGCGCACTCAGGATGGCTTCTTGGAGATGACGGATCGGAGATGGAATGCGTCCGGTTTCGAGGTTCACCTTCTCATGGGCTTGGGTATCGGCCTCAGTACGTCCAAGAACAAGGTGGTGCACTACATGGGCATCGGCCTGCTACTACTGATCGGACTGGCATGGCTGCTCGGGACAGCGTTCCGGAATTGAGATCGGACCTACAGGTGGACGCCCTTGCATATGCGAGGGCGTTCGCTTTTGCAACGGACGGAGAACGGCAACAACGACGTGATCGCTTGAGGAAGCTCATCCAGATCGAGCGATCTTGCGCCGCATGTCCGGCCCGGTACCCGCCCGCATCGACCTTTTCCGCATGGTGCATCATGCGAACGTGGCGCATATCCTGGATCATGGGCTGTGCAACCGGTCCCACCCCCACTTCGATCCGGACTACGTGGATATCGGGCACGCGGAGATCATCGGTCGCCGAGCGGCGCAGGCGGTGGGGGTCCAGGGCTATGGCGATCTCGGGGAGTACGTGCCGTTCTACTTCTCGGGCCACCAGCCCATGCTCCTCAACATCATCACGGGCATGTACGGCCTGCCCCAGCGTCCTCAACGGGACCTTGTTCTTATCCACTGTCCCCTGGCCCGGATCACGGGCGCCGGATGCCGGTATGTTTACACCGATGGCAATGCCAAGGTGATGATCTCCAAGAAGTACACCGGCCCGGAGGGAATGATGGAACTGGACTGGGAGGCCATCAACTCCAGCGATTTCCGCGTCGCCGAGCATGGCAAGGACCGCATCCGCCGGAAGCAGGCGGAGTTCCTGGTGCATCAGCATGTACCGGTCGGTTGCATCGCTGCTTTGATAGTTTTGGACACGGAACGCAGGGAGGAGATGGAGGCGCTGGTCACTGCACGCGGGCTGGACATCAAGGTGATCGAGGATCGTAACCACAAGTGGTTCTTCGAACGATGATCCGCTACACGACAGGTAATCTGCTGGAGGCCGGTACCCAGGCCTTGGTGAACACCGTGAACACCGTGGGTGTGATGGGGAAGGGTATCGCCCTGCAGTTCGCTGAACGGTACAGGACCAACCTGAAGGCATACAAGGAAGCGTGCAAGGACGGCAGCTTACAGGTGGGCCGGCTCTTGGTGGTGAAGGACGCGGACATGCAGGGGGAACGCCTCATCATCAACTTCCCCACCAAGAAGGACTGGAAGCACCGCAGCAGCTATGCCTATATCGAGCAGGGCCTGGAAGCCTTGGTGGAGGTGATCCATGCCCAGGGGATCCGAAGTGTTGCGCTCCCCCCCTTGGGGTGTGGCAATGGCGGCCTGCGTTGGGAAAAGGTGAAACCCCTGATCGAGGCCGCTCTGGGTGCGTTGGATGCCGACATCGTGGTGTATGAACCTTCGGCGGAGATCAAGGCGGTGTTGCAGCAGGAGACCATTCGCGAGGCCAAGCTCACGCCGGGCCGCGCCATGCTGTTGTATGCGTTGTTCGTCTTCGAGCGGCTCGGTGAGCCCTCCAGCCTTTTCGTGGCGAACAAGCTGGCCTTCTTCCTCAAACTGCTGGGCGAACAGAAGATGCGGCAGCTGGAATTCAAGCCGGTGCACTATGGACCCTATTCGGTGGGTGTCCAGCATGCCTTGTACGACCTGAACGGCGTATACCTGAAGGGGCTGGAGCAGCACGATGCCAAGCCGTTCGAGGAGCTGCGGTTGAACTATGAGCGGTTCGCCGAAGTGGAACGGTACATCGCCCGCGAACTTTCACCCGAGCAACGCGCCCGGCTGGAACGGCTCATCGACCTGGTCGCAGGCTTCCGTTCCACGTATGCGCTCGAACTGCTTTCCTCCGTGGCGTTCATCATGCAGGATGAGCGCCATGCCGATATCCAAGGGATCCAGCAACGCATGCACGATTGGAGCAAACGCAAGGGAGCCATGGCGGATGAGGCGAGTGTCCGGGTGGCTTATGAGCACCTCGCCGCCTACGGGAATTCGTTGGCCATCGCCTAGGGCCGCTTCGCACGCCACGCCCTTATCCGCGTTCGGGGAGTCGTCCCATATTTGAGCCCATGACCTCCGCCGCCATCGTCAACAAAGTCTGGAACTTCTGCCACACCCTGCGCGACGATGGCGTGGGCTATGGGGACTACCTGGAGCAGCTCACCTACCTCCTGTTCCTGAAGATGGCCGATGAGTACAGCCGGCCACCCTACAAGCGCGATACGAAGATCCCGAAGGGCTTCGACTGGCCGAGCCTGCGTGGCAAGAGCGGTGCCGAGCTGGAGACGCACTACGTGAAGTTGCTGGACAAGCTGGGCAAGGAGAAGGGCATGCTCGGCGACATCTTCGTGAAGAGCCAGAACAAGATCAGCGACCCGGCCAAGCTGCACAAGCTCATCAAACTCATCGACGGTGAGAGCTGGGTGTTGCTCGGTGCCGATGTGAAAGGCGATATCTACGAAGGCCTGCTGCAGAAGAACGCGGAGGACACCAAGAGCGGTGCCGGGCAGTACTTCACACCACGTCCGTTGATCCAGGCGATGGTGGAGTGCGTGCGGCCGGAACCGAAGAAGACGATCGCCGATCCGGCCTGTGGCACGGGTGGCTTCTTCCTGGCGGCCTACGACTTCCTCACTGAACACCATAGGCTGAACAAGGAACAACTGCAGTTCCTGAAGTACGAGACCTTCCGCGGTTGGGAGATCGTGACCAGCACCGCCCGCCTGGCGCTGATGAACCTGTTCCTGCACAACGTGGGGGACATGGACCACGAGAGCCCCATCCAGCGCGATGACAGCTTGCGGGCCCAGCCGAACGACACCTTCGACTACGTGCTCACCAACCCGCCCTTCGGCAAGAAGAGCAGCATCACGGTGACCAACGAGGACGGTGAGGAGAAGCGCGAGGCGCTCACCTACAACCGCCAGGACTTCTGGGCCACCACGAGCAACAAGCAGCTGAATTTCGTGCAGCACATCCGCAGCATGCTGAAGATCGGCGGCACGGCCGCCGTGGTGCTGCCGGACAATGTGCTCTTCGAAGGTGGTGCAGGCGAAACGGTGCGCCGTGAGTTGATGCGCAGCACGGAGCTGCACACCATCCTGCGTCTGCCCACGGGCATCTTCTACGCGCAGGGCGTGAAGGCCAATGTGCTCTTCTTCGAGAACAAGCCCGCCAGCAAGAAGCCGTGGACCAGTGATGTCTGGATCTACGACTACCGCACCAACATCAAGCACACGCTGAAAACCGACCCCTTGGCCTTCGAGGATCTCAAGGACTTCATCACCTGCTTCAACCCCGCCGACCGCCACGAGCGCAAGGCGACCTGGAGCGAGAAGTCGCCCGAAGGCCGCTGGCGCAAGTACACGTACGATGAGGTCATGGCCCGTGACAAGGCCAGCCTGGACATCTTCTGGCTGAAGGATGACAGTTTGGAGGACAGCGCCAACTTGCCGGAGCCGGGTGTTTTGGCTGCGGAGATCGTCGAGGACTTGGAGGCTGCGTTGGAGCAGTTCCGGCTGATCGCGAAGGATCTGTCCAGATAGAACGGGACATGTGTTCCGGGCATCCGCATCAGTGTGGTAGCGCCTCGTGATCGTGGTACCCCTTCCCCAGGCCGTATTCGCGTTTCCGAAGAAAACACCCAGGCCCGCTCCTTGCCCCGCTCCGGTCATGGAACGTTTCATCTACCTCACCGCCGCAGTGCTGCTGATGGGCAGCCTGTCGGCCCAGACCACCCCGCAGCCCAATGACCTGGGCCGGGACCGCAACAAGGACGGCTCGTTGCAGATGCAGCGGGACCGACGCGAGCAGGACCAACGCTTCGCGCCGCAGGCCGGCAGCCCGCGGGCGCAGGACGACACCTTGGATGCCGCCTTCTTCGCGCCCGACACGGCCTTGGCCAGCATCCTGCTGGACCGCAGCCAAGCGCAACGGGTGCTGGACATCGATCGGGTGTACAGCGAACGGTTGCAGGACCTGGGCACCACGGATCCGGCGGATGAACGGTACCGCCTGCTGTGGACCGAACGCCGCGAGGCCCTGAAGAACATCCTGACGCCGCTGCAGTTCTCGCGCTGGCAGGAGCTGAACGGGGAGTTGACGGAGCCGGAAAGGAAGTAGGTCTTGCGAGGGTAGGGTTCAGCGATCCGAGGACGGTGCTGTGGGGGATCGCCATGCCGCCAGAGCGTGGCTCGCGATGACGTTGGAGAGGAGATCGCCACGCGGCCAGGGCGCCGCTCGCGATGACGGTGAAGTGGGAGATCGGCACGCCGCCAGAGCGCCGCTCGCGATGACGTTGTGGAGGAGATCGCCACGCGGCCAAAGCGCCGCTCGCGATGACGGTGAAGTGGGAGATCGCCACGCTGCCAGAGCGCGGCTCGCGATGACGGAGGGGGGATCACCACGCCGCCAAATGCGCGGCTCGTGATGACGGTGCGGTGGCGCGGCTCGCGGTAACGGGGGAGTTGGGCCCAGGCACCCCTCCGCGACAAGCAAGCTTGAAGCTTGAGGCCGAGCCCCAAAGCCGCAGGCCCCACAACCCGTATTTCTACGCATTCCCCATCAGGGCCATTGCTCCAGTTTTGGTGCCCGACCCTCCCGGCACCATGATGCTTCGCACCACACTTGTCCTGCTCGCCGCGGTGGTGGGCCTTTCCGCATTCGCCCAGCTGCAGCCCCGACCGCTGCACACCGGGCACGACTGCGGTACCGATGTGCTGCACCAACAGCGCATGGCGCAGGATCCGGCGTACCGCGCGGAGATGCGGCGCTTCAGCGAATTGGCGCAACGCAGCACCGGTAGGGCGCGCAGCCTCACCACGTACAAGATCCCCGTGGTGGTGCATGTGCTGGAAACGGGCACGGCGCTCACGGACATCACCGATGCCGAGATCGTGGAGGCGATCCAGGCGATGAACGAACGGTTCCGCCGTGTGGTGGGTACCCCCGGCGCGAACGGCGTGGAGGTGGGCATGGAGTTCGTGCTGGCCGTGCGCGATCCCAACGGCAACTGCACCAACGGCATCACGCGGCGGAACATGACCGGCAATACGCTGTACATGGCCAGTGGGGTGGGAGGAGCGGGACTGACGGATGCGCAGGTGAAGGCCATCGACCGGTGGGACCCCACCACCTATTACAATGTGTGGCTGGTGGGTGCGATCGATGGGGTGGCGGGTTATGCCACATTGGCGCCCGCGCATGGATCCGCGGTGGATGGCATCGTGCAGGAGGTGAGCGAAGCGCGTCCATCCGGTGCCTCCATCTGGACCCACGAGATGGGCCACGCCATGAACCTCTTCCACACCTTCGAAGGGGACGCGAACGGTACGGCCTGCCCCGTCAATACCGCCTGCGCCATGGACGGTGATCAGCTGTGCGACACACCGCCACACATCCGCAGCAGCATCTTCACCTGCACCAGTGGCGGCACCAACAGCTGCGATGGCGGCAGCGCCAATGCCCTGTTCGAGAACAACTACATGGACTACAGCGGGTGCACGGACCGCTTCACCACGCAACAGGCAGCGCGCATGATGCTGGCCTTCGAGACCTACCGCGGCTCCTTCCTGACGGCCAACGGCAACCTGGCCCTGGTGCCCCCGGGCGTGCCGGTGCTGAGCATCCGCACGCCGCGCAAGGTGGTCTGCGGTGCGGGACAATCCATCACGCTGTACGCCACGGGCAGTTGCCTGCCGAACACCTGGCTGCCCGACTCGGAGTTCCCCGGGATCAGCTTCGCGTGGACCGTGACCAATGGCGTGAACACCTACACCAGCACGGCGCAGAACCCCACGTTCACCCTGGCCAGCGCAGGCACCTACAACGCCACGCTGTCGGTGACCACCACGGCAGGCACCGCCGCCCACACGGCCAACGGTGTGGTGGTGGTGACCGGCGCAGCACCCGCGGCCGCCTGTGTACCCACCACCACCTACGGTCCGGGCTGGACAGGGCAGAACGTGCAGGCCGTGCGTTTCCGCGACATGGACCACACCACGGGATTCCTCTACAGCGATGGGTACAGCGACTTGGCGTGTACACGCAGCACCGTGGTGGCGCGCAACGGCACCTATCCGCTCACCGTGTTGTTCAGTGCCGGACAGCCCAACGAGGGAGGTGCATCGGTGGAGGTGTACATCGACTACAACAACAACGGCAGCTTCGAGCCGGGCGAACTGGTGGGTAGCGGCACGGGCCCGGTGAACGAACGGCATAACCGCTTCACCACCACCGTCACCATCCCCAACACCGCCGTGCAGAACACGCTGTTGCGGATGCGGGTCTACAGTGAATGGGGACCACTCTCGGCAGCGAAGCGCAGCTGCACCGAACCCTTCCTGATCGCGGACGTGGAGGACTACGGCGTGTACGTGAGCGGCGCGATGGCCTCCGTGAGCATCGCCGCATCGCCGAGCAGCACCATCACGTACGGCACCAACGTCACCTTCACGCCCACACCGGTGAACGGCGGTGGTGCGCCCACCTACCAGTGGTTCCGCAACGACCTGCTCGTGGGCACGGGCGCCACCTACAGCAACAGCACGTTGTTGCCGGGCGATCGCATCCACGCCCGCCTCTTCAGCAACCTCGTCGGTGTAGTGGCCAGTCCCGCCACCAGCAACACGTTGACGATGACCGTGACCGGTCCGCCGCGCACGGACTTCACCGCCAGCGCGCACTACCTCTGCACGGGCAACACCATCAGCTTCACCGATGCGTCGTTGCTGACGCCCACGGCGTGGAGCTGGAGCTTCGTTGGTGGCACGCCGTCCACGAGCACGGCCCAGCACCCCACCATCACGTACAACACACCGGGCACCTACGCAGTGACCTTGACCGCGAGCAACGGCCTCGGCACCGGCACCGGCACCACCGTCACCCGCACAGCCTACATCACCGTGTTCTCCGCTGCGCCAGCGATGGGATGCACGGTAACACGCACCACCGCGCCGGCCGGCGATGTCGGGATCACGTCCTTCCGGTTGGGCGCCTTCGAGCGGGCCAGTGCCTACGATGGTCCGGTGATGGAGGACCTGACCTGTTCGCACATCATCGCCTTGGACGGCAACACCACCTATCCCATCGCGGTGGAGGGCAGCGGTTTCAATCCGCAATGGCGCCGGGTGTACATCGACTACAACCGCGATGGTGATTTCGGGGATGCGGGTGAGGAGGTGTTCGCTCCCGCACAAGGTCAAGGCCGTGTTGCGGGAACCTTCACCACACCGGCCTCGCCGTTGATCGGGCAGCCGCTGCGCCTGCGCGTGATCACCGATTTCGTGAACACCGTGCCCGGTGCCTGCACCACCTTGCAGTACGGTCAGGTGGAGGAGTACGGCGTGGTATTCAACCCCGGCGTGCTGGTCAGTGCGAAGGTGCTGCTGCAAGGACCCTACAACAGCACCACCGGTCTGATGAACGATGCGCTGCGCACGTTGCCCGGCTTTCCCGCAGCGCAGCCGTATGCACCCCTCCGGGGATACGCCGGTACGGAAACGGTGGCGCCTGCGGTGTTGAGCGTAACGGGTGGCAACGCCGTGGTGGATTGGGTGCTGGTGCAGCTGCGTTCGTCCACAGCACCGGGAACCATCGTATCACAAGCGGCCGGTCTGCTGCAGCGCGACGGTGATATCGTTGCGGTCGATGGCACTTCGCCTCTGGCCATCCCCATCGGGCCGGGCAACTACCATGTGGCCGTGATGCACCGCAACCATCTGGGTGCGATGACGGCCGGACCCGTGGCGCTTGCGCGCACCACCACCGCGCTCGACCTCGGCCAAGCGGCCACGGCCACGTACGGCACGGATGCGCGTTGCACCATCGGTGCGGTGCGGGCCCTGTGGGCGGGCGATGTGCGTTCCGATGGTGTGCTGCGCTACACCGGTACCAACAACGATCGCGATCCGATCCTGGTGGCCATCGGCGGGTTGGTGCCCACCAACACCCTCACCGGTTACCGGTCGGAGGATGTGAACCTGGACGGCACGGTGCGCTACACCGGATCGGCCAACGACCGCGACATCATCCTGCAGAACATCGGCGGCGTGGTACCCACCAGCACCCGCGTGGAGCAGGTGCCGTGATAGGATCGCCACGCGGCCAGGGCGCCGCTCGCGATGACGGCGGGAGAAGGAGCCCTGTGCATGGCTATCCCATGCGACCCCGGGTCAGGCCCGGGGTGACAACAAACGGGGGAAGGGATCACGACGCACAGCGTCGTGATCCCTTCCCATGCACTCGTGTCATTGCGGCCTTGAGCCGCAATCGCAACAAGGAGCCACACGGCCAGAGCGCCGCTCACGATGACGATGTAGCTGGAGATCGCCACGCCGCCAAATGCGCGGCTCGCGATGACGTCCCCTTCCATCGTCATTGCGCCTCATCCCCACGTCATTGCGAGGAGGCTCTGCGACGAAGCAATCTCCTTGTAAGAGGTTGTGCAGGAGATCGCCACGCCGCCAAAAGCGCGGCTCGCGATGACGATGGAGTGGGGGATCGCCACGCCGCCAAAAGCGCGGCTCGCGATGACGATGGAGTGGGAGATCGCCACGCGGCCAAATACGCCGCTCGCGATGACGATGGAGCGCTTCCGGCGTCCCATGGGAAACACCATTCCATGCAACGCGGAGGCAGCATCTACATCATGACGAACCGCCGGCGCGGTGTGCTGTACATCGGTGTTACATCGGATCTGATCGGGCGAACAACCCAGCATCGGCTCCGGGAGAAGGGTGGCTCCTTCACCGCGCGCTATCGGCTGGGGATGTTGGTGTACTACGAACATTTCGCCTTCATCGAGGAGGCCATCGCACGGGAGAAGCAATTGAAGGCCGGAAGTCGCAGCAGAAAGATCGCACTGATCGAAGCGATGAACCCGAACTGGAAGGACCTGTATGATGAACTGTTGGAGCCATGAGGAAGTCTGGACCGGAGAGGCATGGCACATCCCATCGTCATTGCGCCCCATCCCCCCGTCATTGCGAGGAGGCTCTGCGGTCCCGGTCCCGGGTTGAACCCGGGATGACCCGGGAAGCAATCTCCTTGTAAGAGGCTGTGCAGGAGATCGCCACGCGGCCAAAAGCGCCGCTCGCGATGACGTCCCATTCCATCGTCATTGCGCCCCATCCCCACGTCATTGCGAGGAGGCTCTGCGACGAAGCAATCTCCTTGTAAGAAGTTGTGCAGGAGATCGCCACGCGGCCAAAAGCGCGGCTCGCGATGACGATGGAGTGGGAGATCGCCACGCGGCCAGGGCGCCGCTCGCGATGACGTCCGGGTAGGGAGCAAGCACGCATCCATGGACAGGCAGGCTCATGGCTCGAAGCTCGTGGCTCGCAACCGAGCCCCAAGGCCGAAGGCCCACGAACTCACCCGAAAGGACGACATCCACGCGCGCTAGGCAACCGCGCGGAGCGCCGGGCGTCATCCCTGCGCCGTCCCCACCCCATGCCCGAGCACCCGCCGATCGATCGCCTATCCCATAAGGCCGGGTCATGGATCATCGGTCTGCTCCTGTGGCTGTTGCAGTCCCCCGTCTGTGCGCAGATCTATCCGTTCAACAGCGGGCCCATTCCCCTCTGCGACACCAGCACCTTCACGGCGAACGTCTTCGGCATCGGCATCCTGCAACCCCCGGGCATGGGCTGGTGGAGCTATTCGCTGCAGAACCTGGGCATCGCCATCACCTCCAACCATCCGCAGACGCTGAAGATCACGGTGACCTCCCCGCAGGGCACCACGCTGCTGCTGTCGGCCTTCAACGGCGCAGGCGGCCAGAACTACACCAACACCAATTTCACCAACGGCGGCTGGAGTCCCAACATCACCACGGGCAACGCGCCCTTCAACGGCTATTGGACGGGCCAGGGCGGTGACCTCAGCGTCTTCGACTACGAGAACGCCGACGGTACGTGGACCATCACCGTGATCGACACGGCCTGCGCCGGTGGCGGCATCGGACCGGGCGGCCCGTGGACACCGGGCTGGTTCAATGGTTCCGCCGGGAACGCCGGCTTCGCCTTCGCCTTCGATGGTCCGCCGCCGTGCTGGGGTTCGATCCCCAATGGACAGTCGATCCTGTGTCCCGGTACAACCGTGGACATCAACAGCTACTATTCCTCCTTCGGCTACACCATCACGGTTTCGTTGAACGGTACCCCCGTGGATGCCTCCGCGGTGACCGTGCCCGGTTGGTACGACGTGATCGCCGATGACCCGTGGCAGGGCTGCACCTATTGGGCTTCCTACGAGGTGTTCGCGGCATCGCCTCCGCTCGGACCGGACCACACCGTGTCGCGCTGCAGCAACGGTCCCGGCGCCAACCTGGCCTATGGCCTTGTCTTCAACACGCCACCGCTGTGGACCTTCAACGGCACCCCCATCTCCGGCGCTTCGGCCGGTACGGCATTCACCGCGGGTGTGTACCGCGTGATCGCCCAGCCCAACACCGCGTGCAGCGATACGACGTACGTGACGCTGACGGTGGATCCCGCACCCGACCTCGGGCCCAACACCGCGGTCAGCATCTGCGCCGGCGGCAGCGTGGACCTGACCACTGTGGTGAACACCGCCGGGTCCACTACCGCATGGACCTTCCAATCGGCGCCCTTCGCCACACCCACATCGGCCACCCAGCCCGGTAACTACAGCGTGACGGCCACCAGTGCGGCCGGCTGCATGGACCAGGCCAACGTGAACGTGACGGTGGGCAGCGGTCCGGCACTGGGCGCGGACCAAGCGGTGCTCCGATGCGGCAATGAACCCGTGGACCTCACCGCGCTCTACATCACCACGGGCCTCACTACGACCTGGACCTTGCTGGGAGCGCCGGTGGCGGATCCCACAGCGGTGCTGGTTTCGGGCACGTACCGGCTGGTGGCTTCGAACGGTGGCAGTTGTGCGGACACCGCCTTCGTCGCGGTGAACGATGCGGGATCACCCTCGCTCGGCAACGACACCTGGGCCCTGATCTGCTCCGGCGATGCCTACGACCTCACCACCTTGTTCAGCGCGGGTGGCTCCACCTTGGAATGGTGGTACAACGGTGCGGTGATCCCTTCACCCACGGCGGCGAGCGCTCCCGGCAGCTACACCGTGGTGGCCACGAACGGCGGCGGTTGTACGGATACCGCGGCAGTGGACTTGGGCATCGCCCCCGATCCGGTGGTCGGCGAGGACCAGAGCATCACGACCTGCGCGGGCACCGCCGTGGACCTGACCTCGGTCTATCCGTTCCCTGCGGATGCCTTGGTCTGGACGCAGTACGGGGATGCGGTGGCCGATCCCACGACGGTGATCGGCGAAGGCATCTACACCGCCGGCTACACGAGCGTGGACGGCTGCGAAGCGTCGGCCGCGGTCACGGTCTCCTGGCAAGCATCACCCGCCCTGGGTGCGGACCAGGTGTTCGATGTGTGCAGCAACACCTTCCTGGACCTCACGTCGCTCTACAACACCGCTGGGCTCACTGCGGCGTGGACCTACATCGGCGCACCGGTAATGGATCCCTCTTCCGTGAACGGTGGGGGCACCTACCGGCTGGTGGCATCGAACTCCGACGATTGTGCGGATACGGCCTTGGTGGTGGTGAACAGCTTGGTGGCGCCGTCGATCGGCGCGGACACGTGGGCAACGGCCTGCGTGGGGGAAGGCGATGACCTGACCTCCTTCTACGACAACATCCCGGGGATCACCTCCGCGGTGTGGAGCTTCGCGGGGGATCCGATCGATCCACCCGTGGCGGCGGATGTGCCCGGTGTGTACACGTTGGTGGCGATGAACACCCAAGGCTGCACGGACACGGCCCTGGTGAACGTGGACCTCGCGCCTGAAGTGCTGCTCGGGGATGATCAGTCCATCGTGGCCTGTGAAGGCCAAGCGGTGGACCTGAACGCGGTGTTCGCCACCGGTGCCAACACGGATACGTGGACCTTGCAAGGCGTGGAGGTCGCCGATCCCACGGCGGTGACGGAGGCCGGCACCTATTCGCTCACGTCGATGAACGCCTACGGTTGCAGTGGCACGGCCCAGGCCACGCTCACCTTGGAACCCGCACCGGAGCTGGGTGCGGACCAAGTGGTGTCCACCTGCGCGGGAGTACCCGTGGACCTTTCCGCCTTGATCGGCACCAACGCCTCGTGGACCTTGAACGGTGCAGCGGTGTCGGATCCCACGGCGGTGTTGCTGCCGGGTGCATACCGCTTCGTGGAAACCAATGCTGCGGGTTGCACGGACACCCTCTTCGTGACGATGACCGTGCATGCGGGTCCTGCGTTGGGAGCGGACCGTCTCTTCACCCTGTGTGCGTGGGAGTCGGTGGACCTCACGACCGAGTTCCCCGCGAGCGGATCCGATATCAGCTATACGCTGAACGGTGTGCCGGTGGCGGATCCCACGGCGGTGACCGAAGCCGGCACGTATGTGATCACGGCGGTGGATGCCAACGGCTGCAGCGATGAGGCCATGGCCGAAGTGGAGATCGTCGCCTGCCTGTGCGAGGCGGACTTCACCTTGGAAGGACATTGTATCCAGGAACCGGTGCGCGTGGTGGTGCATACCGAACAGCCGGTGCTGGATGCGCATTGGAGCGGCAGCGGCTCGGTGAGTCCCATGCATCAGGGTGATCCGCTCTTGTGGTTCACGCAGGCCGGAGTGAACGAGGTGACGTTGGAACTGACCTTGGTCTGCGGTGTGGTGCAGGTGCAGCACAGCATCGAGCTGGAGGACTGCGCGGCGCGATGCAACGTGTGGGCGCCCTCGGCCTTCACCCCCGATGGCGATGGCCTGAACGACACCTGGAGCTGGTCCGGTGCCTGCATTCCGATGGACTACTTCGTTTCCGTGCACGACCGTTGGGGCACGGTGGTCTTCACCTCGAAGGATCCCACCCAACGCTGGGACGGCACCTTCAAAGGGGAGGAAGTGCCGACCGGTGTGTATGCCTATCGGATGGGCTACCGCCTACCGTACCAGGAGCCGGAGGAGGTGAGCGGTGCGGTAACGTTGGTGCGGTAGGTGGGTCCGTCGTCCGGCCGGACTTTTTCAACCGCCGATGGACGGGCGCGCTCCGGACAGGCAAGGATCATGTTCCTCGGCGGGCATCGGGATCAAGCCCAGCTTCCCGATCCTCCTTTCACGGATCCACCTTCACGAAGCGTGCGCTGTGAGCGCCGATGCGAAGGATATAGACCCCCGCATCCAGCATGTGTGTATCGATCGTGGTGCGTTCCGGTCCGAGCGGGATGTGCAGCACCGAACGGCCCTGTTGATCGAACAACTGCGCCACGGTGCCGGATGCCTGGAGCGAGGAATGCACCGTCAAGCGGTCGGCGGTCGGATTGGGATGCAGGCGAAGCATATCGCCTTGTGCACTTTGCTCCCCGACGGCCGTGGAGAGTTCGATGGTGTTGATCGTGGTATTGGTGATCACGGCGGGGTTAAGGTCGAAGAAGATGTGCGCCGTGTTGGTGATCACGGTGCCCGGTGCTGCATCGCTGCGGATCGGGATGCGGTAGGCCACGAAGCCGTGGCTATTGGGCTCGTCGTTCGCGCTGTCCGGTAGCATGATGTCATCGAACCGGAAACGGAGCACGCGCCCTTCCCGGATGTCCAGTTCCATCGGATGGCTGTGGCCCATCACCTGCAGGCCGGCGAGGTCCAGGTCCGTGTCGAGCGTGTCATCGATGAAGACGTTGAAGGCCGGGGCGTTGCCCGTGTTCTGGAAGCGGATGAGGTAGTCCAACGTGCGCACGCCGGGGTCGATGGCTCCCATCGGTCCGGTGCCCTGCGGGGTCACCGCCTTGTCGTTGGGGTCGTAGGAGTTCACCACGGGATAGCACGCGATGAAGTGGTTGTTGTCCGGTGCAAGGTCCTGTGGAAGCAGCGTGATGTCGAAGCAGACAGAGTCTCCGATCGATGCTTCGGGGGCGGTGGTGCAGGTCAAGGTGCGGGTCACGCCGGGGTTCTCCATGCTGATGGGGCCCAAGGCGAGCAGGAGCGTATCGCCGATGAGTTGGTCCCCGGGCTCCATGCCCCCCACATAGTCCACCAGAGGGTCAAGCACCACGCGCAGCACGGCATCCACCGGAACACAAGCGGGAGACCAGGCCCATGCGCTGATCACCGTGGGCATACCCGGACGGAAACAGGGAAGTGCGGTGATGCCTCCCGCCAGGTCGGGGAATAGGCCCCCGACCGGTCCGGGCACATGCACCCACGTGGCAACGCTGCAACCTTCGGCATCGGTCACCGTGGCTTCGTAGACACCGCCCGTTAGCCCGGTGCGCTCGGGTCCAGTGCCGCCATCGTTCCAAAGCCACGTGTAGGGCTCGACCCCTCCAAGCACGTGCAGCGCGAAGCCTCCGCCGTTCGGAGCATCGCATGTTGCGGGTGTAACACTGTCGATGACGGTCACCATGCAGGGGGGGCCGTAGGTGACCACGCCGCGGAGCTGGGTGGTGGCATCGGGATCATAGGGCAGCGGAACACCGGCCCATGTGGCGGAGGAGTTGAAGCCCAACGATAGGCAATAGCGATCGTTCGGAAGTGGACCGATACCGGACGGGTACACATCACCGATGCCGTATTCCACATGATCTATCACACCTTCGCTCGTGAGGTGGGCGAGGTAGCCGCTCTCGCCAACGGCATCGGGTGGTTGGGGATGACCGGCGATGACGCTGACGCCCGCCGTGTAGCGCCCGGTGATGAAGGCGCTGCCGTTGTCCATCGACACGTTCAGATCGACGGTGACGTCGCTCATGTCCAGGAATTGGTGCCCCACGAGTTCCCCGGCTCCGTTGAGCACGATGCGCGCGGTGCTGCTATCGGGGAAGTCGATCCCGTTCCACGATACGGCGGAAGGTGTGCTGAGGAAGAAGGTGATCTCGCCATCCGTACGCTCTTCAGGGAGCGAGGGGATGAAGGGGTACGGACCGCGCAAGGGCAGATGCCAGACCACTTCGCCCTGTTGGGTAAGACGGATGAGCTCCACCCGGATGCCCGGTCCGGTGCCGGTCAAGGTGAGGCCTTGGAAGGTGCAGGGGTCGTTGGACCAGTCCACGCGCAGGAGCAGGTCCCCGTTGGCCATCACATCGCTGATCACCATCGAACTGTGGCCGGGTGTTTCGCACTCCGCCACCATCGTGGGCAGGCCATCGGCATCCAGGATGAAGACACCGGTCTCCGCCGTGTTGGACCACGGCACTCCGTTGGGGAGTTCCATGGGCGAACCCATGAAGTCGAAGTGTGGTGCCAAAGCGATGGCGCCGTTGGCCAACGCCATGGTGGTGAAGTCGTATCCGCTGAAAGGGAAATGGATGTAACGGAGAAGACTTCCATCCACCGGGGAGATGTGCAGGATGCGCGCGGAATGGGTCGTGGTACCTAGGTCCGCACCGGCATAGGTGGCTGCCGCCCCGGTGACGAACGAGAGTACGATCTCCCCGTTCTGCGTGATGTCCATCTGTGGCCAGGCCGCCCCCGAAGGCTCCAAGCCTTGCAGCCACGACCATTCGCCATTCGCTGCGCGCTTGGCCAGGAACCAGCCCAAGTTGTTCGAGGGCGCCATCGTCAAGGAATGATCGCCCAACTGGAGCGTGCCGATGAAGGTGCCTCTGACGAAGACATCACCCGTGGGTGTGCCCTTGACCTGCTGCACCTGTGCGGTGGTGAAGAACCGCTCCAGTTCATTCACCACCTGGGCCGGGGTAGCGAAGTGGATCAGCAGGGCGAAGCAGGAGAAGAAGGAACGCATGCGCAGGTGAAGGGTGGATCCGCGAAAATAGGAAGTGCCCCCGGTTCGGGTCTCCGGATGTACCGAAGCCTTACTTCACGCCGTACGGACGACCTTCACACCTCACCTTGCGGAATGCCCACGGTCTACACCGTCTATGTGATCGAACTGCACCGCCGTGTCTACACGGAGGACCGCCGTTTCCGCGAGGCGAACCCGCAGTACAACGGCGTGCTGGAATGCGTCTATGTGGGCATGACCAGCAAGACCCCGCAGGAGCGACTGCTGCAGCACAAGACCGGCTACCGCAACGCCAAGGGACACGACCTCTCCAGCGCCATCGTGAAGAAGTACGGCACCATCCTGCGTCCCAGCCTATATCG
>DASWWQ010000085.1:0-48215 GCA_036405935.1 Flavobacteriales bacterium
CCACCGCCTTGTCCACGATGAAGTCCAGCACCTTCTTGTCGAAGGTCAGCTTCACCTTGTCCATCTCGAAGAGCTTCACATACTGCTTCACCAAGGCGTTCTTGGGCTCGGTGAGGATGCGTCGCAGGCTCTCGCGGTCCAAAGGGTCGAGGTAGGTGAGCACCGGGAACCGGCCGATGAGTTCGGGGATGAGGCCGAAGCTGCGCAGATCGGTGGGGGCCACGTACTGCAACAGATGCTCGTCGTTGATGCGCGACTCCTTGCTGGCACTATAGCCCACGGCACTGCTCTTCACGCGGCGCGCAATGATCTTCTGGATGCCATCGAACGCGCCGCCGCAGACGAAGAGGATCTTGCGCGTATCCACCTGGATCAACTTCTGTTCGGGGTGCTTGCGGCCACCTTGGGGCGGCACGTTCACCACGCTTCCTTCCAGGAGCTTGAGCAAGGCCTGCTGGACCCCTTCGCCGCTGACATCTCGTGTGATGCTCGGCGTATCGCTCTTGCGGCTGATCTTGTCGATCTCATCGATGAAGACGATGCCCCGTTCGGCCTTGCTGACGTCGTAATCGGCCGCTTGGAGCAGGCGGCTGAGGATGCTCTCGACGTCCTCGCCCACGTAGCCGGCCTCCGTGAGCACGGTGGCATCGGCGATGGCGAAGGGTACGTTCAGCAACCGTGCGATGGTCTTCGCCAGGAGGGTCTTGCCGGTACCTGTTTCCCCGACGAGGATGATGTTGCTCTTCTCGATCTCCACATCATCGCCGGTGCTCTTCTGCATCAGGCGCTTGTAGTGGTTGTAGACGGCCACGCTCAGCACCTTCTTGGCATCGTCCTGCCCGATGACGTACTCATCGAGGTAACGTTTGATGTCCACCGGTTTCTGCACCACCACGTTCCCTTCGAGCTCGCTGCGGTCACGCTGGCTCAACTCCTCCTGGATGATGTTCTGCGCCTGACCGATGCAGTTGTCGCAGATGTGTCCCGTGATGCCGGCGATCAGCACGTTGGTGTCCTGCTTATCGCGGCCGCAGAAGGAACACTTGATCTCTTTCTTTTCCATGGGAGTCGAGGTGGCACGTTCCTACGCGAACGGGCAGCCCAAAGATACACCGCGGGCGCGCGGACCGACAGGAGCCGCTCCCGAACGCCCTTCATGCGAAAGCCCCTGTCCGGTTGCACCGGGCAGGGGCCTTCATGATCCCTTCGTGAACGGATGTCCCTTACTTGGGATTGCGCATCAGGAGCTCATCGATCATGCCGTACGCCTTCGCCTCCTCGGCGATCATCCAATAGTCGCGATCGCTGTCCTTCTCCACCTTCTCGATCGGTTGGCCGCTGTGCGTGCTGATGATCTCGTAGAGTTCCTTCTTGAGCTTCACGATCTCGCGCACGGTGATCTCCATGTCGATGGCCTGCCCTTCGGCGCCGCCCAACGGCTGGTGGATCATCACGCGGCTATGCTTCAGCGCGCTGCGCTTGCCCTTGGCACCGGCGCACAGGAGCACCGCACCCATGGAGGCCGCCATGCCCGTGCAGATCGTGGCCACATCGGGCTGGATGTACTGCATGGTGTCGTAGATACCGAGACCGGCATACACCCCACCACCGGGGCTGTTGAGGTAGATCTGGATGTCCTTCTTCGCGTCCACGCTCTCCAGGAACAGCAACTGCGCCTGGATGATGTTGGCCACCTGGTCGTTGATGCCCGTGCCCAGGAAGATGATGCGGTCCATCATCAAGCGGCTGAACACGTCCATCTGCGCCACGTTCAACTGGCGCTCCTCGATGATGTACGGGGTCATCGAGGAGGTGATGCCGCTGTTGATGTAGCTGTGCAGCGTGCTGCTGCTGATACCGCGGTGCTTCACCGCGTACTTGTTGAATTCGTCCTTGGGGAACATGCGTGTTGTTCGGATGTGTGGAGGTAGACGTTCGGGACGGCGTTCTACTTCAGGCCGTACGGGCCAAGTTTACGAACTCATCGAAGCCGACCCGTTTTTCCTTCGGGCTCAACATGGCCTTGAAGTGCGCCATCAGCTTCTGCTCCACGATGGAATCGCGCATGCGTTTGATCTGCTCGCGATCGCCCAGCAGACGGCCGGCGATCTTCTGCACCTCCACCTCGTCCGGAGCCGGCATGCCGTACTGGGTGAATTGGTCGGTGACGTAACGCTTGGCGAAGGCATCCAGCTCCTCGCCCTTCGCCTCCAGTCCGTACTTCTCCAGGATGCGGTCCTCCACCAGCTGACGCCGCAGCCCTTGCGCATAACCGGCGAATCCGCTCTCCACCTCCTCGCTCGTGATGGGCTTCTCACTGGTGCGCTGGATCCAACGCTTGAGGAAGGCCTCGGGCAGGTCGATGGAGGCATTCTGTTCGAGCTTCCTCATCACCAGCCGCTTGAACACGCGATCGCTGTCCCGACGCAGTTGGCCCTCGATGCCTTCCTTCACCCGCTTCCGGAAATCGCTCTCATCCGCCACCGCACCCTGACCGTAGACCCGGTCGAAGAGGGCCTGGTCCACCGGCACGGGATCCATGCGTTTGATCTCCGCGATGCGGAACAGCACGTTGCCTTCCAGCGCATGGATGGCCGCATGGTCCACACCGAACATGCGGGCCAGGTCGTCGTGGTTGTCGCTGATCCGATTCGGGTCGGCGGTCACCTCATCGCCCGCCTTCTTGCCGGTGAAGAGCGCACGGGTGGCATCGTCCTTCAGGAACTCCAGGCTGATGCTGGTGCGGTTCATCAACCCACCCGGTTTGATCGCGCCGGTGCCGTCGAGCTCGATCACATCCCCGATCAACATGTCCTTGTCGCCGCTCACCTCGGCATCCGACATCGTACCGAAACGGCGCTGCATATCGGAGATCTCCCGCGATACCAGTTCATCGTTCACATCGATCACCGGGTATTCCACGCCGAGCTTCTCGCCGAGCTCCACATCGAAGGTGGGCGCCATGCCCATCTCGTAGTGGAAGGTCAGCTCGCCGGGTTCATCCCAGTTGTTCTCGCTGAAGGCATCGTTCTTCGGCAGGGGTTGGCCGAGCACCCGCAGCTTGTTGTCCTGGATGTATTCGGTCAAGGTGCGGCCCACGAGGCGCTCCACCTCGTTGATCAGGATGCTCTTGCCCACGCGCTTCCGGATGATGGCCATGGGCACCTGTCCGGGGCGGAAGCCGGGGAGGGTGGCGGTCCTGCGTTGTTCCTTCAAGGCCTTCTCCACGCCGGGGGTGTAATCCTCGGGTGCCAGTTTCAGCTTGAGGTCGGCGGTGAGCGTGCCGGTGTCTTGGCGTTCGATGTTCATGTCGGTCGTATTCGTGGCGACGTCCACGTCGCCCTTGCTGTACGGACGGGGGGACTCGAACCCCCACACCTCACGGTACTGGCTCCTAAGACCAGCGCGTCTACCAATTCCGCCACGTCCGTAAAAAGGCGGGCAAAGATAGCCGTTCATGCCGCTCGGACCGGGACCGGCGGGCGCACGTACCTTCGCGGCCCCGACCCGGAAGACCCGATGAAACGAGCCGATCCCGCCGAGCTGCCCGTGGCCGAACTGCACGGTCATCTGGTGGGCGCGATAGGCCCCCGGCCCATCGCCTTCGCCAGCACCATCGACGCCGATGGAAGGCCTAACCTGAGCCCTTTCAGCTTCTTCAATGTTTTCGGCGCCAACCCGCCGATCTGCATCTTCAGCCCCGCTCGCCGCGGCCGGGACAACACCACCAAGCACACCTACCACAACGTGAAGGCCGTACCCGAGGTGGTGATCAATGTGGTGGACCATGCACTGGTGATGCAGGCCTCCTTGGCGAGCACCGAGTATCCCGAAGGCGTGGACGAATTCGCGAAGGCCGGCCTCACCCCCATCGCCTCGGAGAAGGTGCGCCCCTTCCGGGTGAAGGAGAGTCCCGTGCAGTTCGAGTGCCGGGTGAAGGAGGTGATCGGGACCGGTACCGGTGGTGGCGCAGGGAACCTGGTGGTGTGCGAGATCGTGCTGATCCATATCGCCGAGCATGTGCTCGATGCGAACGGAAGGATCGACCAGCGCAAGATCGACCTCGTGGGCCGCATGGGCGGTTCGTTCTATGTGCGTGCACACGGCGATGCCTTGTTCGAGTACCCGCAACCGAACAAGGAGATGGGCATCGGTGTGGACGCGCTGCCTGCCGAGGTGCGCAACAGCGAGGTGCTCACCGGTAACGACCTCGGCCGCCTCGGCGCCAGTCTGATCGTACCCGACGAGACCACGGTGAACGAATACAAGCTCACCGAACTGGCCGAACTCTTCATCGAACATCGGAACGACCGCAAGGCGTTGCTCAACGCATTGCACCAACGCGCCCATCGGCTGCTCCAGGAGGGCCGCACGGAAGAGGCGTTCAAGACATTGCTCACTTTCAACGACAGATAGACATGGCACAGGTCACCATCACCGGCTCGATCAAGATGATCGGCAAGACGCAGGATGTATCCGACAAGTTCCGCAAGCGCGAACTCGTGATCACCGAACCCAGCGGACAGCGCCCGCAGCATATTCCCGTGGAATTCACGCAGGACCGCACCGGCCTGCTGGACACCTTCAACCCCGGCGACGAAGTGACCGTGACGGCCTTCGTGAACGGCCGCGAATGGACGGGGCGCGATGGCGTGACGAAGTACTTCCTGAGCCTGAGCGGCAACCGCATCGAGCGCACGGGTGCCGCCCCCTCCAACTCCGGCGGCTACAACGCTCCGCCTCCGCCGAGCATGGCCGACATGCCCCCCGCCGACGGGGAGGACGATCTGCCGTTCTGAGCACCCGCAACACGGAACGGAAAGGGCGGAGATCCTAACGGATCCTCCGCCCTTTCCATTGGGGGCGATGCACCATCGACGCAACGGCCACCACCGGTGCATAGATCGTGAAGGCGATGAACGCGCACCAGGCCACGATCGGTGCGTGCCGCTGGTGCGTGAACCGTTTCGCTTGGGCGACCAAGCCCGGCACAGGCGCCAGCCAGAGCGCCCAAGTGGCCAGGAGGAGCAGCCATTTGTACAGCAGATGATCGCCCATCCGCACCTCGGACACGTGAAGCGTCAGCGCGATCAACAGGAAAGGGAACAGCAGGACGAAGAACGGCAGCAGGTTCGCTTTCATCGACGTGCCACGCATCTTTCCCGCCCACCGCAACCGCTGACGCCAGAAACCGGACCAAGTGGGCTCCGCGGCGGTGCGCACCACCACGCGGCGGTCCAGGAGATAATGCACGCGTAGCCCCTCCTTGCGCATGCGCTGCAAGAGGAAGATGTCGTCGCCGCTCGCATACGGATCCCCTTCATACCCGCCCACGCGCCTGAAGGACGCCACCGAGAAGGCCATGTTCGCTCCGTTCGCCAAGGCGGCGCGACCTTCCAAAGCCTCTGCCGCACCCACCGCCGACAGCGCAGCCTGCTCCTCCTCCTGCAACCGCCCGACCACAGTTCCGCCACCTTCGGTGACCACCGGCATCAAGAGCAGGTCGGCACCGCTACGCACCCACTCCTGCATCAGCACGGACAGGCGTGAAGGACCGCAGCGCACATCGGCATCGGTGAGCACGACCACGCCCTCCCCCATGGATTCCACTCCCGTTGTGATGGCCGCCTTCTTGCCCGCGCCACGCGCCTCGAGGTACAGGAGTCCGGGCCAACGTGCCTGCATGCCTTGCACCACTTGTGCGGTCCGGTCCGTGCTTCCGTCGTTCACCACGAGCACCCGGAAGTGATCCCGCGGCAGGTCCTGGGCATACAGATCCTGCAACAGGGGAACGATCGTGGCCTCGCCGTTGCGCACCGGAACCAGCACGGTGATCGGAGGGAGTTCGGACGGGTGCGGGTCGTTAAGGTCCAACGCCTCCATGGCCTTGCGGAAACGCTCTCCCCAACCCCGGACCGTTACAGCGAACAGGATCGCCGCGATGAAGGGCAGCACATGAACGAGGAGCAGTTCCATCATGCGACGCGGGTCCGGATGCGTGCGAGCAGCAAGGCCACCGCCCCGGCCAACGCAGGTGCCACGATGTTGATGATCCAGATCAGGGCGGAGCAGAACGCCACCGGCACCGGATCACCCTTCACCACGAACACGGCCACCGAACCGCGCACACCGAGTTCGGTCAGCACGGTGGTCGGTACCAAGGTGGTGATGAGGAAGACGACGGGTACGGCGAGCAGCGCGTGCACGAAGTCCACCTCCGCCACCGCGTGGAGCAACCAGGCGAACTGCAGTGTGAAGACGGCGTAGCGCACCGCGCTGATGGCGAAGACGCGCATCAGCAAGGAACGATCGAAGGTGTCCAGCACACGCGCATGCCTTTCATAGCGCCGCAGCAAAGGCAGCCCCGCCATCAGCCGTCCGAAAGCCTTCGGGCTGAAATACAGCAGCACCGCTGCGCAACCGATGAGAAAGGCCGAAGAAGCCACGATGCGCCAGGCCCATCCGGAACCGGCATCACCGATCAGGTCCTGGCCGAAGGGAAGTGCGAGGCCACCGATCAACAGCGTGACGACGAACTGCGCGATGCTGCCCAAGAGGCTGGCGAAGCTGCCCTCCACCCGGTGCTCGGGATCCAGGAAAAGCACCCGCCCCACGAACTCGCCCACACGGTTGGGGGTGATCAGGCCGATGCTCGTACCGGCGAGTGTGGCCCAGAAAGCGCGGCCGAACGGAAGCCGCTGGATCGGGCCCATCAAGGCCTGCCATTTGCGCGCTTCGAGCCCCCAGTTGCAGAGCATCAGCAGCGACACACCCGCCAGCACCGGTCCCGAAAGCAGTTCGATCGAACTCCAGCCGGACCGCAACGGGCCCTCCGCTCCATCGCCCAGCACCCGTGCACAGAGGAAGGCCACGGCCAAGGTGAAAACTCCCCAACGGATGATCTGGAGCGTGCGTCGGGTCACGGTAGCTTAGGGGCGGCTTGCAAGATGACGATCAAAAGTAGCGGGGTGGCCTTCCCCACCGAGCGGATCATCCTCGGCATCGACCCCGGCACCACGGTGATGGGCTTCGGGGTGCTGAAGGTGGAAGGGCAGCGGTACACTTTGCTGGAGGCCGGCGCCGTGCGCTTTCCTGCGGCCGATGACCACACCCTGAAGCTGCGCGCGATCTTCAACGAAACGATCGCCATCATCGGCCGGCACCATCCGGATGAACTGGCCATCGAGGCGCAGTTCTTCGGCAAGAACGTGCAGAGCATGTTGAAGCTGGGCCGCGCGCAGGGCGTGGCGATCGCCGCCGCGCTGCAACGCGAGCTGGCCGTAACGGAATATGCCCCCAAGCGGGTGAAGCAGAGCATCACCGGCAACGGCAACGCCACCAAGGAGCAGGTGGGGGCCATGCTGCTGAGCATCCTCGCGCTGGACCGATTGCCCAACAGCACCGATGCCACCGACGCCGTGGCGGTGGCCCTCTGCCATTGCTTCTCCTACGGCAGCATCGCGCGCACCAGCGGCCGTGCGCGAGGGACCAGCGACTGGGGCAGCTTCATCCGGAACAACCCGGAACGCGTGAAGGGAAGCTAGATCAGGTCTGCCGGATGCGTTCGGCCAAGGCCGTGAACTCCTCAGGCGTCAACTTCAACTTGGGACGGGCCAGGTCCATGTCCGACATCGTGCGGATCGGGATCAGGTGCAGGTGTGCATGCGGCACCTCCAGTCCCACGACGCTCAGGCCCACCCGATCGCAGGGCACCACCTTGGCGATGCGACGCGCCACGTCCTGCGCAAAAGGCAGGATACCGGCCAGCACATCCGTGGGCAGATCGAAGAAGCGGTCCACTTCCACCTTGGGGATCACCAACGTATGCCCCGGCTGCACGGGGTGGATGTCGAGGAAGGCCAGGAAGGAAGCGTCCTCGCCGACCTTGTAGCAAGGGATCTCGCCTTGGATGATGCGCGTGAAAATGCTCGCCATCTCAGCGCGTGATCTCCAGCACCTCGAACTTGGTGCTGCCTGCGGGCGTCACCACCTCGGCCACCTCTCCCACCGAACGACCGAGCAGCCCCTTTCCGATGGGCGAACTCACACTGATCTTGCCCGTCTTGATGTCGGACTCCGTTTCGGCCACCAGGGTGAAGTTCCGTTCGAGTCCGCTGCCCACCTGCTTCACGCGCACGGTGGTGTGGATGAAGACCTTGCTGGTGTCCATCATGCCCGGGTCGATCACCCGCGCGTTCATCACCACTTCCTCCAGCTTGGCGATGCGGGCCTCCAGCAGTCCTTGGTCCTCTTTGGCGGCATGGTATTCGGCGTTCTCGCTCAGATCGCCCTTGTCGCGTGCATCGGCGATCTGCTGGCTGAGGTGCGGACGCTCCACCGTCTTCATGTGGTGCAGTTCGTCCATCAACTTCTTCAATCCTTCTTCGGTGTAGTAGGCGGGTGTGCTCATCGCCGATGGGTTTGTTCAGGAATGGGAAAGGACCCTCTTGAGGGTCCCTTCCGTACGAAGATAAGCGTTGATCAGAGGCTCACACGCACGCCGATGCAATGCACCCCGCTGAAGGGGTTCGTGGCCCGGTAGGCGTAGTCGAAGGCCAAAGCGCTCTGCTTCTCGTTGCCGAAAGGCAGGTCCACGCTGAGGCCTGCGCTGGGACCGGTGAACACCGTGGCGCGCAGGGCCTCGTCCGTCACCTCCTTCTCCCAGAGGTAGCCACCGCGGATGTGGAGCATCTTCTTGAAGGCGTACTCGGCACCGATGGAGAATTGGTCACGGGTGAAGGAGTTCGACGCGAAGTTGCCCGCGATGGTCACCCGATGCAGTTCGGAGAGGTTCAGGTCATATGCAGCACCGATGTTCATCATCGAAGGCAGCTCGAAGTCGGCCGAACGTTGTTCCAAGGTCAACTGGTCGGGGCTTGCCGTCACCAGGCCCTGCACGGAAAGACCGTCTCCGCCGAAGCGCATGGCCGGGCCAACGTTCTTCAGCGCGATGCCGAAATGGATGTTCTCCGTTTCCCCGGTCACATATTGGATACCGGCATCGAAACAGACACCGGAGGTGCGCACGTTGGCGATGGACTCCGACACCACGCGCACCAGCAGGCCGCCGTAGATGCTGTTGGAGAATGCCTTGGCATAGGACAGGCCGATGTTGGCCTGCGTGGGTCGGAAGGTGCCCAACCCGCCCTCGGGTTGCTCCACGGTGGTCACGGGTAGATCCCCGAAGGAGAAGGTGGTGGCGCTGAGGCCGATCACACCGGTCTCACCCAGCTTCTGTCCGAAACCCACGGAGTTGATGTCCACACCGCTACCGTCCATCCACCGTGTGTGGGTGAAGAGCAGTTCGGTCTTGCGCACATGCGCCAGGCCGGCCACGTTGCCGAACATCCCTTCCACTCCCTTGAGGGTGGAGGAATTGGCCAAGGACCAACCATTGCTTCGTGCCCAAGGATTCACCAACAACTGGGCGGCACCGGCCGAACCGGCACGGTCCGGATTGCCGGCCCATACCGTCCCGCTCACCAGAGCAGCAGCTGCGATCAGGCCCCACCGATGTCCTTTGCTCATCATCATCATTCGTTTTGACATTGCGGATCGGATGCTGCTCATCAGAAGTTCTGTAGATCGACCGGACGCATGACGCCGAACCACTTCAACACGCGTTCACCCACATCAGGAACATCGATGTGGCAGATATAGGTGCCACCGGCGATGGGAACGTTCGCACCGTTCTTCAGGTCCCAATCCAGGTAGGTGAGCTCGTTGTCCTTGCGATACTTCCGCACCAGCGTGCCGTTCACCGAATAGATGCTGATGGTGCAACGCGGTGGGAGGTTGATGAACTTCACCCGGTTGTCCAAGCGATCGGTCTGGTAACCGCTGAAGGCATAGTACGGATTGGGCACCACACCGATCAGGTCCAAACTGCTCTCGGCCACGGATGCCACGTTCGTCTGCGTGCGGCTATCACCCGTATTGAAGGTATACAACGGCAGACCACCGTTCCGCTGCGGGGAGATGTCCGGCGTGTAGCCTTCGTAGGGATTCACGTAGGTGTTGTAGGGCTTGGACACGTTCAGGGTGATGCGCACCTCACCGGGGATCAGCCCGTCCGCAGGCGACAGCAGGGCGCTGCCCGAGGACAACAGACCGGAGCCGACCCACGAGCAACCCATCCACAGATCGCGCCGGGTGTTGATGTTCCCGTTCAATGAGGCCATGGCGAAGACACCCGCATCGTACTGGGGCATCATCGTGGCCGACGACCACAAGCGACGGTTACCGAAGACATAGATCCAGTGACCACCGCCCATGAAGGGTTCTCCTGTGGAGGTGACCGCTTCATCATTGGGGTTCCAGATCATGTCACGGCCACGCGTGCCACCGAGGAAGCTGTCCTCCCCGAAGGCCATGTTCAATCGTTCACCCGTCTCCAGACAGACGGCATAGCCCGGGAACCAACCCATGCCCGTCGTGGAGGTCTGGCTGGCCTCCTCCACATTGCAATCCGGGTTGCCCAAGGGGAGACCGTTCTTGTCCACGCTCGGCACCGGGCGGTAGAAGAGCTTGTTGACCCCCGATGGCGTGGTGAGGGCAGGAGTACCTTGGGTCTCCAGTACAGGACAACGGGTCCACTTGGTCTTGTCCGGCGTGAAGACCACCGTTACACTCGGCAGGAAGGACAGTTTGGACCGTGAGGCTTCCTGTCCCAACTGTGCACCGCTCTGCGAAATGTTGGTGCTGGGTTGCAACGCCGCGCGACCCACCAAGGCCCAAGGAGCCCAAGTGCCACCGAGCACCCCTTCGTACACCTGGTCCACATCCTGGTTGGGCGAATCATCCGGGAACAACAGGGTGTTACCCGTGCTGGAGTAGGCCGTACCCGAGCGGATCCAGTTGAACTGGGTCTCGCCATCCTCATCGGCGATACCGGCATACCACGAGTTCAGCGGCTCGATGGACGAACCCAGCAGTTCGGTGAACTGCGCCGCACCCGAGGTGTTGCTCAACGAATCCGGCGTATAGCGCGCTTGGTCCACCTTCACCGACAGGCCCCAATCCAGGATCAACTGCTCCTGGCCGAGCTGCAGGGCGGCCGTGGCCCGCACGGTGTCCTTGGATGTGGGGTTGTCCGAAAGGCGCACCAGCATCCAACGCGCATCGCGCAGTTCGAGGTAGCCTGCGATCTGCGTGGGGTTCGGCAGCGCGGTGGTATCCTTCATCCAGAACTCGAACTGTCCGGCGGGCACCTTCAAGGGATCCACCACGCTGATATCCACCGGACCGAAACCGCGCTTGTAGTGCAGCTCATCCTTGCGCCATGGTTCTCCTTCCATGATGGCATCCTCCGTCGCACGCTCGAACTGCAGCACCAGACCGCCATTGCCTTGACCCTCCAATCGGGTGATGGGGAAACGATCGCCGAACTGCGCGTTCTGCACCGTGCCATATGCCTCCGGTCCCGGCTTATGGGGAATGGCCGAGTAGGTGCGTATGCTACCCGCTGCCGCCTTCCGGCTGGGCTTGTATGGGAAAGCCTGGCCGGTACCCGCTCCCACATCGTAGGGACGGTAGTTGTTGTAGCCGTAGGCGATCGCCATGAAATGGTAGGTCTTGAAGTTGACCAAGGCGGTGCTTCCGCCGGCGGCGAAAAGATCCTCCGTGATGCGGAAGGCATGCTCCACGCCATTATCGCCTCCGTTCACCATCTCCACCGGCACGGGCAGACCGAGTTCCGGATCGAAGGTGTAGTTCACGATACGACCGACTCCATCCTGCAGGTCCACTTGGGCCACCAAACGGGCCACGGAATTGTCGTTCAACTGGTCGGGACCGATGGTCTCCTCCTTCACTTGGTAGATCTTGTAACCCTGGAAGCGGTACTGCTTATCGTTGGGCGTGGTGGTGGTGGTGGTCTCGGTGACCCAAGTGCCCGAATCCAATGGCAGGACCTTGTCCAAGGAATCAACGATCACACCGCCCTCATAGAAGTAGATGTTCTGGTAGACCGTGGTCTCCACCGTTTCAATGGTCTCGTCAGGGATCGTGGGGTCGGTCTCCACGTAGGCCTCGTTGAAGTTGTTGCTACCGGCCGGATTGGTGATGTACAGCAACAGCTCCTTGTCCAATTCCTGGAAGGACACGTTGGGGGCGTCCGGACCGTTGAGGATGCGGAAGCAGTTATCGAAGAGCGCTTGGGCCTTGTCGTCCGCCGTTCGCACCAGTTCCAAGCTGGCCAAGGGACCACCAGCGTTGGCCCTTGCCCAAACCACGCCAACGGTGATGTTGTTGTAGGCACCGGGTTCCAAGGTGAACGGACCGGCGCTCTGGATGAAACGACGGTCGCCGTATGGGTTGATGGCCGGGCTGCCCAAGGTGTTCACCTCGGACCAGCCACCGGGGGTAGCGATGCACTCGGTACCCCAGTTCAGCGGATCGCTGTTGCCCGGGAACATGTAGTGCGACTCCACGAGGTCGCCGCCGGTGGGCGAATAGCCCGTACCGCCATAAGTCATCGGCGTATTGTCCTTCCAGACACCCAGCAGGAAGTTGTAGTACTCGCTGGCCACATCGGGATCCTGCGTAGCGGCCGTACCGAAAGGAGCGTTGTTGTGGTACAGGAATGCACGCATGCCGAATCGTTCGTTGTCCGCAGTGGTGTCGCCATAACCGATGCCGATGCCCGCGTAGACGATACCACGCTGTGCACGGGCCAGCGCGCAATCGTCCGTCAAGGGGTTGTCGACCTGGTCCGCATCCTGGTAAGGACCTTCGAAGAAGTCCACCCCAACGGCCGGGGGCTGCACACCATAGGTGGGATAGGAGCCTCCGATATCGTCGTTCGTACCGTTGTAGGCGTAACCCAATCCACGCTGCACATCGCAACCGACGAAGTCATCCCCACCGAAGCCGAGGTCGGGATCCACCCACTGTCCGAAATAGGTGTTCTCCAAGGTGAGCGAGCCGCGGTTGATCAGCTCGTAGTTGTAGAAGGTCATGTTGTTGACCTCATCGTTCGTGCTGAAGGCGAAGGCCTGACCATGGATCTCCATTCCGATGGGGGCACCTTGGCTCTCCGTGTGGGTGTTGCCCTTGTCGTTGAAAACCCACCAGATGTTCTGGTCGCCGTAAAGGGTCACCTTTTCTCCGCGGAAGCGGTTCTTGCAATCCTGGACACCATCGAGGTCGTAGCCGGGATAGTCACCCGCGCTGGGATCGTAGTCACCGTCGTCGTTCAGGTCGCCGAAGGGAGCGAGGTAGAGCGCTTGGGCCTGGGCCACGTCACCGATCGCGGGCCAGCTCTGGAAATCCGTGGGGATCACCCAGCCGTCGGGGAAATCCACCGAGGGATCGCAATCGGGATCGCTCAGGCAGGTGTAATAGGCCACGTGCTGCTCCACATCATTGCGCATCGTCTTCCACGTCCGGTCATAACGCTCGCACTCGGCGGCGGTGATGGTGGCCTGGGTGGTATCCAAGGGACCGGGCCAGTAGTCGTTACCGTCCTGACGGAAACGCACGGCTGCGAGCTTCAGGTTGCCTGCGGGATCCTCACCTCCCATCCACAGCGCACCGGCGAACAGGGCGTCCGGGCCGTTCCGCTCGGGGGTCTTGGGCACCTCGTAGGCCGGCCCTCCACTACCCTCACGGTTCTGCCACATGTTACCACCCGTCTCGATACGGGCGCGCACGTTGTTCAGGTCCAGTTCGTTGCTTCGCACGGAGGGGCTGCAACCGGCGGCTTTCACGCGCACCTGCCCGGTGCGGCTCCGCTTGTGTTGATCGTTCTCGCGGGCCGGGAGCGTGGTCGTCCCCAGCATCAATGCTGCGATCAAAAGGCTCTTGGTCGTCTTCATGGTCGTGTGGCCTTTGTGCATCAGAAATCAAAGCGTACCCCCAAACGGATCGTGCGGGGAGCACCGTAGTTGTAGGGGGTGTTCACCTTCAGCGCGTACAGGTCGCGATAGGACTGGGGATCCACCTTGGCATTGATGCTGGGTTGCGCCAGGGCGGATTCGATGTAACCGTCGTCATCCGGCGAACCGGTGTGGCGATAGACGCCGGTGATGCGCTGGGTGTTGAGCACGTTGGTCACCAGCAGATAGAGGTTCAGGTTCGCCTTACGCGCCTTGTCGGAACCCTCCTTGCCGAAGGTGAGGGGCACGTCTCGGTCGATCTGCATATCGGTGTTGAACTGCCACGGCAGGTTGGCTCCGTTGATGCTGCCGTCCAGCAGGTATTGTCCCGAGTTCTCCCCTTCGTTGTAAACGCGTGAGGAACGGCTGTAGGGCGTACCGCTGCCGAGGTCGGCCACCATGTTGATACCGGTGCGTTGGAGGATCTTCTTGCCGAAGAGCATCGGACCGTTGTAGTCCGTGCCATCCCCGTAACGGAAGTCCACCGTGGCCTGGAAACGGTGACGCTGATCGAAGTTCAAGGGGTTGATCACGCGCAGGTTGGGCTGGTTGGCATTGATCAACGATAGGCTGGCCTCGGGATCCGAACCGGTACCGTCGGCGAACTGCAGGGTGTAGCTCGCACGCATCCACACATTGCCCGTGCGACGCAGGTCGTACGTGGCGGTGAAGCCCTTCACCGTGCCGAAGTCGATGTTGTCGAAGGTGCGGTAGGTGATCGGCCAGGCCTGGGCCATGTTGCGGATCTGGATCTGGTCGCGCAGTTCACGGTAGTAGGCGGCGAGCTTCAAGGAGGACGACTTGCTCAGCACCTGTTGGAAGCCGAGTTCATAGTCGATGGTCTTGGTGGGCTTCAGCGCCGGGTTGTTCAGGATGTCGTTGCTGTTCTGGATGTAGGCGTAACCGAACAGGTCCAGGCGTGAGTTGCTCGTGGGTCGCTGGGTGAGGATGTCGTAGTGGGCGAAGAACACCGCCTGATCGCTGATGGGGAAGGAGAAGGCCACGCGGGGCATCACGTTCACAACGGGGTCGTAGATGCTGAAGGCCTCCTTGCGCAGGCTTGAACCGGCGAGGCTGCCGCGGGGATCGCTGCCGTAGTTCACCAGATACGGCTGTATGCCTTCCCCACCGCGCAGCACCGAGGGATCGGCGAGTTCCTCGCCCTGTGCGTTGTACCATGTGTTCCCGTTGCGATAACCCACGATGGCCGTGGGGTCCACGATCTGGTCCACGTACACCACGTAATCGTCCCCGATGTTGCTCGGGCGGCCGTTCGCACCGTAGAGCTCCTGCACCACACCATCACCCGCCGTGTAGGCCGGACGCCAGAGATAGGGGTCGGTGAGCACGTTCTGGTTGGCGTTGTACTGGTCCACCCGTACCCCTACGTTGAAGATGATATCGTCGAAGGAGAACTTGTCCATCACGTAGCCCGCGATGTAGATCGGCTGGAACGGGGCCTGGAGACGGCTGTACACCGAGTCGTTCCCTTGGGTATAGTAATCGTCGAAGAAGCTGTTGAAACCGGGCTTGCTGGTGAGCTTGTTGCCCAAGTGGTCATAACCGTAGTAGCCGACGAGGTCGTTCACACCGCCGTTGATCAGCTCGTCCGGGCTGAACATCGAGAGGGACAGCTGCGAGGGATCCAAGGCATCGAAGTCGATGTAGTCGTTGCCGTTCGGATCCAACCCCAGGGATTCACGCAGGTTGTAGTCGAAGTTGGCCTGGTTGTCCGCCACCAAGCGCTCGTACGTGATCATCTGCAATCCGTCCGGGCTCATGGTCACGGTTGAATCGCTGAAATCCAGATCATCGAGGTGCTGGTTCGTGAGCAGACGACCGCGGGTCCACAAGGCCACCGGAGCCAAGGCATACGAACGCTGGGTGAGCTGTTCATACTCCACACCGAGGCTCACCGCGTGTTTGCCGATGTCGGCCGAACCCGTGGCGGCCACGCGGATCTGCTGGGACTGGAAGCGGTTGTAGCTGTTGCCCAACGTTCCGATGTTGTTGAACAACCCGTAAACGTTGCTGGGCAGTTCACCGTTGAGCAGACCGTTGTTCAATTGGATGTCTCCCAACGTGGAGTAGAAGGGGGCGGTATTGCCGAACAACCATTGGTCCGGACCCGGCGCCAGCTGGTAGTACTGCGACATCAAGGAGCTCGCGCTGGGGTTGGCCGTGCCGGGCGTATAGGCCACCAACACATCCTGGAATCCGTTCAGTACGAGACGCCCGTTGTTGTCCAGTGTGTAGATCGGGGCCTGGGTGGTGCTGTAGCGGCCGATGTGACCATAGTCGAAGAAGTTGTCCTTGTGCACCTCATCCTCGATGTTCTGATTGTAGCGCGAATAGTCCAACTGCACGCTGTAGAACGCGTTGCGGATACCTCCCTTCCTGGCTTCGCCACCTTCTTCGGTGCTTTCGGCCTCACGCGTATTGAACCGTTGGGTGAAACGGAAGAAACCGCGGTAGGTGGAGTTCTGGATGATCCGGTTGTTCTCCGCGTTCAGCAACGAGTTGTTCCGGTTGAAGTCCAGTTCGCGACTGAAGTCCATCGAACCGCCGAGGGTGAGGTTGATGGTGGGCGTGGTTGCGATATCGATCTTGCCCGAGGCCAGATAGGTGCGGTTACGGGCGTTCTGGCGCGTGTCCAACCGCTCCACGTCGCTTGCACGCAGGTAATCCGAGTTGTACCGCAGCAGTTGCTGGGAGCCCACGTTGACCAGACGGAGGGGATCGTTCAACAACCGCTCACGCACCTCGTTCTTCACCCGCAGGTCACCCGTGAAGAGCGGGCTGTTGTCCACGGCATCGGTGAACTGGCCCGAGATGAAGAATCCGAGCAACGGCTTCTGCTTGTTGCCCAAGCTGTCCTTACGGAAGAAGATGGGGCCGCTCAAGCTGGCCTCCACCTGGTTGAAGGCGAACTTGTCGAGACCCACGATATCGGTGATATCCTCTCCCACCTTGTAGCCCGAGGTGAGGTAGTCCACTCCACCGAAGAAGCTCCGGCTGGGGCCGCGTGTGGTGATGTTCACCAGACCACCGGTGACGTCACCGTAGTTGGCGGGCACACCACCCGTGATCACCTGCACTTCCTCGATGGCGCTCTTGGGCAGACCGGTCCCGGCACCGGCCGGCACCTTCACACCATCGATATAATAGTAGGTGTTCTCCGAGCGCGCACCGCGGATGCTGATGCCGCCGCCCGTGCCGCTGGTGCTCGCACCGGCCACAGTGGTGGCGATGGAGTTGGCCGAACGCGCGGGCATCTTGGAGATCTGCTCCCGTGTCACGGTGGTTCCCGAAGCACCACCATCCTTGTCGATCAGCGGCACCTTGTAGCGTACCACCTCCACTTCCTGGAGGTCCGTGCCCGAGTTGAGCTCGAAGTTCTGGAAGGTGATCTTGTTGCTGTTCACCACGACACCCGTGATCTTCATCGGCTGGTAACCCACGTAGCTCGCGGTGACGTCATAGGTGCCCGGATCCACCGGTGTGATCCGGTAGTTGCCGTCGAAATCCGTTTGCTGGGCCGCCACGCGCGTGCCCCGGTTCTCGATCAACACGCTCACGAAAGGGAGGAGCTCCCCGGTCTTCTTGTCCTTCACCACACCCTGGAGGGTACCTGCACCCACTTGGGCCAGGAGACCGCCGATAGTGAACACGAAAAAGGCCAGGGCCGAGGATAGTCTTCTCAGCATGAAGGGTAGGTTTTACGGTCTTGACTACTGCGCAACGAGGGGGCGTAAAGATAGAAAACCCGGCATATCTCCAAAACCGCTGAAATCCTTGCTGGACGCGGGTTTCCGAAGGTCGGGGCCAAAAGCGGGCCATCCGTGCAGGGATGAACTCGGGACATACGGGGTGTTGCTGGAGCCGAAATATATCGGCATGCCGTTCACATTTCTTTCACATTCGGCACCCAACGCGAGGAACGGATATACCCGTCCAACGAACGTGCATCCCGGAGCTCAGTGCTTGTGACCGAACAAGCGCTGGAGGAAGGGATCGCGATGCGCACCGGACCCGTGCTTGTCCGCCCTGCGCTGGTTCTTCTTGATGCGCTTACGCGTGGCCTTGTCCTGGTGCGAGAGGTGCCGCTTTCGATCATCCTTCTCCTTCCTGGCCCGGGCCTTCTTCTCTTCCTTCTTCTTCCTGGCCTGTACCTTCTCCTGTTGGTCCTTGCCCACCCCGCTGTCCTGCGCATGCACGGCCGTGATGGGTGCGGAGAACAGGAGCGACAGCAGCAGGATGCGGAGGATGCGTGGCATGGGCACGAAGTTCGGCACTCGTCCGTTGTTACCGTCACCCGGGCATCCACCTAACTTCGGGCCTTCGATCCGTGCCATGATCCGCTCCTGCGTACTTCTCCTCCTCGCCGCCGCCGTGCTCCCCTCATGCAAGAAGGAGCAGCAACAGGGCGTGCCGCTCACCGGTGTCAACATCCAGATCAACGTGAACCTGCCGGAGTACATCGACCTCACGGCCCCCGGTGGTTGGGCCTATGTGACCGGGGGATCGCAGGGATTGATCGTTTACCGCAAGAACATCGATGAATTCGTGGCGCTCGATCGTCATTGCCCCTACCAGCCGGCGAACCTCTGCCGCGTGAACGTGGACGAGAGCGATATCGTGGCCCGTGATTCCGCCTGCTGCCATTCGGCCTTCCTGTTGCTGGACGGCAGCATCGCCCAAGGTCCGGCCGCCGCCAACCTGCAGCGCTACAACACGAGCTTCAACGGCACCACGCTCCGGATCTACAACTGAGTGGCAGTGATCAGTCGGCAGAGCTGGGACGCCCGGACTGACGACTCTTCCCTAGGAATGACGAAGGGCCTCCGCCATGGAAGGCCCTTCGTCGTTCTTGTGATGCCAGTGCTCAGTAACGATAAGCGTCGGCCTTGTACGGACCTTGCTTCTCGACACCGATGTACTTGGCCTGCTTGTCGTTCAGCTCCTCGAGCTCCACGCCGATCTTGGCGAGGTGCAGGCGGGCCACCTTCTCATCGAGGTGTTTGGGCAGCACGTACACCTTGTTCCCGTAGTTCTTGTGGTTCTTCCACAGCTCCAGCTGTGCCAGCGTCTGGTTGGTGAAACTGTTGCTCATCACGAAGCTGGGGTGGCCCGTGGCGCAACCGAGGTTCACCAGACGGCCTTCGGCCAGGATGATCACATCCTTGCCGTTGATCGTGTACTTGTCCACCTGCGGCTTGATCTCCACCTTGGTACGTCCATGGTTCTTGTTCAACCAGGCCATGTCGATCTCGTTGTCGAAGTGGCCGATGTTGCACACGATGGCCTTGTCCTTCAACACCTCGAAGTGCTCACCGCGCACGATGTCGCAGTTGCCCGTGGTGGTGATGATGATGTCGGCACGCGGAGCGGCCTTGGCCATGGGCTTCACTTCGTAGCCGTCCATCGCGGCCTGCAGGGCGCAGATCGGATCGATCTCGGTGACGATCACGCGTGCGCCGGCACCGCTCAGCGAAGCGGCCGTTCCCTTGCCCACATCGCCGTATCCGGCCACCACGGCCACCTTGCCGGCCATCATCACATCGGTGGCGCGACGGATCGCATCCACCGCGCTCTCCTTGCAACCGTACTTGTTGTCGAACTTGCTCTTGGTGACGCTGTCGTTGATGTTGATCGCGGGCATCACCAGGGTGCCGTTCTTCTCGCGCTCCAACAGGCGATGCACGCCGGTGGTGGTCTCCTCGCTGAGGCCGCGGATGCCTTTGACCAGCTCGGGGAACTTGTCGAACACCATGTTGGTGAGGTCGCCGCCGTCATCGAGGATCATGTTCAGGGGCTGGCCACCTTCGAAGGCGAAGAGGGTCTGCTCGATGCACCAGTCGAACTCCTGTTCGTTCATGCCCTTCCACGCGAACACGGGGATGCCGGCCTTAGCGATGGCCGCAGCGGCATGGTCCTGGGTGCTGAAGATGTTGCAGCTGCTCCAGCTGACCTCGGCTCCGAGCTCCTTCAGGGTCTCGATCAGCACGGCGGTCTGGATGGTCATGTGCAGGCAGCCTGCGATGCGTGCGCCTTTCAGCGGCTTGTCCTTCCCGTATTCAGCACGGAGCGACATCAGACCGGGCATCTCCGCCTCGGCCAGTTCGATCTCCTTGCGTCCCCAGTCGGCGAGGTTCATGTCCTTCACCTTGTACTGGAGCTGCTCTTTGGTCTGGGGCATGGTCATGTTCATTTCGGGCGCAAAGTTAGGGAGATGCCCCGGATCGGCATCCGGCCCGCACGGCCCTAGCGTATCCGACCGATCGTCCAACCATCGGCCCGTTGCCGCAGCACTTCGATCCCCTGTGCTTGGATCCGCTCCCAATTCGTCGCCGGTGGTCTTCCCTTCCACTGCTGTTCCAAGTTCGAAGGATGCACCACCACGAAAGCGCCGGCGGTGAAATGGCCCAGCGGCGCATACCAAAGCTCGGTCACCTCGGCCTTCGGACAATAGTGCCCCAACGCCGCACCCATGCCATGCGTGTAGATGGATACGGCCCCGATCGCATTGAGCTCCCTGGCCAGTTCCCGCTCCACTCGCGCCTGTTGGATGAACGGCAGCGTGGCGCGGACGAAAAGCCCGGCCTGGAGCAGCGCGAACAGCACGATCGCGATCACCGGCTCCACTCCCTTCGCTTGAAGGAAGGCCATCGCCCGACCGAAGGCGGGAAACAACAATACGGCCACGAAGGGCTGGGCCATCAGCAGCACCCGATCGTTCTGGAAGGGCATGCCCGCGATGAAGAGCAGGTATCCAAGCACTACCGTGAGCGCTGCACGAGCAAGGAGCGTGTCGCCGTCCGTGCGCTTCACGAAGGGAAGCAACAGCAGGCCCATCGGCAGGAACCCCGGGTGCACGACCACGCCGGCCACATAGAGGAGGTTCGGAAAGGTGTATCGCAACACGCCGTCGTCCGAATGCAATTCCGTGCGGAAGAAGTTCAGCAGCGACCAATCCGCCAACGGCCCCTCCTGACCCAGTGTCGCACCGAGACCACCGGCATAGGCGACGACAAGCGCAGCGACACCACCGAACGATACGATCATCCAGGTCCTTCCGGACCAACGCAACACGGCCTGCATCCACCAACAACCCAGCACGGCGATCACCGGAACCACCGCCAAACGGAAGGCCAGCGCTCCCGCAGCGAACAGCACCGCCAGCAACCCATGCGCCACCCGGCGATGCTGCACCCAACGCACCGTGAACGCAAAGGAGCCGAGCACCAGCGCGATCGCGGGTACGTCGCTCATCACCACCATCGCATAACGAAGCAGGAACGGTGAGAGCGCGACGGACAGCAGGACGAACGGCCCGACCCGGACCCTTTCCTCCGGGAAAACGCGCCGCAACAGACCGAACACGACCGCCAGGATGACCATCAGCCCGACAAGACTGATGATCCGCAGCCCCGTCAACTCCGAACCGAAGAGCTTCCCGAGGAGAGCACCCATCAGGGGATAACCGTGCGGATGCTCGACCATCACCGGCTTCGTTCCACCGGCCCACCAAGCGGTCCAAGCCTCTGCGATCCGCAGGTAATCGAACGCGTCCTGACCGTTCAACCCTTGATAGCCCAGCGCGGTGACGAGCGCTCCGGCCAGCACCGGGATGGCATACAGCCACCGCGATCCACCGCTGACGGGAACACCGATCCTACTGCGCTGCATCGGACATAAGGTCGTACGTGGTGAGGGAACGGAAGTCGATCGAACGCCAAAGGTGATGACCAGGATCGGCCTGCGCGGTCCCGGCACGTTGTCGCGATCGCCGGAACTTCGCCACCTTCACCCGCTATGCCGGAAGCCGTGCCCCCCCGCGGGCGGAACCCGATCGGTCCCTGGTCCGCTTGGTGCCTTTACACCGTGGTGCTGATCACGGGCGTGGCCCGGGGCGGCATGTGGCTGGACGAACTGCAAGTGTGGTGCTTGGCGCGCGACAGTGGAAGCCTCCCCCATCTGTTCCACCTCCTCCGCAACGAAGGCCACCCTCCGCTATGGCCTGTGCTGGTGAAAGGGTTGACGCTGATCACCGACAGGCCAGCCGCCATGGCCGTTCTGCACAGCCTCTTCGCTTGCGGCACCGCGTGGCTGTTGCTTTTCCGCGCCCCATGGCCTTTCGCGTGGCGTGTGCTCGCCGTGGCCGGGTACTTCGTGCTGTTCGAATACGCGGTGATCGCCCGCAACTATGGACCGGCCATGTTCCTCCTCTTCGCGGGCATCGCGGCACGCACCGCGGGAAGACCCGCTTGGGCCACCGCGTGCGTGATGGGCATGGCCTTCCTGCACTACTGGGGCATCGTGGCGGCTGGAGCCTACGCCGTGATGCTGCTGCCGGGAAGGAACACGGCGGAACGTACAGCGGCGATCCTCTGCGCGGCCGGCGCCATCACCGCGTTGTGGTGGGCGCTACCGACGGAGGCCCTGCCCTATCAGCCCGCGCTGGACCGGATCGTACCGGCGGAACTGCCCTCCGCCCTCGGCCGCCTGCTCGGGCAGGTGTTCCTTCCGTTTCCGGATCCTTCGAACCCACGCCCTTGGAACACCAGCTGGCTGCTGGACCATGCCCCGCTCCTGCATGGCTGGCTCGGTGCCGCCTGCTTCGCCACTGCTTTGTGGTCTGTGGGCAACCGTCGTTCCGCGCTGCTCTTCTTCCTCCTGACGACCCTGGGCATCCTGGTCTTCCCATTGCTGGCACCCTTCCGCAGCATCCGGTACGTGGGGCCGATCCTGCTCGCTTTCCTGGCCGCCCTCTGGATGGATCCACCCCGGGCCCGGGTGAAGCGTGCCGCCGTGGTTGTGTTGCTGGCGCTGCAGGTGCCGGCGGCGCTGTTCATGACGGTCGTCGGTTGGCACACGCCCCGATCGCAGGCATCGACCTCCGTGAAGTTGCTCCGTAACAGCCCCTATGCGGAGCTTCCGGTGGTGGTGCATCCCTACCAACTGTCGCCCGCCGTCAGCGCCTACCTCGGAAGGCCGGTGTATTGCCCGGCCACCGACACCATGGGCAGCTATTGCCGATGGACCCATCATCCTTTCCGTTTGGAAGCTGACAGCCTGCCCATCGCCCTGCAAAGGATGCCTTACCGCACCGCGATCCTGATCTGCGACGATGCCACTTTGGAACTCCGCGCCCACAGCGGATCGGACATCAGTTCCGTCGCCCACCCGGGACCGGCGTTGATCACGAGCGAGGAGCATCACATCTACCTGATCAGGAAACCTTGAGCACGCGCAAAAACGCAGGCAGCGAAGTGGCCCCCGGGAGCGTCCGACGTCCATACCCCATCATGTCCGACCCGGTCCCCCCCATCCGTTCGTCCCACCTGCAGGTGCCGCTACTGCGCACGCTGGCCTATTTCGACGTCTTCCACCATCCGCTTACCGTGGAGGAGCTGGAACGTTTCTCGGACCGCACCCTGCACGACCGCAAAGCGATCGAGGCGGCCCTGCAGGACCTCGCCACGCGCGGATTGGTGCAGTTCTGCGACGGACATTGGGCCCTGCGCGAAGTGGTGAAGGCCGTGGACACCCGCATGCTGGCCGAGGCCCGCGCGCAACAACGCATGCCCAAGGCCATCACCATGTCGCGCCTCATCGCCCGGTTCCCCTTCGTTCGCGCCGTGTTCATCAGCGGCAGCCTGAGCAAGGGGCGGTTGGCGGCGGACGGCGACATCGACTTCTTCATCATCACCGCGCCGGGCCGACTGTGGGTGGCGCGCACACTACTGGTGCTCTACAAGAAGCTCTTCCTGCTGAACAGCCATCGCGACCTCTGCGTGAACTACTTCCTGGATACCGACCACCTCACCGTGGAGGACCGCAACCGGTTCACGGCCATGGAGGTGGTGACGCTCCTTCCCATGTACGGCAACGGTACCACGGAAGCGTTCTTTGCGGGCAACAGTTGGGCCTTCGGGATGAATCCGGGCGCCCGGCCGCGGCCCAGCCGAGAAGTGGCCATCGGCGATACGCCGCGCAAACGGCGTTGGGAACGTCGCCTCAGCGGCCGCGTCGGCGATGTGCTCGATGAATGGTGCATGAAGCTCACCTGGCGCTTCTGGAACTGGAAGTTCAGCCGGATGGACCGCCGATCGTTCGAAGTGGCACTGCGCACACGCACCTACGTGAGCAAACACCACCCGCGCAACTTCCAACAGCATGTGCTCGACGGCCTGCAACAACGTCTGACCGTCCTGGAACAACGCTTCGGCGCACCTTTGCAATAGGCCATGGCGCGCGTACTGCTCACCCACAGCTACTTCTACCGGCTGGACCCCAAACAGTGGAAGGACGCACGGCCCTATCCGCCGTTGGGCACCCTGTTGGCCGCCGCCGTGCTGCGCGAGGCCGGGCATGAAGTGCAGGTATTCGATACCGGGCTGCGCCGGTCGCCCGAGGAGATCCTTCCGGAACTGCAGCGCTTCCGCCCGGAGGTGCTGGTGCTGCAGGATGATGGGTTCAATTACCTCACCAAGATGTGCCTCACGGTGATGCGTGAAGCCGCTTTCCGCCTGATGCAACTGGGACGGGGGGCCGGATGCCGTGTGGTGGTGAACAGCTCGGATTCCACCGATCAGGCCGAGGCGTACCTGAACGCCGGTGCCGATGTGGTGGTGCTGGGTGAAAGCGAAGGCACCCTACGCGAACTGCTGGGCCGCTGGGCGTCGGACACCGCCTGGGACCAGTTGCCGGGCATCGCGTACGTGAGCGATGGCGCCCTGCACACCAACAGCAAACCACCGGTGATGCGGCAGCTCGATGACCTTCCGCTGCCCGCGTGGGACCTGATCGATGTGGCGCCCTATGCCGAACGCTGGCGCGCGCACCACGGCCACTTCTCGCTGAACATGGCCACCACGCGCGGATGTCCCTACAAATGCAACTGGTGCGCGAAGCCCATCTACGGCAACCGCTACAACAGCCGGTCGCCGGAGCATGTGGTACGCGAGCTCGAACTCCTGTTGCAACAGCACCGACCCGACCACATCTGGTTCGCGGACGACATCTTCGGCCTGAAGCCCGGTTGGGTGCAGCATTTCCGCGACCTGCTGCGCGCGAAAGGCATCCGGATCCGCTACAAGATCCAAAGCCGGGTGGACCTGTTGCTGGAGAGCGACACCATCGATGCCTTGGTGGCCTCCGGCCTCGAAGAGGTGTGGGTGGGTGCCGAGAGCGGCAGCCAGGCCATCCTCGATGCCATGGACAAGGGCACCACGGTGGCACAGATCGCCGAAGCCACGCGCCTGTTGCGGTCGAAAGGCGTGCGCGTGTGCTACTTCCTGCAGTTCGGCTACCTCGGCGAGACCACGGAACAGGTGGAGGAGACGATCCGCATGGTGGAGCATGCCTTGCCGGACGACATCGGCGTATCCATCTCCTATCCCCTGCCCGGCACCAAGTTCCACGATCGTGTGAAGGCCGATCTGCAGGGCAAGGCCAACTGGAGCGACAGCGACGACCTGGCCATGATGTTCCGCAACCGCCATCGGCCGGCCTACTACAAACGGCTGCATCGGTACGTGCACAAACGCTACCGGCGCGCACAGGCGATGGATGCCTGGAAGGGCGGTGCATCGTCCACCGCTGCGCGCATGCTCTCGGCTTTCTACTACGTGCCGGCCACCTTCGTGGAGCGCCTGCGGGTGCGGTCGCTCGCCAAAGCCTGAACCATGGTCATCACCCCTGCCCCCGCCACGGAGGCCTTCTCGCGCCAAGCGGGGGTGTTCGATGCCATCGATCGCGCGAACCCGCTGATCGGCCGCATGCGCACCATCGCCCGGGCCGCCGCCTTGCGCCCCATGCGCAAGGGCGATCGCTTGCTGGAACTGAACGCCGGTACCGGCATCGACAGCCTGTACTTCGCGCAGCAGGGCATGGAGGTCCTCGCCACGGATGCGGCGCCGGGCATGATCGCGCAGCTCGAACGCAGGAAGCTCCAGCATCCCGAAGTGAAGTTGGACGTACGCACCTGCTCCTTCCTGGACCTGCACACCTTGGGCGATGCCCGCTTCGATCATGTGTTCAGCAACTTCGGCGGACTGAACTGCACGCCGCACCTCGATCAAGTGCTGCGCGGCATCGACGGCGTACTGGTGCCCGGTGGCACCTGCACCCTGGTGATCATGCCGCGCTTCTCCCCTTGGGAAGTGCTGGCGGCCCTGAAAGGCCACTTCAAGCTGGCCTTCCGCCGCTGGCGCGCACAAGGAAGCCCTGCCCATTTGGAAGGGGTGGTCTTCCCGTGCCACTATTTCAGCGCGGCATACGTGCGTCGGCATCTGGGACCGAAGTACAGCGTGCTGGAACAACGCGCGCTTTCGCTCACCGTGCCGCCGCCGCATCTGGAACGTTTCCCGCTGGCGTGGCCGCGGACGCTGCATTTCCTCGATCGCTTGGAAGGTTCGATCGCGCATCGTCGGCCCTTCCGCAATTGGGGCGATCACTTCCTCATCACCCTGCGCAAGCACGCATGATGCAACCTGCCGATCGCGCGTGGCTGAGAGGATCCCCGGCGGTCAACGGCGTGCATCTGCTGGAGCCGCCTTCGGATTTCGAACAGGAATACGCCGCCGTGCGCACCCGTGAACGCCGCGTGCTGAACGATGATCAGGTCCGGCTGCTTCCCGATGGAAGCGCACTGCCGAACGCGTCGGAGTGGCGGATCCGCGAGGCGGGCATGCTGCGGCTGTTGGGGTGCTTGAAGGTGCACGCGCCGGCCGGGCAGGTGCTGGAGATCGGCTGCGGGAACGGCTGGCTTGCCGCGCGCATGCAGCGGGCCGGACATCATGTGGTGGGCATCGACCCCTTCACCGCGGAACTGGAACAGGCCGCACGCGTGTTCCCGGACGGACCCGTGTTCGTCCGCGCGCAGCCCTTCACTCCGGCACTGCCGCGCGATCATTTCGATGCCGTGGTCTTCGCCGCCAGCATACAATACTTCGCCGACGCCGATGCCGTGTTGCAACGCGCCTTGCAACTGGTACGCCCCGGTGGGCGGGTGCATGTATTGGACACCATTCTTTATCCGGATGCCGCTGCCGCACGGGCCGCCGTGGAGCGCAGCAACGCCTACTTCACGCGCATGGGCCATCCGGGCATGATCGGCCGGTACCATGCGCACCAACGCGCCGCACTGATGGCCCTTCCGGGCGCCCGCCTGCTGGACCGACCCGGCCCGTTCCTACGCCTTCGCTCCCGGCTCGGGGCCTCCCCTTCCCCCTTCACGCATCTGGAACTGAGCCGCCCGTAAGCGCGCCCTGCGGTATGTTCGCGGTATGGCAGGCGTGCTCCAGTCCATCGAACGTGCCCGGGCGACCGGCGCGAAGCTGCTGGCCGTGCTCATCGATCCCGACTTCGGCCAGGATGAGGCGCAACTGGAGCGCACCGTACAGAACGCCTGCATGGCCAAGGCCGATCTGATCTTCGTCGGTGGCAGCCTGTTGACCTCCGCCTCCTTCGATCGTTGCGTGCAGCTGGTGCGTCAATGGAGCGACCGGCCCGTGATATTGTTCCCCGGTAGTCCTTCGCAGCTGAGCGGCCATGCCGATGCGGTGCTCTTCCTCTCGTTGATCAGCGGCCGCAATCCCGAACTGCTCATCGGGCACCATGTAACGGCCGCGCCCTCGGTGAAGGCACTGGGCATCGAAGCCGTACCGACCGGCTATATGCTGATCGATGGCGGCAAGCCGACCACGGTGAGCTACGTGAGCCATACTGTACCGATCCCGCACGACAAACCGGGCATCGCAGCGGCCACCGCACTCGCCGGTGAACTCCTCGGCCTTCGGACCATCTACATGGACACCGGTAGCGGCGCGCTGCGCACGGTGTCCCCGGAGATGATCACGGCCGTGCGCCGGCATACGGAGCTGCCCATCATCATCGGCGGAGGGATCCGCGATGCCGCCACGGCACAGGCGCTGTGTGCCGCCGGCGCGGATGTGCTGGTGGTCGGCACGGCCTTCGAGCAGGACCCCGAGCTGATCTTCGCGATGAGCGAAGCCGTGCACGGCTAGCGCATCCGCTCCCGCACTTCCGCAGCGATCCGGATCGAACGCAACCGCGCTTCGGGATCGAAGAAGTGTCCGCTGATCATCAGTTCGTCCGGACGGAATTCGTCCAGGAAGCCGCGCAGTCCGTGCTCCACCGTTTCCGCGCTGCCCACGAACGAACGCGCGAGCGACTTCTGCACCCACGCCTTCTCTTCAGGGCGCCAATACGCCTCGATATCATCCACCGGCGGCTGCACCTGTCCGGGTACTCCACGGATGAGGTTGATGAACTGCACCTGCATGCTGGTGAAGAGCTTTCGGGCCTCGGCATCCGTGTCGGCCGCGAAGACGTTCACGGTGAGCATGGCGTAGGGCCGCTCCAACTGTTCGCTGGGCTGGAAACGTGATCGATACAACGCGATGGCCTGGGCCATATGCTCCGGTGCGAAGTGCGAAGCGAACGCGAAGGGCAGACCCAGATGTGCAGCGAGCTGTGCGCTGAAGAGGCTGCTGCCCAGCAACCAGATCGGCACCTGTTGACCGGCCGCCGGATACGCGATGATCTTCTGCCCGGCCTCCGGCTCGCGGAACCAATGCTGCAACTCCTGCACATCGGCGGGGAAACGTTCGGCACTGGCGTTGAGATCGCGGCGCAACGCCTGTGCCGTGGCCTGATCGGTACCCGGCGCACGGCCCAGTCCCAGATCGATGCGGCCCGGGAACATGGCGTTCAACGTGCCGAACTGTTCGGCGATGATGTACGGCGCATGGTTGGGCAACATGATACCACCACTGCCCACGCGAATGGTGTTGGTGGCGCCCGCGATGTGCGCGATCACCACCGACGTGGCCGCACTGGCGATGCCGCGCATGCCGTGGTGCTCGGCCAGCCACACCCGATGGAAGCCGAGGCGTTCGGCCTCCTGCGCCAGTGCCACCGAATTGCGGAAGGCATCCGTGGCCGTGCTGTCCTGCGCGACGGGCGCGAGATCGAGGATGGAGAACGGGATCATTGCAACACGGTCAACGCTTCCCTCGAGAAGCCGAGCAGTTCATCGGTGCGTCCTTCGCGGACCTTTTCGATCCACTGCGGATCCATGAGCAGCGCCCGGCCCACGGCCACCAGATCGAAGTCGCCGCGATCGGAACGGCGCACCAGTTCATCCAACGGGGTGGGCGCGGAACCATCGCCGCGGAAGGCCGCCGTGAACTCACCGCTCAATCCGACCGAACCCACGGTGATGGTGGGCACACCGGTGAGCTTCTTGGCCCAGCCGGCGAAGTTGAGGTCGCTCCCATCGAACTCGGGTTCCCAGAAACGGCGTTGGGAGCAATGCAGGATGTCCGCACCGGCAGCGACCAACGGTGTCAGCCAGGCCTCCATCTCCTGCGGCGTTCGGGCCAATTTGTTGTCGTAGGCCGTGGGCTTCCATTGCGAAAGGCGGATCTGCACCACCAGGTCCGGTCCCACCTGCCGACGCACTTCGCGGATCACATCGGCCGCGAAACGCGTGCGTTCGGCCAGCGTGGCACCGCCGTATCGGTCGGTGCGCGTGTTGGTTACCTCCCAGAAGAACTGATCGATGAGGTAGCGATGCGCGCCGTGCAGCTCCACCATATCGAAACCCAGTTCCTTGGCGTCCTTCGCCGCGCGACCGAAGGCCGCGATCGTATCGGCGATGTCGCTTTCGGTCATCGGCCGGCCGTTGCTCTTCTCCGCGTTCACCCGCTCGCTCGGTCCTTCGAAGGGTACCGATGGCACCCAGTCGTTCCGCATCTTCACGGGCGGCATCACCCCCATGTGCCAAAGCTGCGGGCCCATCCTGCCGCCTGCCGCGTGCACCTCATCGATCACGTGCTTCCATCCCGCCAGGGCGGCGGCACCGTGGAAACGCGGCACGTCGGGATCATTGCTGCTCGATGGCCGGTCGATCACCGTGCCTTCGCTGAGGATGAGCCCCACACCGGCCTCCGCGCGGCGCCTGTAGTAGGCCGCGACATTGTCCCGTGGCACACCATCGGGAGAGAACGAGCGCGTCATCGGCGCCATCACGAAGCGGTTCCTCAGCTCCAGCGACCGGAGCTTGAAGGGACGGAAGAGTTCAGCCAACATGGTACAAAGGTCCGATGCCCTTCGGGGGGTGATGACGCGGCAGGTGGTTCCCTGGAAGAAAGCAGCACGCCCAACGGCGAACGCCGGGCGACAGCCCCTCTCATGCGGGCAGCTGCAGCGCCTTCACGGCCTGGTCGATGCGCTCGCGCTCCTCGGCCGAGAACCTGACCCCGGCCGCCCGCGCATTCTCCACGGCCTGTTGCGCATCGCGCGCACCGGCCAGCGCCACGGTGATACCCGGACGATCCACGGTCCAGCGCAACACGAGCTGACCGAGCGTGATGCCCTTGTCGGCCGCGAGGGGACGCAGCTCGTCGAGCATCGCGTTCACCCGACGGATGTTCTCCGGGCGGTACGTCCTCAGTCCGGTGCGGTGATCGCCTTCCGCGAAGACATGGTCCGGCTGGATCTTCCCGGTGAGCAGTCCGCGTTCCATCGGACTGTAGGCGAGGATGCCCAACCCGTGCTTCATGACATAGGGCACGGTCGCTTCCTCGATGTCGCGTTTCACCATGCTGTACGGCACCTGGTCACTGATGAGCGCGACGTGCTTCCGCGCTTCATCGAGCTGCTCCACGTTGTAGTTGCACACGCCGGCATACCGGACCTTGCCCTGTTGGACGAGCTGTTCCAACGCTTCCATCGTTCCGCTGATCGGCGTGGTGGGATCCGGCCAATGCAACTGCAACAGGTCGATGTGATCGGTGCCGAGGCGGCGCAGGCTCTGTTCGCACTCGAAGACCACGCTCTCCTTTCCGGCATACTTGTACACCTCGATCGGCCGACCCGCATTGTCCAGGCTCTTCATGGCGAATTCACCCTTTTTCAGGTCCCAGCGCATGCCGAACTTGGTGAGCACCTGCACGCGATCGCGTGGTAGACCGTCCAGTGCTTCACCCACGATCTCCTCGCTCGTGCCTTGTCCATAGATGGGCGCCGTATCGATCGCGGTGACGCCCTCGTCGTATGCGGCACGGATGGCTTTCACGGCCTCCTTGCGGTCGGCTCCGCCCCACATCCAGCCCCCGGCGGCCCACGCCCCGAAGGTGATCACGGGAAGTTCCAGTTGCGAAGTGCCCAGCTTGCGGTATTCCATGGTGCAAAGGTGTAGCGGGCTCCGGAGGGAAATCCAAGGAAGGGCAGCATCGCTGTATCGACCGCTCCCTCTACCTTTGTCGCATGCGCCGGCCGGTCCCTGCGATCATCATCGTTCTGGCCTATACCCTGGTCCTGATGCCGGATGCCGTGCGCCTGCCCACGCTCATCGGCCACTTCCTCGACCACCGGACGCGCACACCGGAGATGGGCTTCGTGGATTTCCTGGAACTGCACTACGCCGACCAGGAGCACCAGGAGAACGGCGATGCGACCCATGAGCACCTGCCCTTCCACCACCACCACACCTGGGGTGACAACTGCGGATCCATCGCTCTGCTGCAGGTTCCCGCACTTCTTCAAGGTGCGTCGCACGCTCCCGTGAAGGTCTTCGCCATGCATGGTGATGACGACACGCTCGCAGGCCACCGTTATGGCCTGATCCAGCCTCCCCGTTGTTGAGCCGCACGTGCAGCGCGGCCTGCCCCCGGGCATGACCGTGCACGGCCGTGCCAACCGCCTTTGGCGGCCATGAGGCGCTCCTTCCAGCGCCAACGCATCTCCTTCCATTCCTCCGTGCCCGCGCTGGGCACCATTCCCGTATTCCATGATCGAACGGATCATCCGCTATTCCATCCACCACAAGGCTGTGGTGGGCATCGGCGTGCTGGCGCTCATCATCGGTGGGCTTGCAGCCTTCAGGCATCTCCCCGTGGATGCCGTGCCCGACATCACCAACAACCAGGTGCAGGTGATCACCCTTGCACCAACGCTTGCCACCTTGGAAGTGGAGCGCTTCGTGAGCTACCCCGTGGAGCTGGCGCTGGCCAGCCTACCGCGCATGGTGGAACTGCGCAGCATCTCGCGCTTCGGTCTCAGCCAGGTGACCGCCGTGTTCGACGACGGCATGGACACCTACCTCGCACGACAGTTGGTCAACGAGCGCCTCCAGCAGGTATCCGCCAGCATGCCACCCGGCGTGGACGCTCCCTTCCTTGCACCCATGAGCACCGGCCTGGGCGAGGTGTTCCAATATGTGGTGCGGGCCGACAGCACCCACCGAGACCGCTACGATGCCATGCAGTTGCGGGAACTACAGGACTGGGTGATCGGTAAGCAATTGCTGGGCGTACCAGGCGTGGCGGAGATCAACGGTTTCGGTGGTGAACTGAAACAGTTCGAGGTGGCCGTGGATCCCTTCCGTTTGCATGCCATGGGCCTCGGCCTCGGCGATGTGATCGATGCCTTGCAACGCAACAATGCGAACACCGGCGGCGCATACATCGAACATGCGAACAACGCCTACTTCATCCGCGGCGTCGGCCTGGCGACCGGCTTGGACGATATCGGTGCCATCGTACTGGATACACCTGCGGAAGGTGCTCCGTTGCTCGTGCGCGATGTGGCCACCGTGCGACTGGGCGCAGCACCGCGCTATGGCGCCATGACGCGTGACGGCGAAGGCGAAGTGGTGGGCGGCATCGTGATGATGCTGAAGGGGGGCAACGCCAGTGCCGTGGTGGAAGCGGTGAAGGAGAAACTGGACGCGGTCCGCAAAGGACTGCCGGAAGGGGTGGTGGTGGAACCGTTCCTGGACCGTGCCGATCTGGTGGACCGCGCCATGCGCACCGTACGCAACAACCTGATGGAAGGCGCGCTGATCGTGATCCTCGTGCTGGTGCTCTTCCTGGGGCAGTTGCGTGCGGGCCTCATCGTGGCCAGCGTGATCCCGCTGAGCATGCTATTCGCCATCATCCTGATGCAGCTCACCGGCGTGACCGGCAACCTGATGAGCCTCGGCGCCATCGACTTCGGCCTGGTGGTGGACGGTGCCGTGATCATCGTGGAGGCCGTGCTCTTCAATCTGCACCACCTCCCGAAAAGAGCAGGGCTGCTGACCCGTGCGGAGATGGACGACCAGGTGCAACACGCCGCCGGACGCATGATGAGCGCCGCCACCTTCGGCCAGCTCATCATCCTGATCGTGTACATCCCCATCCTCGCGCTCACCGGTGTGGAAGGCAAGATGTTCCGCCCCATGGCGCTCACCGTGGTGTATGCCATCATCGGTGCCATCGTGCTCAGCCTCACCTACGTGCCGGTGATGAGCGCACTCTTCGTTCCACGTAGAACAGGGGCCACGGTCACCTTCAGCGATCGTTGGATGGCTCGCTTCACTCGCGCGTACAGGGCCTTGCTGGATCGCGCCCTGCGCCACACGCGCAGCGTGCTCGGGCTCGGTATCACATTGCTTGCCGCAGCCGTCTTCGCGTTCACACGCATGGGTGGTGAGTTCATTCCGCAGTTGGAGGAAGGGGACTTCGCCTTCCACAGCATCCTGCCATCGGGGGCTTCGCTCACTGCCAGCATCGCCAACAGCACCAATGTGGAACGCATCGTGGAACAATTCCCCGAGGTGAAGGATGTGGTGAGCAAGACCGGCACCGCCGAAGTGCCCATGGATATCATGAGCCCCGAGATGACGGACGTGCTGATCCTGTTGCACGACAAGAGCGAGTGGACCACCGGCCGCAGCTACTGGGAGCTCGCCGATACGATGTACAAGGCACTGCACCGCATACCCGGCGTGTTCTTCGAGATCAACCAGCCGATCCAGATGCGCACCAACGAACTGATGACCGGCGTCCGACAGGATATCGCCGTGAAGCTCTTCGGTCCGGACATCGACACATTGCTGCACTACGCCCAGCAGGTGTCGGCAGCCATCCGCGATGTGGAAGGTGCAGGCAGCCCCTCCATGGAACGCGTGGAAGGCACACCGCAGATCACCATCACCTACGATCGCGAACGCATGGCCGCGCTGGGCTGCGATGTGGATGAACTGAACCGTACCGTACGTGCCGCTTTCGCCGGTGAACCGGCCGGTTCGGTGTACGAGGGTGAACGACGCTTCGATGTGGTGGTGCGTGCCGACAGTGCGCACCGCAACACCATCGCCGATGTGCAAAGGCTCTTCGTTCGCACACGCCAAGGACAGCACGTTCCACTGGACCAGGTAGCGGATGTCGCTTTCGTGGCCACGCCCGCACAGATCACGCACGAGAGCGCCCAACGCCGCATCTACGTCGGGGTGAACGCCCATGGCCGCGATGTGGAAAGTCTCGTACAAGAAATGCAGCAACGCGTTGAGGAACGCATCCATCTGCCCGCCGGATACTTCGTGCAGTTCGGCGGTCAGTTCCAGAACCTGCGCGAAGCCAAGGCGCGTCTTTCCATCGCCTTGCCGGTGGCGCTGCTGCTGATCCTGCTCCTTCTGTGGACCACCTTCCGTTCGTTGCCCGATGCCCTGCTGATCTACACGGCCGTTCCGCTGAGCGCCATCGGTGGCGTGGCGGCGCTGTTGTTGCGCGACATGCCCTTCAGCATCTCAGCGGGAGTGGGATTCATCGCGCTCTTCGGTGTAGCGGTGCTCAATGGCATGGTACTGATCGGCACCTTCCGCGCACTGGCGGCCGAAGGCATGGGCGTAGTGGAGCGGGTACGTGAAGGAACCGCCTCGCGCCTGCGACCGGTGCTGATGACCGCTTCCGTGGCCTCCCTCGGTTTCCTGCCCATGGCGCTCAGCAACGGTGCCGGTGCCGAGGTGCAACGTCCGCTGGCCACGGTGGTCATCGGTGGATTGATCACCGCCACAGCGCTCACTTTGCTGGTGCTGCCCGTGATGTACGTGCTGTTCCATGGCCGCGAACGCAAGTCGAGGCCAGGCCCACCCACGGTGCTGACCGTGTTATCCTGCCTCGTGCTGGGATCGACCGTACATGCCCAAGTACCGCGTTACTCCTTGGAGAACGCTCTGCGCACCGCCAACGAGCAATCCCCGTCCGTGCTCTTGGCGCGTGCCGAAGCCGAACGCATGGAAGCCCTGCGCGGCGCAGCAAGCGAGCTGCCGAAGACCGAAGTGCTCTACATGCAAGGCCAATACAACGCCTACGTGAAAGAGGATAACAACTTCACCGCCACCCAGACCATTCCCTTTCCCACCTTGATCGCTGCACGCAGCAGCGCGGCACGGGCTGAGGCCAATGTGGCGCAGGCCCAGCGCCACCTTGTTGAACGCGACCTGACGTGGCGGGTGCAGGAGGCCTGGCAACGCATGCAATACCTCCGGGCCACCGAACAACTGCTGATGAAGGAGGACAGCACCTGGCAGGAACTCGCGCGAACGAATGCGCTCCGCGCCGGCACCGGCGATATCTCCCCCTTGGAGCGCACCACGGCCGATGTGCGCGCCGGACGCTCGCAGGACGAACTGCGCCGGCACCGCGATCGCATGGCGGCGGAACGTGCGGCCTTCGGAGCCTTGCTGGGGCTGGCCACCGCTGCCGATGTGGAACCGGAACCGCTGCTGCCGCTCACCGATGCCTTGCCGGATACGGCTGTGAAGCAAGGACCCGAACTGCTGCTGCTGCAGCAACGGGTGCAAGCGGCCGAACAACAGCACCGCGTGGAGCGCAACGCCTTCTATCCGGACCTCACGGTGGGTTACTTCAACCAGACCTTGATCGGCACCGCGGTGGATGCACGGAACACGCGCCCCGCCACCGGTAGCGATCGATTCCAAGGATTCCAGCTCGGTGTTTCGTTGCCCCTGTGGGCACGCCCGCAAGCAGCACGCAACAAGGCCGCAGCGTTGCACGAGACCGCCACACGATCCGCCCTGGCCGAAGGGCGAAGACGTTGGCAAACCGAAGTCACCACCGCACTGCAACGCATCGCCAGCGACAAGGCCACCTTACGCTGGTACAGCGAGGAGGCCCTGCCCAATGCCGAGCGTATCCTGAACACCTCCCGCACGGCCTACGAGGCCGGCGCCATCGCCCACGCCGAGCATGTGCTCAACCTCCAACAGGCGCTCGCCATCCAACGCAGCCACCTGGACCTCATCCATGCGCACAACGTCCACGTACTCCTTGTCCAACGCCTCACCGCAGGCCAATGACCATCGACATGAAAAGCCCATCGTACCTCGCTTACTTCCTCGTACCCTTCCTCCTCCTCTCCTGCGGGAGCAACACGACCACCGCCCCCGAACCCGCACCGACCACTCCTGCGGACCATGGCGACCATGACCATGAAGAGACCACCATCAGCCTGAGCGCCGACCAGGTGGCTGCACTTGACATCCGCACCGCTCAGCCCATGGAGCGCATCATGGAGGGCAACCTGCGCCTGACCGGCCGTGTGCTTTCATCGCCCGTGAGCAAGGCACGCGTCACCAGTCCGATCGGTGCCAAGGTGGTGGATGTGCTCGTGGACGAAGGAGCCCACGTGCGCAAAGGCCAGCCCCTGATCGCGCTGAGCGACATCGCCTTCTTCCGCATGCAGGAGGAATACCTGACAGCGAAGGCCGAATACGCATTGGCAGCGAACGAGCTGCATCGCCAACGCACCCTGGTGGAAGGCAATGCCACTGCAGGCCGCACCCTGCAACAGGCCGAGGCGCAGGCCACCACCACCGATGCCCGCATGCGCTCACTGGCCGACCAACTGCGCCTGCTCGGTGTGGACATGGACGCGCTCAAAACCGGCACACAGCAGTCGCACTTCGTGCTCCGAAGCCCCGTGGACGGCCGTGTGAACGGCATCTCCATCCATCTGGACGAACGCGTGGAACCCACCACGGTGCTGATGGAAGTGATCGACCTTCACCACTTCCATGTCCACCTGAACGCCTACGAACGCGACCTCGCAGCCCTGAAGGAGGGCGTGGCGTTCGAATTCAACGTGATCAACCTGCCGGGTCAACGCTTCAAGGGCGAAGTGTTCAGCATCGGCCGCACGTTCGACGTTGATGGCCGAACCATACCGGTGCATGCCCATGTGGAGCAGGGCAGTGAAAGGCTGGTGGAGGGCATGGCGGTGAGTGCGAGCATCCCCACCACCTCGGCCACCATGCTCGCCGTTCCCGATGCCGCGTTGGCCCGTTCGGGCAGCGAAGCGTTCGTCTATGTGGATGCCGGATCCATCGGGAACGGGGGAAGGCGCTTCAAGGAAGTGTCCGTGGCCACGGGCCCGGCCGAGCAGGGCTTCACCGCCATCTCTCCAACGGCCGCATTGCCCTCCGATGTATCCGTCGCCATCACGGGCGTGTTCCAGTTGCGCAGCATGCGAACCGCCAGCGCCGGACATGAACATTGACCGCACCTTTGCGCCTTTCATGGAAAACGTCCCTCCTCCACGCATGCCGCCAAAATGGAAGACCGCCCTCGTGATCTGGATCGCCATCTATCCGGCGCTCACGCTGCTCGTGGCCGTGTTCGGCGAATACCTCATCCTGCTCCCTCTGCCGTTGCGCACGCTGGTGATGACGGCCGTGCTGGTGCCGCTGCTGGTCTTCGTTCTGGTACCGGCCCTGCACCAGGTGCTCGGTGGGTGGCTGCGTCGTTGATCATCGCGCATCGGGCACGCCGCTATCTTCACCCGGCACCGACGCGATGGCGCGCCTTGTCCTCCTTCTCCTCCTCCTTGCGCCGTGCCGTGTCCTCGCCGGTGCCGATTCCCTGTGGACGGCCTGGAACAACGGACAGCTCCCGGACAGTTCCCGCCTGAAGGCCATCCAGACCTTGGCCTGGAAGACGGTCTTCGAACAGCCCGACAGCGGCATCGCCTTGGCGCAACGGCAGTTGACCTTCGCCCAACGCGTGCACGACCGCAGAGCCGAGTACGAGGCCCATACCACCATGGCCGTGGGAGCCAGTATCCAGAGCCGCTACGATGAAGCCCTGGGACATCTGCAACGGTGCCTTGCGATCGCCCTGGAACTGCAGGACCGAAAACGCGAATCGAACACCTACAGCAATCGCAGCAACATCTACCGCAGCCTGGGCGACCTTCCGCTGGCCCTCGGGGAACTGCAGAAGAGCATCCGCATCGATCGCGAACTGGGCAACAAGGAAGGACTGGCGGGCAGCTACAACAACATCGGCAATCTGCACACCGAACTGGGGCAGTTGGACAAGGCCTTGGAGAACTACCGCCTCGGAAGCAGGATCTCCGAGGAGATCGACAGCGACAAGGGCCGTGCACAGGCCTTCGTGAACCTCGGCAACACGCACATGCAGCTCGGTGCACTGGATACCGCGTTGCACGAGTTCCAGGAGGGGGCAAAGCTTTACAAGCAGCTGGGGCGTAAGCTGGAGCTCGGTATCGCCTTCAACAACATGGGCCGTACCCTGGGACTGCTCGGCGATACACGCCAGGCCTTCGCCTACCTCGACAGCGCCACCACCCTGCTATCCGCCGTGGGCAGCATGCGTCAGTTGGCGCGCACGCATGTGAACCGAGGGAACCTCCTGCTCGATCGGCACCGCTACGCGGAGGCCGTTCGTGAATGCGAGGCGGGCAACCGCATCGCCGAGGAGAACGGACTGCTGTTGCAGCGCAAGGAGTGCCTGCAATGCCTGGACCACGCCTACGAAAGCCTGGGCGACCACCGGCGCGCGCACGCCGCACAGAAGGCCTTCATTGCGGTGAACGACTCCTTGATCCACCTGAACAACGGCAAGGAAGTGACGCGGCTGGAAGTGACCCGCGCCTTCCAGGAACGGATGCTCGCCGACAGCCTCACCAACGTTCGTCAACGTTACGAGGAGCGTTTGGCGTACCAAGGGCAGATCGCCCGGGAACGCGAGCAGCGCAACATCCTCCTCTTCGTGGGGATCGGCGTTCTGGTGCTCTCGGTCGGACTGTGGAACCGGCTGCGCTCCATCCGGCGATCACGCGCCGCCATCCAGCGGGAGAAGGACCGCAGCGACGACCTGCTCCACAACATCCTCCCGGTGGAAGTGGCCGCCGAACTCAAGGACAAGGGATCCGCCGAGGCCCGGCATTTCGAGGAGGTCACCATCCTCTTCACCGACTTCAAGGGCTTCACGGGCATCGCGGAGAAGCTCTCGCCCAGCGCGCTCGTGACCGAGATCGATACCTGCTTCAAGGCCTTCGACACGATCATGGCCCAGCACCGGGTGGAGAAGATCAAGACCATCGGCGATGCCTACATGGCCGCAGGAGGTGTGCCCCAACCCCGCAAGGGATCGGCCGTGGATGTGGTGCTGGCCGCCTTGGACATGCAGGACTTCATGCAGCAGCGCCGGCACGAACGGGAAGCCATCGGCGCCCCGGCCTTCAGCATGCGTGTGGGCATCCATACCGGTCCGGTGGTGGCCGGCATCGTGGGTCTGCGCAAGTTCCAGTACGACATCTGGGGCGACGCCGTGAACATCGCCAGCCGCATGGAGAGCAGCGGTGAACCCGGCCGCGTGAACATCAGCGCGGCAACGCATCACTTGGTGAAGGATGCCGGGAAGGTGAATGGCGAATGGAAGTCGGCGAATGGTGCGAACCTGGAGGCCGGCATTTCCCATTCGCCGTTCACCAACTCCCATTCACTTGCATTCGTATTCACCCCACGCGGTCTGGTCCAGGCCAAGGGCAAGGGCGAAGTGGAGATGTTCTTCGTGGACCGGGGCGATGTTCCTCAACGGTCCAAGGATGCATCGATATCCACCGGATGAGGCTCCGCCTCAGTGCGCGATGACGACCTGCGCCACCGTCATCCGCCCTTCGGTGTCCTGGAGGCGCACGTGGTAACGGCCGTCCTCCAAGGCGCTCAGGTCAAGGACAGCGGATCCACTTTGTGCGATCGTCCGTTCCGCCAGCACGGCACGGCCACTGTTGTCGAACACGCCCATCCGTACCCTGCCTTGGGCGTTCCGCAGGTGCAACGTCACCGGTCCGTTGGTGGGTGAAGGGAAAAGCGAGGCCGTGAGGCCGGCAGGTTGTTCGGCTACCGATACCGTGTTGCCGGTGACCACCCCGGCGTTCACCCGGAAGAAGGGCACACCCGTGCCGACACCGATCACTTCGTTGCCCAGGCTGTACAGTCGCGCATGTCCGTTCGAGAATCCATCGCCGCCCGTATCGTTCACCTCGAACACATAGCAGGCATCGGGATCCAGGGTGGTCCATGCCTCGTTGGTCGTATTCGCTTCGGTATAGGGCCCGCCGCTGGCCACCACCTGATAGTTCGCCCCGCGGATCACCCAGGAGGTTTCCTCCGGGCTTCCGTCGGTCAACACCTCCACCCGTACCGTCGGGCTTTGCGCCAAGGAAGGCGTGGTGTTGATGGACACCGGTAGGTTGTTGCCTTCCGCCACCTCATCCGCCACCCCGTTCACACTGATGATGTGGAACTCAAGTTCATCCCCGTCCTCCACTTGAATGACGGGGAGCGCCGGTGTGCGCGATTGACCGGGAGCGGCCGCAACGGCCAGTTGCCAGTTGAAGGAGTTCACCATCAACCCGTTCTTCCAGGTATCCACCACGCAGCCCGTCATCGTTTCCGAGCCGGCGTTCAGGATGCGCACCACGGGCACCACTTCGCCTTCACATACGTAGCGCAATCCGAGGTATTCCACGAACTCGGCATTGTAGGATTGGGCCCGGCCCTGTAGCAGGCCGCCGGCAAGGAGCATGGAAAGGGAGAGCGAACGGCGCATGGCGGTGCAGGGGTTTCACCAAAGCTATCACCGCGCTTCCGCGCCCGGCTATAACCTTCGTTAGTTCAGAAGCGCACGCTCACCCCACCGAGCACGTTCAAGGGCGCTTGGGGGAACAGGCCCACCAGCTCCTGCCGGCGCCCGTCCGCCACATAGCTGTAGACCCAGCCGTTGCTCTCGTACAAGGCATTGAACAGATTGCGCACGGTCAGGTTCAGGTCGATGCTCTTCGTGCCCTTCAGGGCGACCAACGATACGTTCAGGCGAAGGTCGTTGACCATGTAAGCGTCGAGCATGCGGTCCGCACTCGCACTGTTGTCGAGGTACTGTTCACCCACGTACTTGGTGATGAAGGTGATGTCGGCACGGCCCTTCGACGCGTGGTCCCAGAAGCGATAGCCCAGCTCACTGCCGGCGATCAGCGCGGGCGAGAAGGCGAGGTCGCTTTCGGTGTAGGTGTTGAGCACCTGCCCCCCGTTGTCCCAGTCGTCCACGTATTCCTCGAACCGCTGCACCCTGTTGCGGCTCAGCGTGGCATTGGCGCGCCAAGTGAGGCGCTTCACCGGCTGTACGGCGAACATCAGTTCCACGCCGGCTCGGTAGCTATCGGCGACGTTCGTGCGCAGTGCCGCACCCACATCGTTCAGCTCACCGGTGAGCACGAGCTGGTCCGTGTAGTCCATGTAGTAGGCGTTGACACCTGCGCTGATGCGGCCGCTGCGACGCTCGTAACCGAGTTCGTAGTCGAACAAACGTTCGCTGCGCGGGCGGCTCGTCGGCGTGGTCTCCTCGAGATCGTTGCGATTGGGTTCCCGATTGGCCACGGCGAACGAGGCGTAGAGCTTGCCGCCTTCATGCAAACGCCAGAGCGCACCGGCCTTCGGATTCAGGAAGGTGTAGTCCACTTGCTGCGTGATGTTGTCCAGCGCATCGTTGAAGCCCAGGAAGCTGTAGTCCACCCGTCGCACCTGCATGTCGCCGTAGACGTCCACCGTCGCGTTCGCGGCATAGGTCAGCTTAGCGAAGGCGTTGGCATCGTTCTTCTGCGCATCGTTGTCGTAGTAGCGGTCCCGTATCTCCCCGTTCCCCGCGTAGCGTGCCCAGATCACCTCACCGAAGTGCGCGCCATCGTTGTGGCTGTAGCTGCCACCCAATACGAGACGATGCGGTCCGAGCCGGATGTCCGCGCTCAGGTTGGCGCCGGTGAGCGCATTGTCCAGCCAGCGCCTCCGGATGATGGCGGTGGTGGTGATCGTATCACCGTCGATCACCGCGGGGTCGATGCCGTAGGTGGAGAGCTCATCGTCGGCACGATACTGCTCGTAGTAGCCCTCGCCCAGCATGCGGAAGAGCGTGAGGTTCAATGCGGCCTTCGTACCGATGCGTTGCTCGAACAGCAGTTGGTAGTGCGTCTGGTCGTAGTGGTCCACTTCGTTGGCATAGGTGTAGCCGTTGTAGGTGCGGTTGGTGTCGATCACTTCCCGCGGCACACCGTCCCAGGCCTGATAGGTGATCTCCTTGCCCCGGAAGGTGATGAAACGCAGCGAACGGTCCTTGCCGATCCAGGCGGCCTGCAGGAAGTAGCTCTTCAGGTCCGCGGTGGCACGATCGATGTATCCATCCGTCGCGATGGAGGAAAGGCGCATGTCGAAGCTGAACTTCGAGGCGTCCGATGCGCCGAGCAGTCCGGTACCCGCACTGACCGAATAGCGCTGGGTGTTGTACGAACCACCGGAAACAGCAACGAGGCCCCACGCTTCCTTGCGGACCGCCGTGGTGCGCAGGTTCACGCTGGCCCCGAAGGCGGCCGGACCGTTGGTGCTGGTGCCCACACCGCGTTGCACCTCGATGTCCTCGGCGCTCGTGGCCAGGTCGGGCAGGTTCACCAGGAACGCGCCCTGGCTTTCCTGGTCGTTGAAGGGCACACCGTTCAAGGTGATGTTGGTGCGGGTGGCATCACTGCCACGGATCCGCATGGCTGTGTAGCCGATGCCCGTTCCACCGTCGCTGGTCACCACCACGCTGGGTTGAAGGTCCAACAGGTACGGCAGGTCCACGCCCGTGTTGATGCGCTGGAGTTCCTCCTTGGTCACCACCGTTCGGGCGAACGGCGCACGATCACCGGCGCGCAGCGCGCTCACCGTGGCATCACCGAGCACTTGGGTCGAAGGCCGCAGCCGGAAGGTGATGGTATTGTCGCCCTGCAGCAACTGCACCGTGGTATCCAGCGTGGTGTAGCCCACGAAGGAGATGCGCACCGCATAGGCGCCGGTCCACAGCCCGCTGATCCGGAAGGCACCCGCCTCGTCCGCAACCACGCGCAGGTCCTTCTCCACCAGCGCCACCTGCGCGAATCCGAGCGGCGATCCCCCGGCCTGGTCCTGCACCGTGCCCAACAGACGTACCTGCGCGCTCAACGTTCCGGACAGCGCCGCAACCATGACCAACGAACCCAAAAGCTTGAACATGTCCTCCGTGTGTTTGTGATGTCCGGGCACGGAGGTGCTCCGCAGAAGCGGAAGCGTGGTCCCTTGGCAGCATTACCTGCCCAGGTTCTTCGGGTTTGATCTCAGCCTTTTGAGGGGCACCCCGTTCGGACGGCGCGAAGGTAGAGAGGATCCGCTCAACACCTCATTCCTTCGGCATGAAGGTGACCGGGCTGCATTGCGCGAAGGGCACCTCGGCCTTCATCGGCAGATGGTATCCGGAAACGAATCCGCGCAAGAACTCCTCGAAACGGGCCTCTTGTTCAGTGCTGATCTGACCGGGACGGATGCTGTAGAGGAAATGGTCGACGGAACCATCGGCAGCGAAGTAGATGCGGTTGAAGCCACGCACGGGTCCCGGCCATTCGAACCCGTTCCGTTGCAGATGATCACCAAGGTCCTGCAACATCCGTGTGTACGCATCGATGAAGGCCTGCTGGTCTTGGAACACCGCCTGCAGGGTATCGGTATGCACAGCGCTGCGATAGAGACTGTCCAATGCGGTGGTGCGCAGGCCTGCTTCATCCGCCTTCGCGAAGGAGACCACCTGTTGGGCATACGTCAACGTGGAGCCCAACAGGAGCGACAACAAAAGCAGGATCCGGAACATGATGGAAGGTCGTTGTCCGAAGATAGTGCCGGGATCACGGGAGCAGCGCACCCACCTGCTGCACGGCCTCCTGCATGCGCGTGGCCGGTGACCCACGCATCACCACATAGGGTTTGCGCAAGGCGATCAACGTGCGTTCGTACACCTCGAACAACCGGTCGCGATCGTGCGGATTCTCACGCAGGGGGTCGTACTCCCAAGGCATGTCCGGAGCGCACAGCAGCCAGAGGTCGTAAGGCCGTTGCTCGGTGTTCCTGATGATCCACGGGTCGCTGCGCCCGTACTTCTCCTCTCCCCAGATCCGGATCGTGATCAGGTCCGTGTCGCAGACCAGGATGGGCGCAGAGGTGGTACCGGCAATCCTGGCCTCCTCCTCGTGCAACTGCATCCGTGCGATGCCGAGGAGGTCCGCTTCCACATAGCTGCGTCCGATCCCGGCCAGGTAGGTCCGCGCCATCTCCGGCACGTATCGCCCATCGAAATGGGCCGCCAACGCAAGCGCCAACGTGGTCTTCCCGCTGCTCTCGGGTCCGGTGACAACGATCCTGCGCACGACCCCAAAGTAACTTTCATCGGCTGCACAGGCAGCGTTCCAACGTTGCGGCGGTGTCTCCCTCCCGAAACCAATCGATCTCCATCATGGAACGACGACTCCTCTCCGCCCTTGCGCTCACCACGGCGCTCGCTGCCTCGGCACAACTGGCTCCGCGCACCGACGCCACGCTCTACACGCACCTCGTTGAAGTGAACAAGGAATGGCTCCACATGGATCCGTCCGCCTTGGGCAAGCAGCAGGTGGTGCATTTCAACAACGACACCGAGCGGATCGCCGCGCACCTGCATCTGGTGCGCGAAGCCCTTCTGCATCGCACGGCCGAAGGACTTTCCGCCGAACAGCTCGCCGCGCGGATGGACCTGCTCAACGACCTCGAACGGTATGCCGACCGCGGCGTGTTCCCGCAGAACCACGTGCTTCCCTACCGCAATCCCGTTTTCATCGATCCGCATGGAACGGCCTGCGCCGTGGGGCAGTTGATGATCGAGAGCGGTCACGCGGACCTGGCGCAACGCATCGATGACGAGATGGAACTGGCGTACGTGCACGACATGCATCGTGCGGATGTGGATGCCTGGGCCGTGCAGCATGGATTCACCGAGGACGAGCTCGCGTGGATCCAACCGGGATACCCGCCCAGCATCCTGTGGGAACCTCTCGGAGGAGGCACCGATGCACGCGTATCCGAGGTGCTCGAACTGCAGAACGGACAACTGCTCGTGGCCGGCGACTTCAACTACGCGGGCTCCGTGGCCTCGCAACAGGTGGCCATCTGGGACGGCAGCACCTTCACCACGCTGGGTGATGGTGTGGACGGTGACATCACCTGCGCGATCGAGTTCGATGGCGACATCATCCTCGGCGGCAACTTCAACGGCTTCAACGACCTCGCCACCTGGGACGGCGACAGCTGGAACTACAGCACCGCTTTCCCGGGCAAGACCTCCTATGTGTATGCCCTGCATGCACACGGCGGTGTGTTGCACGCAGCAGGCATGTCGAGCGGTTTCGCCGGACCGATGTACGGAGTGAACCGTCTGAACGGCAACTACTGGCAGCCCGTGGGCGGTGGATTCAACGACCGGGTGAATGCACTCGGCTCGCACGATGGCAAGCTCGTTTGCGCGGGAGCGTTCACCCAGCCCACGGGACCCACCGACCCCACGCTCCTGCATGTCGCCGTGTACGACAACGGTTGGGTCCAGCTCGGGGACGGCCTGGATGCACCGGTGCACGCCCTGCTCGATGTGAATGGAACGCTCTACGCCGGTGGTGAGATCTTCGAGAACATCGCTCCGCGTTTCGGTCTCGCCCGCATCGCCGCCAATGCCGGTACCTGGACGCATCCCATTGCCGACATCCCCAGCACCTTCATGACCTGGGAGGGCGGTGCCACACGCATCAACGCCCTGGCCGCGCAAGGAGACAACGTGCTGTTCGGCGGTTCCTTCCACAGTGCCTCGATCATGGTCATGGGCAGTTGCCTGGGCCGGCTCACCGCCACCGACGGCGTGGAAGTGCTGGCCGCCTTCAACCAATCGGTGGAGAGCATCGCCCTGCATGCGGGATCGCACGTGGTGGTGGGTGGCCTTTTCACGCAGAACGGTTTTGCACCGGTGCCCCACCTGGGCCACTGGGATCTCGCCTCCGGCATCGCCGATGATCTGTCCAGCGCCTCGGTATCCATCTGGCCCAATCCCACGGTGGAACGGTTGAACATCGACCTCAGCAACGCCTCGTTCAAGATGCAGCGCGGAGAGGTGATGGATGTGACCGGCCGCACGGTGATCGCCTTCGGTACCGCGCAGAACGATCGCCTGCAAGTGGACGTGTCGCAGCTGGCCGATGCCACCTACACCCTGACCTTGATCGGGGATGACGGTATCCGCCGCACCGGCCGCTTCGTGAAGCACTAGGAACCACTCCGACACCTGCGCCCTCAAGCTCCCTTCCGCAAGGGAACTTGGGGGCGCATCGTTCGGTACCAACGCATGAACCCGAGCACGCTGAGCACGAGATAGACCACGTATTGCACCGCATAGAGCTGATAGCCGATGCGCCAGTTGAGCCAGACGGCCACCAGATCGGCCACGAAGAACCAGACCCAGGTATCGATGTACTTGCGGGCCATCATCCACGTGGCCGCGAAACTGAACACGGTGATGAAGGCATCCACCTGCGGCCACGTGCCGTTGAGCACGTTCGACAGGGTCCACGTGAGCAATGCCGTGCAGGCCGCACAGGCCGGCAACAGCCACGCGATGAGCCGCAGCGGTGCACGCCGGACGGGACGGTCCTCACCGGCGTTGCGCCACGACCACCAGCCGTACGCCGCCATCACGATGTAATAGCCGTTGAGCGCGCTCAGCGCCCAGGTCCGCGACAGGGCGTAGAGGCCCGTGCCGATGATGGCCGCCACGAAACCCAACAGCCAGCCGATGCGCTTCTCATAGGCGATCGCCAGCGTGAAGCCGAGGTTCAACACCACGGACACCGCTTCCAACGGGATCAACACTTCCTTCGGCCAGGGCATGGCACAAAGGAAACCCGGCTCAGTTGCCGCAGTTGCAGGGTTGGGAGAAGAAGATCTTCACGTGCGGCAACAAAGCGGTGATCCGATCGATCTCCGCTTGGCTGAACTGGATGGCCCGCACGTCCATGAAGCGCAAGGCCTTCATGCCGTTGAGCTCATCCGGAAAATCCTCCAGGTCGTTGCTCCAGAGGTCCAACGACACCAGTTCCTTCATTTCGCCCATGCACGCGGGGATCCCCGTGAGGCGGTTCTGATGCAGGTCCAGCCGCTTGAGGTGCTTCCAGTTGCAGATCGTGCCGGGCACCTCGGTGAACCTGTTGTTGCCTGCGCTGAACTCCTGCATGTACTGCAGTTCGCGCATCCACGCGGGGAGCTCACTGAGCTTGTTCCTCCCCAGGTCCAGCGCATTCAGGTTCTTCAGCTTACGGATCTCCTCCGGCACCACCTTCAGCTTCTCCTTGCTCAACTCCAGGCGATGGACCTTGTCCGGTTCCTTCAGCGCGGCGGCCAGGCTGTGGTACACCTTCACCGTATCGAGCTCGATCTGCGAGAGCAATTGCGCGCGGCCCGCCGAAGCACCACCGATCAGGGCGAACAGGAAGAGCAGGATGCGGTTCATGGGAGAGGATGTGCGCGCGACCATTCCAAGGTGTCCTTCTTGTCCTGGTCCATCGCAGCGATCAACGCATCCAGATCGGGGAAACGTATCTCGTTGCGCAAACGATGACGCAGGCGGACGGTGATCGGTTCGCCGTAGATCTCCCGGTCCAGTCCCAATACATGCACTTCGATGGTCCGTTCGCCGCTGGCATGGGCCACCGTGGGCCGCACACCGATGCTCATCATGCCGATGGACCGGCCTTCCTTCAACTCGACGGACACCACATAGATGCCGTTGCCGGGCACCAGCTTGTCCGGATCACCGAGCGCGATATTGGCCGTGGGGTAACCCAGTTTCCGTCCCAGCTGATCGCCCTTCACCACCACGCCGGTCATCGGATAGGGATAACCCAGGAGGTCGTTGGCCAGGTCCACCCGACCGGCGAACAGGGCCTCACGGACCTTCGTGCTGCTCACCTTCACATGGTCCACTTCCCGGGCGGGGATCTCTTCCACGCTGAAGCCGAAGGCCCCGCCGGCGTTCTGGAGCAACTTGAGGTCACCCTCACGGTTCCGGCCGAACCGATGGTCGTAACCCACCACCACCGACCGCACCCGGATCGCATCCACGAGCACCTCGCGGATGTACTCGGGTGCATGCATCCGGCTGAAGGTCCGCGAGAAGGGCATCACGAGCAGATGGTCCAGCCCCGCCTGCTCCAGCAGCTCCTCCTTCTCCTTGCGGGTGTTCAGCAGCTTCAGGTCGTTGTCCTGCGGCTGAAGCACCATGCGGGGATGCGGATGGAAGGTGAAGAGCA
>DASWWQ010000086.1:0-7085 GCA_036405935.1 Flavobacteriales bacterium
GACATCGAAGACGGGCGCGGCCAGCTTCACGAGGCTGTCCAGCGTGAGGGCGCTGATCCCATGCGGCCCCAAGAGGCCACCGAAGCTGGCTCCGGAAGGCACCAGCCCCTGTTCGAGCACGAAGCCATCGAGGGGAATACCGTAGGCGCTGGGCGGAGCGGGAACGGTATCGATGGCGGGGACCTCGGTCATCTCCGGGGTGTATTCCACATGAGGTGCCAGATCCACACCCACATAGACATAGGCCGCCGCGATGGCTGTCAACGTCACGGCACCCACGCCGAGCCACTTGCTCTTGTTGTTCCCCCCCATGTGCGCAAGAAAAGGCTCCTTGGGATAAGCCCCGCGCGTTCCAACGCCGAACCTATCCACAATGTTCCCTTGATGCGGGGAAAGCCGACGGAAGAACCTCAGCGCCTCAGCTTGTTCACGGCCTCCACCCGCCCTTGTACCTGGAGCTTCTCGTAGATATGGCGGATGTGCGTGCGGACGGTGTTGGGGCTGACGAAGAGCTGGGTGGCGATCTCCTTCACCCTCCGGCCGGTGGCCAGCAGGTCCAGCACCTCCTGCTCGCGGGGGGTCAAGGCCGCTGCACCCTGCTCCACCAAGGGTGCGGGCCGGAAACTGCCCACCACACGACGTGCGATGGCGGGGCTCATGGGCGAACCGCCATCGAGCATCTGGTCCAAGGCCTCGATCAGGTCCTCCACGCTGGAGCGTTTGAGCAAGTAACCCGTTGCCCCCGCACGCAGGGCATTGAAGATCTTCTCATCATCCTCGTGCACCGTGCAGATCATCACCTGCACCTGCGGCCAGCGCTCCTTGATGATGCGGGTGCATTGGATCCCGTCCTCGTCCGGCAGGTGGATGTCCATGATCACCGCATCGGGCACATTCCGGGCGATGCCCTCGACAGCCTCATCGCAGCGGGCGTAGGAACGGCACTCGATATGGCCGCTGGCGTTCAGATAGTACTCCAGGCTGGCGCGGAACTCGTCATGGTCCTCCACCAGCACCACTTGCACCTTGCGTTCAGAACTCTTCTCCGGATCCATGCCGAAAGTTTGGCATTTCAACGCGTGCGGACGGTCATCCGTTGGGGTGATGTCATCGGTGGAAGCACCACTTCCACCTTGGTGCCCCCGTTGGCACCGGGCCCGGCATGGAAGGTGGCTCCGATCTTCCGGGCCCGCTCCTGCATGTTCTTCAGTCCGCTGCGACCTGTTCCCACGGGCTCCTCGGGGAAGCCATCACCATCGTCCTCGATGGTCAACGTGGACCCCCTCGCGTCGCCTGTCCAGGTGATGGTGACCGTGGAGGCCTTGGCATGCTTCACCACGTTGCGGAGGGCTTCGCGCACGATCAGCCAGAGCTCGCGCCGGCGGTTGGCCGAAAGGTGCAGTTCATCCTCGCTGATGGAAACGGCCGTGCGGAAGTTGATCCCGTGGGTGGCGAGGTGATCACTGGCCTGTTGCTCGATGAAGTGCACGGTGGCGCGGAGGTTGTCCCGCTGGGGATCCAACGACCAGATGATCTCATCGATCCGACCGATGGTGACCGCCACCCCCCCGGCCACCTTCTCCATGGAACTTTTGGCCACGGGGTCGCTGGTGGTGCGGGCGGCGTTGCGCACATGCATCAGCACGTTGCTCAGTTCGGCACCCAGATCATCGTGCACATCGGCGGAGATCCGCCGGCGTTCCTCGTTGAGCGCCGTACGTTGGCGTTCGCGGTCCAAGGCCCGGCGATAGCTCCGGGTGATGCTGTTGCGCACCAGCAGACCCGTGGCGGCTGAAAGCAGCAGCAGGCCCAGCACCTTGAAGGCCACATGGTCCCACCACGGCGGGATCACGCGAATGGCGAGCTCCACGGGAGCGGACCATCCGCCATCGGGGCGGCGAACACGCATCTGCAAGCGGTGATCCCCTTTTCCCATGCCGGCGAATTCCATGTTCCCGCTCTCGGCAGGCGCCCAGCTCCCGGAGCGGTCAAGGGAATATTGGTAATCCAGCTGGCGCTGTGAAGAGTAGTCGATCGGATGCACCACCACACCCACACGATCACCGGTGTTCACTTCCAGATCCCCCTCATGGACCACGCGCTGGCCGTTCACCGAGATGGAGGTGAGGTGGAGTTCGGGAATGAACGGAGCCGCGGGAGGTGGCGGGAAAGGTGCCTCGCAATGTCCGAGGGCAGTGGCCGCGAAAAGACGTTGACCCACCAGCAACGCATCGTTCACCTGATCGGTGGCCAGCACGGACGAAGCTCCGAGCGACCAGGAAGAGACCATCTTTCCGTGTTCGAGGACGAAGACCTGAAGTCCTTTCGAGGTGCAGGCGAGCACGGTGTCGCCCAAGCATCGCATATGTTCCACCCGATCGCTGACGAGACCCGAGCCCCGGTGGATCCGAGCGATGGCCACGCCATCCTTCAGCATGTGGATACCCTTGTCCAATGTTGCCACCAGCAAGGTGCCCCCGGGGCCCATGCATAGGTCGGAGATGCTGCTGTCATCGCTCAAGCCCGGCACGGGGATGTGCCGATCCACCTCTCCTTCCAGGACATGGAGTCGGGACATGGTGCTGTACCAGACGCGGCCCGTGGGGTCACAAACGATATGATGCACGCGTTGGATCCCGATCGCCGTGGGCTGAACGGCGATGCCTTTGGCCGGATCGGCATCCACCGAACGATGGATGCCGAAGGAGGCGACCCAAAGATGTCCGTCACGGTCGACATCGATCCCCTTGGCCGCGACCATGCCCTTTCGGGCATCCGCGGAGCGTACGGGGAAGAAACGTCGCTTGGCCGGATCGAACCGGAACACGCCATTGTCGGCTGCGGCCAACATGGTGCCCCCGGGCTGTTCCAACAGCCCCTTCACGCGGCCCATGCCACGATCGATCTCCCAACCCACATCGGCGGACATCCTTCCCTCCTCCAACGCGTACACCTGGCCCGCTGCGGTGCCCGCCCAGATCACTCCGCGACGATCGCGTTCCAAGGAGAGGTACGTGCCCTTCACCGGACCGGTGAGCCCTTGATGCACCACGGTCTCCTCCTGTCCGGGCTGGCACAGCATCACGCCGCTGCGCGGCGTGGCGAACCACACATTACGGTCCCGATCGGTATAGACGAAGTTGATCGTCTCGTCGGGAAAGAGCACACGCTGCGCCGTGACCTCCCCATCATCCCGCACCTTCCAACGTTCCACACCGCGCTGCCAACGCCGGATCCAGATGGTCCCCGGAGCCTCGAACCAGCAAGCCTGGTGCTTCTCGTTGCGCAGCTCATCCGTGACCACCCAAGGCTCCCAGCGATGGTCCACGATGCGCGGGATGCCTCCGGAACTGAGCGCCACCATACCGTTCCGTGGACCCGAGCTGGGACGCAGGAACACGTTTTGGAACGGCGGTTCCAATGAGTCGGTGACCTGCCATTCCTCGTTGCGCAGTACCATGATCGACCGGCCTCGCGTGACCAGTATGCGACCCTCCTCATCCAACCCCACCGAAAGCGGACGTGGGCTGAACTCCCAATACCGATCGCGGTCCCCATCGGGATCCAAGCGCAGGACATCGTGCCTTATGCCTCCGAACCACATCATGCCCTCGGCATCCTCCACCACGGACTGGAATCCCGATGGGCACCGAAAACGTGCGAGGTCCGCGTTGTTCGTCATGTTGTGGAACTTCCCGTCGAGATGGAAGCCCAAGCGCCCGTTGAAGCCGAGGAACCAGATACGCCGCTTCGAATCCTGGTACAGGTTGATGATGTCGGAGTCCGGCAACCCATCCTCGGTCCCGTAGTTCACGAAGGTCTTGCCGTCGAATCGGCTGACGCCGGCATCCGTTGCGAACCAGATATAGCCTTGATCATCCTGTACCGCGGCATACACCGTATTGCTGGGCAGGCCTTCCTCCGTGGTGAATCGCCTGTGGATCGGGGTCTGTGCCCACAGTTCCGGGCACCGGAGCAGGAGCAACAACGGCAGGAAGCGGGTGGACGCAACGCACATGAACGCATCACCGCAGGGAAGCGGCGGTTCAAAATAGCACGGTACGCTCCAGCTTCGGCTATTCCCTGGCGATGGGGTTGGCCAGACCCGAGTAGTCCGACAGCTCCATCTTGATGGACCCTACGAGGATCTTGGCCTGCACCAGTACCGGGATGTGGTTGGCATCGTCGGTGATCCACACGTTGAGATCATCGTTCGATTTGAACACCCGGCCTTCCTGTACGATGGGCTGGAACTTCATGGTGCGGTATTTCCCGTTGCGCAGCTTGATGGTCTCCTTACCGATGTACTTCATCCGCAACGGCCAGTACTCGTCGTCCATGAAACAGTCGATGGTGAACTCATCACCCTCTTTCGCCTTGCTGAAGTCGATGGTGCGGGCGAAGTAGAAGGCGCTGATCATGTCCTGCACATGGGCGGGCACATCATGCGTCACCTGCTTCTGGGTGGTCACCTGCCTACGGTGCTGGTTGTAGAGGTAATCCTGGCTGAAGGTGTAACCGCCCTCGTCCACCCGGCGCGCGAAGAGCCAAGGGAACACACCGTCCTTGTCGAAGTACGATTCATAACGGTCGTCCACCTTGTAGAAGGTCTTGAAGGCCCCTACACTGCGACCTATCCCCACCGCATGCAGGATCTTGCGGCCTTGGATGTCGGTAGCGCTCTCCTTCAATTCGAGTTCGGCTTCTCCGGCGTTCACGAAACCGTAATGCAGCACGTATTTCAGTTTTTCCCCGGCCTGGAACGCGGAATGCTCGAGCTTTCGCAAAGGGTAGGTCTTGCCGGCCTTGGGCGCAGGAGGTTTGGGGCTTTGGGAGAATCCCATGGTGAGAAGCCCCAGACCCAACATCACCATTGCGGTAGATCGTGCCATGGCCTGCGCGAAGCAAAGGGGATGCCAATGCGCTGCTGGCTTCCGGCCATTGGCTGCTGGCCTCTTATCGCCAAACGAAAGGGATGTCGCCCTTCCCGAATGCTGGCTACGACGTGCCGGAACGCACGGACCAGCCAAAAGCCAGCGGCCAAGAGCCAATAGTGCGCTCATACCACGATATTGACGATGCGCTTCGGCACCACGATCACCTTCTTCGGGGCCTTGCCTTCCAAGCGCTGTTGCACCTCCGGGTTGGCCAGTACCGCCGCCTCCACGCTCTTGGCGTCCAGCCCGATGGGGAATTCCAGTTGCAGGCGGGTCTTCCCGTTGAAGCTGATGGGGTAGCTGAAGCTGTCCTCGACCAGGTGTTCGGCCTGCCACTGGGGCCAAGGCGCCACGGTCACACTGTCAGTATGGCCCAGTTTTGACCACAGTTCCTCCGCGATGTGCGGGGCGAAAGGTGCCAAGGCGATCACCAGCGGCTCCAGTACCGCGCGTTTATTGCACTTCAACGCACCGAGCTCGTTGGCGGCGATCATGAACTGCGCCACGCTGGTGTTGAAGCTCATCTTCTCGATATCCTCCGTCACCTTCTTCAGGGTGGCGTGCAGCACCTTCAGCTCGGGCTTGGTGGGGGTTTCGTCGGAAACGCGGAAAGTGTCGTCGGCAATGAACAGGTTCCAGAATTTCTTCAGGAAGCGGAAGGTGCCTTCGATGCCGTTGGTATCCCACGGCTTGCTCTGCTCCAACGGGCCGAGGAACATCTCATACAGGCGCAGCGTATCGGCACCGTATTCTTCAATTATCCTGTCAGGATTAATCACGTTATACTTCGACTTCGACATTTTGTCGATTTCACGTCGAACCGTAATGTGATTTTCTGCACTGCCAACAATTCGAGCTATGTTCAAGTAGTCCTGTTCCTTTAAGAAGGAAAATCGCCCATCCACTTCGGCCAGTTCCTTGAGCCGGTCAAGTTGCACTGTGTTTCCGTCAACATAGTCCACCGGAACAGTAATAGAACGAGTTTGCGTACGCTGCACGGCAACGCCATGAAACGTTGCTTGGTCCTCGTTCTTGTGCCAGTTCAAACTTGAAAGCACTTCGACTTGCTCACGCTCGAATCGATTTACTAACTGATATCCTGTTGTCGCGGAGAGATGGTCCTGCCCAGGAAGTACACGCACCTTGAAAATCCCCGCTATTGCCGACACCCCCTGTATCATCCCCTGGTTCACCAGCTTCTTGGCCGGCTCATCGAACGGAATGAAACCACGATCGAAGAGGAACTTGGTCCAGAAGCGGAAGTAGAGCAGGTGGCCCGTAGCGTGTTCGCTGCCGCCCACGTACAGATCCACCTGTTGCCAGTAGGCGATCGCTTCGGGTGAGGCGAAACGGCCCTTGTTCGCGGGATCCATGTAGCGCAGGAAGTACCAGCTGCTGCCGGCCCAACCGGGCATGGTGGTGGTCTCCAACGGGTGCCCTTGATAGTTCCAGTTGGCAGCGCGGGCCAGCGGTGGTTCCCCATCCTCGGTGGGCAGGAACTTGTCCACCTCGGGCAGCACCAAGGGCAGTTCGCTTTCGGGCAGCCCATAGGGCACGCCGTCCTTGTAGTAGATCGGGATCGGCTCGCCCCAGTAGCGTTGGCGCCCGAAAGCGGCATCGCGCAAGCGGTAGTTGATGCGGCGCTCACCGGCACCGAGCTTCACCAGTTCATCGATGGCGCGCTTGATCGCATCGGGAACGCTCAAGCCCTTGAGGAAACCTTCGCTACTGATGATGGCATCCTTGCGCTCGTCGGCCTCCTTGCTGATGTCGGCACCTTCGGTCACCGCGAGGATGGGCAGGCCGAAGTGCGTAGCGAAGTTCCAGTCGCGCTGATCCCCGCCGGGCACGGCCATCACCGCGCCGGTACCGTAGCCACCGAGCACGTAGTCGCCCACCCAGATCGGCACTTGCTCTCCGGTGAACGGATGGATGCAGTACGCGCCGGTGAAGACCCCGCTCACACGTTTCACATCGGCCTGGCGATCGCGCTCACTGCGGTTCTTGGCGGTCTCCACATAGGCCATCACCTCGGCCTTGCGTTCCTGGGGCGTGATCACCTCCACCAGTTCGTGTTCGGGGGCGAGCGTAACGAAGGTGACCCCGAAGAGGGTGTCGGGACGTGTGGTGAAGACCTCGATGGAGCCG
>DASWWQ010000087.1:0-29012 GCA_036405935.1 Flavobacteriales bacterium
CCGGACAACGTGGGCGAGACGTTCACCACCGAACTGGACTTCAACATCTTCGAACCTGGTGCCATCCTGACCAACATCGATCAGTTGGAATCCTTCTGCATCAGTATGGAGCATTCCTTCATCGGTGACATCGTGGTGCAGCTGGTCTGCCCATCCGGCCAATCGGTGATCGTGCACCAGCAGGACGGTGGTGGCACCTTCCTGGGCGTTCCCGTGGATGAAGATACCCAGCCCAATGCGCAAGGCGAATGCTGGACCTACTGCTGGAGCCCCGAGGCCACCAATGGCACCTGGGCCGATAACGGCAATGGAGGCACCCTGCCCGCGGGCACCTATGAAAGCCTGTTCCCCATGAGCTCCTTGCAGGGTTGCGCATTGAACGGGACCTGGACGCTCAACATCACCGACCTCTGGGCCAGCGATAATGGCTTCGTGTGCGACTGGGGCCTGAGCTTCGACCCCGCGCTCTACCCCGACCTCACCAGCTATACGCCGGTGCTGGGCACCTCCACCCTCGACTCCGCCTCCTGGAGCGGTAACGGTCTGGTGCAGGACCCCAACAGCCCCGTCCTCGCCTCGGTGACCCCGACGGCACCGGGCTCTGAGGTCTACATCTTCAGCGTAACGGACAACTTCGGCTGCACCTACAGCGACGAGGTCATCATCTCCACCAGTGGGCCGGTGGCCGCGATCGGCGTCAGTCCCGGCTCTCCCCAACCGATCGGCGTCACGGCACAGTTCACGGACGCGTCGGAGCCCAACGGTAGCATCATCACGGGGTGGCTCTGGGACTTCGGACCCGGCATCCCCTCCAGCACGGAACAGAACCCGGAGATCACCTTCACCGAACCGGGGAACTACCTGATCACACTCACCATCACCTCCGCCGAAGGCTGCACCAACACCACCACCATCAACTACGATGTGGTGCCCACCGACGTGATCATCCCCAACGTCTTCAGCCCCAACAGCGATGGCAGCAACGATGCCTTGGAGTTCGGCAATGCGCAGTACTTCCCCAACAACCATCTGCAGGTATACAATCGCTGGGGCAACCTGGTGTACGAGAGCATGAACTACCGCAACACGTGGCGCCCGTCGGACGTGAGCGAAGGCACCTACTTCTTCATCTTCCACATGCAGGACGGTCGTGAGTGGGCCGGCCATGTGACCCTGTTGCGCTGAGTGCGCCCGTTGAACGTAAGCACGAACGCCTCCTTCGGGAGGCGTTCGTGCTTACGGGGGGCATGAATGACAGAAGCCCCTCTCGGGGCTTCTGTTGGGGTGGAAGACCGGGCTTGAACCGGCGACCTCCGGAACCACAATCCGGCGCTCTAACCAACTGAGCTACATCCACCATGTGCACCGCCGGGGGGCGGTAACGGGCGGCAAATATAGCAGGCCGTTCCATGCGCGTTACCTTGCCCCATCACATGCGTGTGCTCTTCCTTCCCGGCTGGTACCCCAACCGGGTGCATCCGAACCTGGGAAACTTCGTGCAGCGCCACGCCGACGCGGTCTCCACGATGCACGAGGTCACCGTGGTGCACGCCGCCCATGACCCGTCCGTCCGCCACACCGAAGTGGTGACCGTCCGCCGCGGGGCCGTTACCGAGCACATCGCCTACTACCGACCGGGTGCCGTGCCCGTGGTGGACCGATGGCGCGCGTGGCAACTCGTAGTGGACCGCTTCGGCCGGGATCTCGATCTGGTGCACGCGCATGTGCTGCATGCCACGGTGCTGCCCCTCCGCCAACTGCGGCGTTCGGCACGGAACGGAACGGTGATCACCGAGCATTGGACAGGCTACCACAACGGAGAGGTGCGCCGCCTCCCCCTGCCCATCCGCTGGATGATGCGGAAGGAGGCCTTGCGCGCGGCCCGCATCTGCCCGGTGTCCGACCACTTGGGCGATGCCATGTGCCGGGCCGGCCTGAAAGGCCGATACACCACTGTGCCGAATGTGGTGGATACCAACTTGTTCCGGCCGAACACCGGCAAGGGAGATCCACATCCCTTCCGGTTCCTGCATGTATCCACCTTGGTGGACGACCACAAGAACGTGAGCGGACTGCTCCGCGCGTTCCGGAAGGCCTTGGACCGTGATCCGGGCCTATTCCTGGAGATCCTCGGCGATGGCGACCTCCGCCCGCACCAGGCTACGGCGACGGCTCTGGGCATCCCGACCCGGGCCATCTCGTTCACGGGCGACAGTCCCTTGGCAACGGTGGCCGAACGGATGCGGGCCGCGGGTGCCTTCGTGCTGTTCAGCCGCCGTGAGAACATGCCCTGCGTCATCCTGGAGGCCTTCGCCAGCGGCACCCCGGTGATCAGCACCGATGTAGGCGGCATACCGGAGGAGGTGAACACCGACCGCGGGATCCTGGTGGCCAGCGAGGATGAGGACGCGTTGACGGAAGCCCTGCTGCGCATGGCCACCTCGGCGGATGCATTCGACCGCCAGGCCTTGCGGCGCTATGCCGAAGAGCATTCCAGCGTGGCGCAGGTGGCCCGTGCGTACGACACCATCTACCGCGAAACCCGCGAAGGGAAATGAGCGGAACCCGGCAGCTTCGGGTGGTCTTCACCAGCGACCGCCCACGACCTCTCAGATGGGAAGCCGCTTGCATGGAGGCCGTGCTGGCCGTACCGGCTGTGGTTGGGCAGGGGGCCTTCCACTTCCCGGGGATCTCCATCGATGGTGCAGTGCCCCGAGGGGTGCACCGCGAACTGCACCGCCGCTTGATGCGCCGGGAAGCTTGGCAGGCCATGGACGATGCGCGCTTCGGCTTCGCGGATGTTTCAGCGATGCCGGCGGAAACGGATGTCGTGATCCACTTCGGGCCCGAAACACCAGCGCTGCAACGCACTTGTCGCTCCACCTACGGCGCATGGCTATTGTGCGATGTGATGGGAAGAGCCATTGCGGACATGTTCCCCGGTATCGCGGCCTGGGCGGAGGGGGCACGAACCCTTACGCTTACCTTGAAACAGTTGGAGGTGGAAGGGACACGGATCCGCATGGAGCGCACCTATCCCCTGCCCGCGGACCACGTCGGTGATGCCCTTTCGGATGTGCTGATGCACGCGGCGGACCTACCGGCGCACCTGTGCCTGCAGTTGCTCCAGGGGGCGCTGCCGGAGGTGCGCACCATCGCTCCATCCGCCTCTGCGCGCCCGGCGCTTTTCGGTCCGATCCTCGCCTTGCTGAAGGAACGGATCCCCTTGCTGGATCGACCCCAGCGACGGTATCCGCTCACTTGGAACATCGGCACGGCGGAACACTCCATCGTACGCTGCCTTTCCGGGGCTCCCTACAACGTGCGGTGGCTTCCACCACCGGGAGAAGGCGCATCCCGGACGAACCCCGCGGGCTACCTGCACGAGGACCGCCTCAATGTGCTCTATGCCAAGGAAGGAAGCGACGGGCGCAAAGTGATCGCCCGCGTGCGGCCCAAGGCCGATCAGTTGCTGAAACGTTCGCGCACCATGCTCAGCGGCGAGCAGGACCACGAACACCCGTTCACCCTGGTCATCGGGGGCGAGACGTTCGCCGTGCTGGGTGCCCCGGGGAACAAGGGTGTGGTGCTGTACCGGATCACACCGGGCAACGATGCCCTGGAACCCGCGGCATTCCTGTGCGACACGCCGCTTTTCCACGCCATACTCTTCACCCATGCGGATCGTTGGTGGTTGATGGGCACCGTGGCCCCCTTCCCCGATGCCACCTTGGAGGTGTTCCATGCCGAGCAACCCGAAGGCCCGTACCGGAGGCATGCCCGCTCGCCGGTGAAGGTGGACATCCGATCGGCCAAGCCCGCGGGCACCCCGTTCGTGCATGAAGGAGCCCTGTACCGACCGGCGCAGGACCTCAGCGCTCCCGAACGCCCGCAGGTGGTGATGCTCCGGATAACGGAACTCACAGCCGACCGATTCGAGGAGGAACCGGTGTTCGTGGTGCCCCCTGTGGCAGGCAGCATCTGGGACCATGCCACCTCCACCCTTCATGCCGTGGGGGATATCCTGCTGGTCGGTGGTGCACGTCGTCCACCGGGTGTACCTGCGCCGGTGCGGCGTACCCATCGTTCCTTCGACGACGAATGATCGCGCAGATCACCGGCACCATCGCTTCCCGTGTGGTCATCGTGGCCATGGCCATGCTATTGACCATGGTGGCCGGACATCAGCTGGGCACCGAAGGGCTGGGCATCATCGGGCTGGTGGTGCTGGGCATCTCGCTCGTCGGTCTGGTGGCGAATCTCCTGGGCGGAAGTGCTCTGGTGTACCTCGCCCCGCGCGTGCCCTTGCGCCGTCTGCTGGTGCCCGCCTATTCCTGGGCGGTGGTCTCCTGCGCTCTGGGCTACGGGGTTCTGCGCACGGCCGGACTGGTGCCCGAAGGTTATGCGGCGCATACGGCGATCCTGGCGCTGTTGCAATCGGGCATCTCGATCCATCTCGCCGTACTGATGGGGCAGCAACGCATCCGCACGCACAACCGGATCACCGTGCTGCAGGCCCTAGTGACCCTCTTCGTCTTCACTGCGCTGGTGTTGCGTCCGGATCCCTCACCCACGGCCTTCGTTATCGCCACCTATTGCGCCTATTCGGTGTCGTTGCTGTTGACCACCATCGCGCTCCGCACCGGACCACCGTTGCAGGGTGAGGTTCCGGCCGATCCCTTGCGCCTCTTGATCCGCCAAGGAGCCTTGGTGCAGAGCGCGAACGGCATGCAGCTGCTCAATCATCGCCTGGCCTATTGGCTGATCGAGAAGTTCCGGGGCACTTCGGCACTGGGCCTCTTCTCGGTGGCCACCCAACTGGCGGAAGGCGCTTGGCTGGCCCCGCGCAGCCTGGGCATGGTGTTGTACAGCCGCATGAGCAATACCACCGACCCGGTCCAACAATCCGCCCTCACGGTGGACATGCTGAAGCTCTCACTGGCATCGGCCCTAGCGGTACTGCTGGTGGTGTTGCTGATGCCGGGCGCGGTGCTCACCTGGCTCTTCGGACCGGAGGTGCAAGGGCTGTCCCCCCTGCTGCTCCGACTGGCTCCGGGCATCCTGGCCATCGCTGCGGCCCAGGCGTTCAGCCACTACTTCAGCGGCACGGCGCGCAACATCCATAATGTGGTGTCGTCGGGCATCGGTCTGGTCATCACATTGGCCTTGGGCTCCTGGGCCATTCCACGTTATGGGCTCAGCGGTGCCGCGATGACCGCCAGCTGCGCGTACATCGGGCAGTGCAGCTATCAGGCCATCGCTTTCCTGCGCATCACGCGTGTGCCGTTGCGCACCCTCCTTCCCGGCCGCCGCGACCTGGAGCGGATCAAGCGGATCCGATCGCGCTGATGGACATGCGAAGGGCCGCCCTTACCGGACGGCCCTTAGCGCCATGATCCACCGTACGCCTACTCCGGCCCGTCGATGCCTGCGGCCAGGTTCAACATGATCTGTGTGGTCCGGGGCGTGGTGCCGAGCAGATCCATGTGCATGGCGCCCGTCATCTGCACACCGGAGAACAGACCTTCCACATCCACCACGATGGGGGCGACGAACGTGCCTCCCGCCACAAGGTCCGCATGCACATGCGCATGGCCGGGCGTCAGCAGGTCGTCACCGGCGATGTGCGCCTGGAAGCTCCCCTCCCCGGGATCCACCGTGCCGTTGTTGTCCGCATCGAAATCACCCTCGATGTCGATGAACTTGTACCCGAAGTCCTGGTTCCACATCCACGTGGCGGTGGGGTCGTTCAGCGGTGGTTCGGTGAACGTGGTCATGTCCGTGTGGTTGGTGGCGCTGTCCACACCCAGGTTGAAGTGCAGCTGATGCACATGGTTGCCGGAGATCGTGCCGAGCGCGAACTCCGCATCACTGGACGCATCCGCCAGGATATAGACCCCCTCGTAATCACCGATCACCTCTCCCTCATCGTTCTCGGCCTCGATGCCACTGAGGAAGAAACGCAGCTTGGTGATGCGCACCAAGCGTCCGTCGGCGTCCACCACCGTTCCGCCCAGGGCGAAAGGCTCGGTTCCTTTCCTGAAGTCGAAGGATAGCGCGATCTGCGAAGTGATCGGCGTTCCACCTCCTCCACCCGGTGCGGGTGATACGTCCTTGTCCTTCTTGCATCCGCCCATCGTCAGCCCCACGAGAGTGGCGAGGGGTAGGATCCATTTCGTGTTCGATCGTTGCATGTTCCGTTGGTGTGTTCGGTTGTTGTTCGTTCCGACCGGTGATCCGTCACATCCCACCGATGGCCGCGGAGAGGTTCCGGGCCAGCAGCAGGGAGACACTATCGCCCGGCATGTTGTTGCCTGAAGCGGATACATCGATCTGCTCGAGCATCCGCGCCATATCGATCCGCATGGCCAGTTCGTTGGTGGCACCCGGCAGCACATCCTGGTGCGAACCGGCCATTGCGTAGGAGAAGGGTTCCTCGCCGCACAGCAGATGTACGGTGGGATCGGCCGGCTGGACCGTTCCATCCCCATCGGCGTCCATACGGCCCGATAGTTCGATGTAGAACGGAACGCCATCCGCCGTGTACCAGGAATCATCCGGCAGCACCGTGCCGGGAACGCCCAGGAGGAGCACCAAGACGTGCATATGCCCTGCCGGCAAGGCACCGATGGGATACGTGGACGAGAGGGGTTGCTGCACCACCCAACGGTTCGCCGGGAAGGTGGCGAGCACCTGGTGCTGATCGTCCTGCACCCATAAGGGTCCCGCGATGAACCGGAAGGCATCCACGGCCACGGCGCGGCCGGTGCCATCGTGCACCACATCACCCACGGAGAAATCGGCGGTTCCGTTGATGAAATGCAATCGGGCCTGCATGCTGCCGTCGGGAAGCTCGGGCGCGTCACTGAGCTTCTTGCAACCGGAGATCACCAGCGCCAGTGCCATGGGGATCCACCTGGTGCTCATGCCTGTTTCCTCAACAGATAGGTTAACCCCAGCACCAATCGCTCCCGGTCCGGCATCATGTCGCGGCCCTGATCATGCCGCAGCGCATGCTGCCACAGCACGTGTCCTCCGAAGGATCGCCACCAGAGGCGCACGCCCATGTGCGAGAAGAGCGTACGTCCACCGGTGGCGGCATCGTCGATGCCAGCAAGGCGGTCCTGCGCCATCACTTCGGCATAGGCTCCGACCAAGGGCATCCACTGCACGTGTCCGCCTTCGAAGACCCGGAAAAGCTCCAGCGTGCCGTTCACCCCATGTCCGGCGCGGAAGCCCTCGTTGTTCGCGGCGTTCCATCTTCCGATGGAGTTGAAGCCTGCGCCCCAACCGTTGTGACGAACGAGGTATTCCAGCGAAATCACACCATCGAAGGTGCCGGTTCCCGGTTGCAGGTCATGGTCCACCAGTTCCTCGTCGTAACGCATCGTGGTGCGGCCCACGGGCAGTTTGCCTCCTGCACCGATGGTGAAGCGATGCCGCCAACGCACGGTATCGGCCTTCTGCTTGGTGTTCACCGCGATCCAGCGGGCGAGCACCGTGGGGTCGGCCACGCCATAGATGTCGGCATCCACCCGACCGTTGCTGCTGGCGTAGTTGTTCACCACGGGCAGTATGCCGAGCAACGACCAACGCTGGCCCAGCCGGATATCGGCACGCAACTCCAGCGCCTGGTAGGTCTCCGTCCGGTGCGTGGGCACGGGCAGGTCGTCCGCACCACCGTGCTTGGTCAGTACGGCCGTGCGCGGGGGTTCGAAGCGGCCCTCGAGGTACCGCATGCGGTACACGAGGCCGAAGGAAGAGGTGCGATCATTGGGCTGGATCCCCAGGAAGATCCCGCACACATCACACCCCAGGCTGCGGAGCGCGCACACAAGCAGCGCCCCCAGCAAAAGGGTCCTTGTCATGGAATGTGTTTGTAGGGTGAGCGAAAAGGTCCGTCGAGCGGACACTCCGGCTCAAGCCCAAGGGACGGGCTCACCCAACGCGCAATGGCCCGCGAGCAGACCGTTGACCTGTTCCGCCCATGGGCCGGAGGCGAATTCCTCCACGACCAAGGAAACACCGGTGATCGTATCCACGGTCATATCCCCCAGTTTCAGGGAACGCAGTTGCTGGGGCAGGTCCTGCGCGCGTTGCTCGGACCGGTTCAGCTGCTTCATCAGGTAGCACTGGCCGTGACAGGTGCGGACCTCCTCCTTCACCAACCGTTGTACGCAGAGTTCCTTCTCCACGCGATCACGCTCCATCCAGAAATCCGCCACCACCGCTGCCGGCGCCAACAGCACCAGGCAGAAATGAACAAGGAGCAGATGGGCGATGAAGCGCATGACGGCGCGAAAGTACAGGCCACCCTCCTATTTTCGGGCATGCGTCATCGTCTCCTTCCTTTCGTGCTTTCCGCGGTCCTCGTCCACGTCTCGCAGGCACAGGGCTTCCATCAGCATTACGGTGGCGATCGTTCGCAGGTGGGCCGTGCGTTGGTCGCCGACCCCACCGGCATCACCACCGTGGTACAGGACGCCTCGCAACCCGATGGTGCGATCCGGCTGCGCCTGCTCCGCACCGACCTCCAGGGCGCTTCCCCCGTCTGGACCGATATCCCCGTCAACGGCTCGTGGTTCGCCCAGGATGCACTGGCCTCCGGTGATGGAGCGCTGTTGATCTGCGGCTCCTTCATCCGCAGTGGGCGCAACGACCAGGATGCCTTCATCCTCCGCGTTTCCACCGGCGGAACGATCACCTGGAGCTGGAGCACCGATACGCCCGACCAGGAGGAGGAGCTGCTCGGCCTCACCCGCCTCACCAATGGAGATATCGCTGCTGCAGGAAACCACCGTTCAGGGGGCGATAGCGATGGCTTCCTCGTGCGCATCACCGCCACCGGTGCCGCACTCTGGTCGCACCACTACGGCACGGCGAACGATGAGCGGGTAAAGGCCCTCGCCGAGCAGGGCACCGACCTGGTGGCGGTGGGGCGTATCATGAACTTCACCGGCGAGACCGATGCCTACATCCTGCGCGTGGATGCCGACGGCAACGAGTTGGAATGGCAGAGCTGGGGCAGCATCCACAACGAGGACCTGCACGACGTGGTGCGCAGCGGCAACGAGGTGGTCATGGTGGGTTACACCGAAGGCGAGGCCGCCACACCTTGGCGCGCGGTGTACCTGATGGCCTTCAACGCCGCGGGAGACACGCTGCGCACGCGGACCTGGAGCGACCTGCAATACACCACCGAGGCCCACTGTCTCACCCTCGCCGCCAACGGCGACCTGATCATCGGTGGGGAACGGGGCAAGGACCGGCGGACGGATGCCTTGGCCCTTCGAACCACCGGAGGTGGAACACTCCTCTGGCAGCGCAACTACGATCTGCAACGCGACGACCGGATCGATGGCTTGGAAGCCATGGGCGATGGCGGCTTCGTAGGGACCGGCCGGTGCTTCGGCCCGCAAAGTGGAGAGGTGCTGTTGCTGCGACGGAACAGCAACGGCGAGTAGTTCATTCACCACAGAGGAACCAGGTATACCGGGGAAGGAGGCCCTGAAAAATGCAGGAAGCGGTTGGGCCTAATCCAGCTGCAGCAGGTCGCGCACGCCGGGCGGCCGGGCGGTGGTGAAACCTTCGCCATAGGGCACACCAATGAGGCGGCCCACATCGCGGCTCCGGCCCTCAAGGGTCGGCAGGAATTCCGGTACGCTGATGGGCGAAACCGGTTCGTTGCTTTCCGGATCGTGGAACTGCGACCTGAAACACTTCAGGGCCTCGAGCTTCTTCGGCCAATGCGGGGTGATGTCCACCACCACATGGGGATCGATCCAGCGGTCCTGGATCATGTGCAACACGCTCACCGGCCGATGTGCCGCCTGCTCCTGTCCATCGCTCTCCGTGACCACACGCCGCAGCCCACTGAGGAAACAGGCCTCGGCCACCAAGGCCCCACCGCGGCCATGATCGGGATGGCGATCGCGCACCGCGTTGGTGATCACCAGACGCGGCCGGTGTTTCCGTACCGCTACGATGACCTTCTTGAGGCTGGCCTCATCCGCGCGGAAAAAACCGTCGGCCAATCCGAGCTGGTAACGAAAAGCGACATCGAGCACACGCGCACCGGCCTCGGCCTCCCGCCGCCGGATCTCGGGTGTGCCCCGCGTACCGAGTTCGCCGGCGGTCAGTTCCACCAGACCCACGGTATGCCCCAGGCTGCGATGATGGAGCACCGTGCCCGCGCAACCGATCTCCACGTCGTCGGGGTGCGCGGTGATGCAGAGGATATCGACCTGCATGGCGCTCACTTCCTGCCGTCCAACCAGGCCAACACCGGTTCGCTCAGCGGCTCCTGCGCGCTGGGGAGCATCTCCACCAATCGGCCCTCCTCATCGATCAGGTACTTCTGGAAGTTCCACTTCACCTCGCTGTCCAGGACGCCGTTCTTCGCCTTCCCGGTGAGCCATGCGTACACGGGGCTTTGTCCTTCGCCCTTGGTCACCACCTTGCTCATCAACGGGAAGGTGACACCGTAGTTCTTCTTGCAGAAGCTGGCGATCTCCGCCTCGCTGCCGGGTTCCTGTCCACCGAAATCGTTGCTGGGGAAGCCGACGATCACCAGGCCTTTGTCCTTGTACTGCTGGTACAGTTCCTCCAGCTGCTGGTACTGCGGGGTGTAGCCGCATTCGCTCGCGGTGTTCACCACGATCACCTTGTGACCCTTGAGCTGGGCGAAGGAATAGGGCTGTCCGTTGATGTCGGTTGCGGAGAGATCGTGGAAGGACATGGTCGGCGTCGTGGGGTTTTCCGGAGGGGCCTCCGCTTGGCCCGAAGCGGTGCCGCAGGCGGATGCAAGAACGAGGGGGAAAGCGGCGAAGGCAAGGATGCGGAGCATGGGCATGGAATGGAAGGGGCACAAAGGTCGGTCGGATCGGGGGATCGGCCGAAGGGATATCCGCAAGGCACCGTCCCCGACCACTGGGCCTCAGGATGTTCGGGAGGCGCGAAGGCGGAGGTACCTTTCGGCGCCGATCTGCGTAGAACCCTTCCATGATCCGTCCATTCCTACCCCTCATCCTGCTCCTTACCCCCGTTCTGGGGATGGCCCAGCGGCAGGTGAGGATCATCGATCCCGTTATCCTCGACATCGTTCCGGACGTGCGCAAGACGAAGGGCGCCGAAGCCGGTCTGGCCGCTGCCGGTGTGATCACCGAACAGCGCGACCTGGTGCTGCAGTACGGCGACCGCGCCTACTGGCCCGAGGGCATCCGCAACGACAGTGCCCGCGCCGCCAACCAGCCCTACATCCGGAACTATACCGCCTTCCGGGTCTGTACCTATCCCTTGGACAGCGTGCCGATGGCCGTGGTGATGGTACCAGCCCCGGACAACATCCACATGCCCGAGGAGATGCGCCCCTTGGCCGACTTCTACCTGGTGCTGCCCGAGAAAACGCTGGAGGATGTGAACTCCAGCAAACAGCGTCCCACCATCAGCCGGGGTCCACGTTGGAAGAACCTGCCCGTGGCGCAGATCGTGAAAACCGACGACCTCTATGCTTCCTACGACCTGGGCAGTGACAGTATCGGGATCAAGGAACTGCTGAGCCATGGTCTCAGCCAGGCCGAGGTGGACGCCGTGGTGTTCCGGAGCCATGAGGCCAACTGGCCCGCGGGCATCAACACGTTCGACCGCCGCTACCCGCGCATCAAGGACTTCAAGAAGTACAAGGCCTTCGTGGGAGCCAAATGGGACGACAAGGTGCTCCTGATCATCCCCGCCGAGAAGAACCGCGGCATGGCCACGGTGATGCGCCCCTATGTGGACCTCTACTTCGTCTATGCCGCCTCCGCCGTGGAGGTGAAGGGAAAGAAGAAGCGGTGAAGGGGTCAGGGCATGTGGTCCTGGGACCATGTGAGCATGTGACCATGTGGTCATGTGGTCATGTGAGCGTGTGACCCTGGCTTCGTGACAGGTCTTGGGCGCAATGCGCCGTTATCCGTCCTGATCCGCGGGGCCGCTGCGCTCTGCTTGGCGGCTACCTTCGCGCCCCGATGGGCGAGATCGCGCACCTGCTGAGGCTGGAATGGTGGCTGGACCGGCGCCAGAAGCACGCCTGGGGCAGCATGGCGCTGTACGTGGTCAGCACCGTGTACGTCTGCTACCAAGGCGTTCGCCACATCGCCGACCGGCCCGTCTGGAACGCCCTCTTCTGGATCATCCTGCTGTTCGCCGCCTTCAATGCGTTGGGTCGTTCCTTCCAACGCGAGGATGCCGGCCGGCAGCTCTACCTGCATACGCTGGCCTCGCCGCGCAACGTGATCATGGCCCGCACGCTCTACAACGCGTTGACCATGGCGGTGCTTTCCCTGCTGAGCATCGCGGCCTATGCCCTTTTCATCGGCAGCAACGCGTTGGAAGAAGCGGCCGTGGGACCCTTCCTCTCCACCATCGTGCTCGGCGGCATCAGCTTCGCCATGGTGCTGACCCTGATCGCCGCGCTGGCCGCCCGCGCGGGCAACGGCATCGGACTGATGGCGGTGCTGGGCCTTCCGCTGATCCTGCCCTTGTTGCTCACCTTGGTGCGTGCCGGCAAGCTCGCTCTGGATGGATTGGGCTGGAACGTCATCGGCCAATACCTCGGCTGGCTGTGCGCCATCGACGTGCTGGTGCTGGCCTTGGCCTGGTTGCTCTTCCCCTACCTTTGGCGCGACTGAAAAGGATGAAAGGCTGGTGGTGGAAACTCGGGTCCGTGGCACTGCTGCTGTATGTGGTGATCATCGGCCTTCGCACCCCGCTGAAACCGGCCTTGGTGCATGTCTCCATCGACCGCATCGCTCCCGGTGAGGTGAGCTTCGAGGTCACCGGATACAACACGCATTTCGATCAAGGGCCGCTGCGCGCAGAGTTGGAGAACGACGGTCAGACCGTATGCGCACAACGGGTGGAGGTGCTCGATGCGGCACACGTCCGGGTAGCGGTGAACATCCCGCCCGGCTTGCGTACCCCGCTGACCACGCTGCGGATCCTCTCCCGAACGGATGGGCCCTTGGTGCTGCATGAGGCCTTCTACACGGAAGGCTTGGGCACCGGAATAACCGTGGAGACCTGCGGAGAGTTCTTCGACGCGGAGAATTCCATGGCCGGACATTCTTCCAAGGAAGGACTACGCTTCCCCCACCGCTCCATCCTGAACGAGACGGTGCGCAACCTCTTCTTCCACGTGCCGATGTGGTTCGCCATGATGGTGCTGATGAGCGTGTCGTTCGTGCGCAGTCTGATGGTGTTGCGCAACGGCCGCCTTAGCGACGATCGCACGGCACTCAGCGCCGTGAACGTGAGCCTGCTCTTCGCCACGTTGGGCCTGATCACCGGCAGCCTTTGGGCGCGGGTGACCTGGGGCGCATGGTGGACCAGCGATGCCAAGCTGAACGGCGCGGCCGTCACCGTGCTGATCTACGCGGCCTACCTCGTCCTGCGCGGCTCGGTCCCGGATCCGCACAAGCGCGCGCGCCTCGCTGCGGTTTATAACATCTTCGCCTACGCGCTGATGCTGGTCTTCATCATGGTGCTGCCGCGCCTCACGGATTCCCTGCACCCGGGCAACGGCGGCAATCCCGCCTTCAGCCAATACGACCTGGACGACAGCCTGCGCACGGTGTTCTACCCTGCTGTACTGGGCTGGATCGGCCTTTCGCTCTGGGTGCTCAACCTCACCGACCGTACCGCCAAACTCGAAGCCTCGCGACATGAAGCCCATGGTTAAGCGTCTGATGCTCGTCATGGGCACCCTTGCTCCGCTGAGTACCTTCGCGCAGCAACAAGCGCCCGGCTGGATGGTGGACGGGATGTACGGCTCGGGAAAGATCAACACCGTGATCCTGGTGGTGGCCGCCGTGCTCGTCGGACTGGCCGTCTGGATGTTCACCCTGGACCGTCGGCTCAACAAGCTGCAGAAGCGCAATTGAACATCGCCATGAAACGGAGCCACCTCATCGCCCTCGTCATCATCGCCGTGGCCATCGCCGCGCTGGTAGGTTCGTTGAACGACAGCAGCAGCTACGCGGATCTGAACGAGGCATTCGCCAGTCCGGAGGAAGAGTTCCACGTGGTGGGTACGCTGGACCGGTCGAAGCCCATCATCTACGAACCCAGCGTGAACGCGAGCCTCACGCGTTTCACCATGACCGATCTCAACGGCCGCTCCTGCGATGTGCAATTGGCCATGGCCAAACCCAACGACCTGGAGCGCTCCGAACGGGTGGTGCTCATCGGCAAGGTGGGGCCGGAGGGCGACTTCCATGCGAAGGACATGCTGCTGAAGTGCCCCAGCAAGTACAACGAGGAGAACAAGGTGACCGCCGGTATCTGATCGAATGATCAGAGAATGGGATGATCAGATGATCAGAGAATGAGAGATCGCTGCTCCTTCCGCCCAACTCATTCCCTCATTTCGATCATCCCATTCGCTCATTTTCCCATTCTCTCATCTTTCCCATTCCCTGATCCGCCCCGTGGACTACATCGGTGAACATACCTGGGCGGGGCAACTCGGCCATCTCCTCACGCTGATCTCCTTCGGCGCTTCCGTGTTGGCGCTGGTGGGCTATGTGCTCCACACCCGGACCAACGACCTCGGCTGGCGCACCGTGGGCCGCATCGGCTTCCGCGCGCATTCGGTGGCGGTGATCGGCATCGTGGTCACGCTTTTCGTGATGCTCTTCAACCACTGGTTCGAGTTCGACTACGTGTGGAAGCACAGCAACCGCCAGATGCCGCTGGAGTACATCGCCAGTTGTTTCTGGGAAGGTCAGGAAGGCTCGTTCCTGCTGTGGACCTTCTGGCATGTGGTGCTCGGCAATCTCCTCATCGCCCGCGCGAGGACCTGGGAAGGACCCGTGCTGGCGGTGTTCGCGCTGGTGCAGGTGTTCCTGGCCACGATGCTGCTGGGCGTGTACGTGTTCGACTTCCGCGTGGGCAGCAGCCCGTTCCTGCTGATCCGTGAGCTGCCCGAGAACATCGGCCTGCCGTGGACCACGATCTCCGACTACCTCGCGAAGATCCCCCAGTTCGCCGATGGCCGCGGCCTGAACCCGCTGCTGCAGAACTACTGGATGGTGATCCATCCGCCCACGCTCTTCCTGGGCTTCGCCCTCACCCTCGTGCCGTTCGCCTATGCCATCGCCGGACTTTGGACGCGCAACCTGCGGACCTGGATGGCCCCCGCCCTCCCGTGGACCTTCACCGGCATCATGGTGCTGGGCACGGGTATCCTGATGGGGGGTGCGTGGGCCTATGAGGCGTTGAGCTTCGGTGGTTTCTGGGCTTGGGACCCGGTGGAGAACGCCTCGCTCGTCCCTTGGCTGGTGCTCGTGGGTGCAGGGCATCTGATGTTGATCAACAAGCGGAAGGAGACCTCGCTCTTCACCACCTTCCTGCTCACCCTGGGCACCTTCCTGCTGGTGCTCTACAGCACCTTCCTCACCCGCAGCGGCGTGCTGGGCGACACCAGCGTGCACAGCTTCACCGGTGAAGGCATGCTGCCCGGACTGCTGCTCTTCCTGCTCACCTTCATCGCGCTCTGCGTGGCGATGTTGAACACCGACCGATCCAACCGCCGCTTCTACCTGCTGATCTCCCTGCTCATCCTCGTGATCGCCCTGGTGCTCCGCGTGCACGTGGCCGCGATCCTGCTCTTCGGTGCCATCAGCTTGGTGATGACCTTCACCGCGTACCGCAACCCGGTGTTCAGCGGCACGGAGGAGGAACAGCTGCTGAGCCGTGAGTTCTGGCTCTTCATCGGATCGCTGGTGCTGCTGTTGAGCGCGGTGCAGATCTCATGGACCACGTCGATCCCCGTGTTCAACATGCTCGCGGAACCCTTCGGCCCGGATGTGCGCTTGGCGCCGCCCACCGAGCCGATCCAGCACTTCAACAAGTGGCAGACGCCTTTCGCCTTCATCATCGCACTGCTGGTGGCCGTGGGGCAATACCTGCGCTACAAGCAGACCGACGGGGGACAGTTCCTGCGTGCCGTGCTCGTGCCCGCGATCATAGCGGCCCTGCTCACCGCGCTGGGCACCTGGATCCTGGGCTACTCCTGGCATGAGGTGAACCTCGTCGCCTTGTTCTTCGCCACCACCTTCGCCGCTGCGGCCAATGCCTGGTACATCCCCAAGGTGTTGAAGGGCTCACTACGCCTCTCGGGACCTTCGATAGCCCACGTCGGTTTCGCCTTGGTCCTGTTGGGTGCGCTGATCAGTACCAGCCGTAAGCACGAGATCAGTCGCAACGTGAAGGGACCGGTGCTGAGCTTCCTCAGCGACGACTTCAACGATGGCAAGGACATGCTCCTCTACAAGGGCGACACCCTGCCGATCGGCGACCGTTTCGTGGTGTTCCACAGCAAGCACCATGAAGGCGTGAACCTGCACTTCGACATGGACTACCTGAGCGCGGAACCCACGCGGTACCATGCCGGTGATACCGTGCGCCTGCGCAACTCCGTCTTCGTGGCGGTGGACGACCATGTGGCCGGAAACAACTTCTTCGTGGACCAGCCGCAGCACTGGCGAGCGCTGGAGACCTTCAGCCGCAACCAGCTTTGGCGTGCAAGACCATGGTCGCCCCGCAGTCCGGGCGAGAAGGAGTTCGGGCTCTCGCCGTTCCTGCAGATCAATCCGCGCTTCGGCAACGTGGCCGAACCGAGCACCAAGCATTGGCTGCATCGCGATCTCTACACGCACATCCGCTACGCGCGGCAGGACACCATCGACGACGGCTTCATGCCCCCACGGCTGTACGAGAAGAACGTCGGCGACACCATCGTGACCCCCACCTGCGTGATCCTGATCGACAGCGTGCGGGCGGTGCGCGACAGCGTCACCATCAATCGCCTGGGTCCGGACTTCACCGTGTACCTGCTGACGATGAAGGTGCGTGACCTCTACGATGATGCGCGTTGGTTCGAGGCGAAACCGGTGGTGATCTACCGCCGCAACGAACCCGTTGGCAGCAAGGGTTTCGAGCTCCCGCAGTTGAACGTGAAGTTCGATCTGGCCACCGTGAAAGGTGACAAAGTGGGCATCAACGTGTACGAGCGCGAATTCGTGATCATGCAAGCCTTGGTGTTCCCGGGCATCAACATCCTGTGGATCGGCTGCGTGCTGATGGCCCTCGGCACCTTGCTCGCCGTGGTGCAACGCTTCCGCACCGCACGATGAATCCGGCCATCTACCTCCGTACCCTGCTGATCGGCACCGGCCGAGCCGCGTTCCATCTGGGTCATGCGCTGCGGCGTTCCGGCGCGGAGCTGATCGGTGTCGTGGGCCGCGATGCCGGACATGCCGCCACGCTGGCCAAGGAACTGCGCACCTCCTCCTTCACGCTGGACGATCGGCTGCCCACCAGTGACCTGCGCCTGCTCGCTGTAAGTGATGATGCGATCGCGGAGGTGGCCGCACGCCTACCGATGTCGGATGGGGTGATCGCCCATACGAGCGGCACGAAACCCTTCGACCTACTGGGCGGGCACCGGCATCGCGGTGTGCTCTGGCCCATCCAGAGCCTGAGCCCGGGTGAGCCCGCCGACCTGCGTGATGTACCGATCGTGATCGAAGGCGAGGACGATACGGCCCGTGAACTGCTCCGCCGCACGGCCGGAGCCATGTCCGGCTCCGTGATCGAGCTGCCCCTCGAACAGCGTCAAGTGTTGCACCTCGCCGCCGTGATCTCCAGCAACTTCCCGGTGGCCCTGCTGCAGGAGGCCCAGCGGCTGCTCGTGGCGAACGGTATCGCTCCGCACCTGGTGGTGCCGTTGTGGAAGGGCATGGCCGCCAAGGCCGCGATCGATCCCGAAAAGGCGTTGACCGGCCCCGCGCGGCGCGGTGATCGGGGTACGATCCAGCAACACCTCGACCGGTTGAAGGACGAACCCGACCTTCGCGCCGTCTATGCCGCATTGAGCGAGCTGATCCGCAAGACCCATCTCCCCGACGCGTGACGCACAAGACCTACAAGGAACTGCTGGCCCACATCGACACCTTCCTCTTCGATGTGGACGGTGTGTTCACCGACAACAAAGTGCTGCTGTTCCCCGGCCTCGATCCGGTGCGCAGCTTCCACTCCCGCGATGCCTATGCCGTGCAGCACGCGATGAAGGAAGGACTGCGCATCATCATCACCACGGGCGGGAAGTCCGATGGCGTGGCCGAGAGCTTCGCCCGTCTCGGGGTGAAGGAGTTCCACTACCACGTGCGCGACAAGAGCGCCAAGCTGGACGAGCTCATCGCACGGCTCGGCATCGATCCGCAGCGCTGCGCCTACATGGGGGACGACATCCCGGACCTGCGTGTGATGCAACGCGTGCTGCTGCCGTGCTGTCCCAACGATGCCGCGGAGGAGATCAAGGCGATCAGTCGGTACGTTTCACGTTTCACGGGGGGCAACGGCTGCGTGCGGGACATCCTGGAGCAGGCCATGAAGGTGCAGGGCAAATGGATGACCGAGAATGCCCACACCTGGTGAGATGCTGCAGCTGCTCCGCCTCACCCGACCGCTGAACCTGCTGATCATCGCGCTGACGATGGCCGCCATCCGCTACGGGGTGGTGGGCGCCTACCTCGCGCTGAACACGGCCGCCTTCCAGGACCTGCTGGTGGATCCTGCCACCACCGTGTTCGCCCGGGTCCCGGGCAATGTGTTCACGCACGCCTTCAGCGAACTGCACTTCTGGCTGCTGGTGCTGAGCACCGTGCTGATCGCCGCCGGAGGCAACGTGATCAACGACTACTTCGACACCCGCATCGACCGCATCAACAAACCCGAGGAGGTCATCGTGGGCCGCACGGTGAAGCGGCGCATCGCGATGTTCACCCATGCGGTGCTCAGTGCCATCGGCCTCCTGCTCGGTGTGCTGGTGGCCTGGCGCAGCGGACAGCTCCAATGGGCGCCGATCCCTTTGTTCGCCGTGGCCGCCCTTTGGGCCTACAGCACGGGCCTGAAGCGCGTGCTCCTTCTGGGCAACGGCGTGGTGGCCCTGCTCAGTGCGCTGGTGCCGCTCACCGTGGGGCTCTACGAGATCACCGCGCTGGGCATCGCCTATCCCAAGGGCATGCAGGTGCCCGCGCAGGACGGTCGCCTCTACGAGGCCGCCTTCGACTACAACACACCGTGGTTCTGCATCCTCCTCTTCGCCTTCTTCGCCTTCCTCACCACGCTCGCACGCGAACTGCAGAAGGACCTCGCCGACGTGCCCGGTGATCGTGCCGAAGGAAGACGCACGATACCCATCGTCTGGGGCACGAGGTGGGCGAAAGCCCTGGTGCTCGCCTACCTCGCGGCAACGCTGCTGGCCGTGGTATACCTCCGCATGGCCTATCTGCATGATCCGCTGTCGTACTGGTATGTGGGCCTGGGCATCATCGCGCCGCTGCTGGTGTCCGCCGGCTTCACCTTCAATGCCCGCACGCGGCGCGCATACACCACCGCCGACCACCTGCTGAAGGCGGCCATGGCCCTGGCCATCGGCTATGCCTTCCTGCTCGGCCACACCGTCTGGTCCATTCCCTCCTGATCGCTCCATGAAGAAGGTCATCAACGCTCCGGGTGCCGCGGCACCGATCGCTCCGTATTCACCAGCCATCGAATGCAACGGCATCATCTATCTCAGCGGGCAGATCGCCCTGGTGGGTGACACCGGAACCCTCCGCACGGAGGACATCACGGTGGAGACCACGCAGGTGATGGAGAACATCGGGCTGTTGCTGAAGGCCGCCGGCGTGGGCTTCGATGCAGTGGTGAAATGCACGATCCTCTTGAGCGACATGGCCCACTATGCCGATGTGAACGCGGTGTATGCGAAGTATTTCACCGATGCACCACCGGCACGCGAAGCCTACGCGGTGAAAGGACTGCCGCGCGGCGTGAACGTGGAGATCAGCGCGATCGCACACCGCGGTTGAAGGATCGCTCGGATCGCGCAGCGGGCCTACCGGCATCGACGATGACGCACGCGACTTCCTCGATCCAGTGCGGATCCCGCGCGGGATCGGTCCTTCAGCGACCCGCCTCTTCAACACGCTCCTGTTGAGAGATCCCCCCTGCACACACCCGATCGCCGGAGAGGGCGCCGATAGTTTTGTCCGACCCCACCTGTGATGTGGTCCGCGAAACCCGCTGCACATGATCAAGTTGTTCTCCCTCCTGAACCTCACCGGACTCTATCTCTTCAACCTGTTGTTCGTGGCGGATGTGAACATCACCCATGACGCACCCACCACCATGGCCCCCGGCAGCGAGGTGAAGGTGACGGTGAGCGTGGACAAGCAGCAGGTAACGGGCTTCGCCAAACTGCAGATCGAACTGCCTGCGGGTCTCAACGCCAGCGCCATAGAGACCAAGGGAGCATCCTTCACCTTCGCCGAGGGCAAGGCCAAGTTCATCTGGATGGCCCTGCCCTCACAGCCCGAGTTCAAGGTCTCCTTCACCCTGAGCGCATCCGCTACCGCCACCGGCAGCCTGCCCATCACGGGCAAGTTCTCGTACATCGAGGACAACGAGCGCAAGGTGAAGGACCTCGTGCCCACCTCGGTGAACATCACCGGCGCTGCGATGGCCGCACAGGACGCCCCTGCCGCTCCCGCCATCCACACCACACCCGCGAACCACGATGATGTGGTATCCGCCGGCGGTGCCGCACCGATCGTCGTCTTCAACGGTAGCCCCGTATATCCCGCGGTGGACCAAGCCTCCGCTTCGAACATTCCCATGGTGCCGATGCAACAAGGAGCGGGAAACGTCGGCGGCAAACGCACCATCACCGTGACCAGCGCTACCGAGGCCACGGTGCAAGTGTCCGTGGACAAGGGTTCGATTCGCGGCTTCGGCAAGCTGCAGGAGACCATCCCCGCGGGTTTCACCGCAGTGGAGGTCACGAGCGACGAGGCCATCTTCACCGCACAGGACCGTTTCGTGAAGTTCGTATGGCTCAACCTGCCGGCGAAGAACACCCTCACCGTCACCTACAAGCTCCGTTCGAACGGACTGCCCGAGGCGGAATATCCCGTGAACGGTGAATTCGGGTACCTACTGAACGATGAAACGCAGAAGGCCGTGGTCGGTACCACGGTGGTGAAGATGGGCCTGCCCACCGCCACGCCGGTGGTGGCCCAAGTGGAACCGGTGAAGCCCACCGCGCAGCCCAACACCGCCACGCCGCCCGTAACCGCCAGCAACAACACCAAGCCCGCGGAACCCAAGGCACAGCCGAAGACCGAGCCCGTGACCGCACAGGCCGCCAAGCCGAAACCCGCCTCGCGCATCCCTTCGCCCGAGACCGGCATCACCTACAAGGTGCAGATTACGGCCGCGCACCGCGAGGTGGGGTCGCCCTACTTCCAGAAGCGTCACCGCTACAGCGGCGATTTCACCATCGAGCGCCATGAGGGCTGGATCAAGTACGTCACCGGACGTTTCGACCAGTACACCGCCGCACGCGACCAACGCAAGAGCTATGTGGACGGTGGCCACAACTTCCCCGGCCCCTTCGTTACGGCCTACAACAACGGTGAGCGGATCACCGTACAAGAGGCCCTGATGATCAGCAACCAGCGCGCGGCGCAGTGAACACCGCCGCCACCAGTCGATAACGGATGCGCAACGCCGCCCTCCATCGCCTTTCCCTGCTGCTTGCCGGCACGGTGATGGCGATGGTGCACGGCGACCTGCAGGCGCAGACCGCTCCGGACAGCTCCCGCATCATCCTGAAGCCCCAGTTCGCCTTGGGCACCGGCATGTTCGCCTTCTACGGCGACATCGGTTCACAGAACCGGAGCTACAGCCCCCTCGTATCGCGGATCGGTTTCGAATTGCGCGCCAGCACTCCGGTCAACGATTGGCTGGAGGTGGGCGTGAACGCCGTGCACGGCCGCCTCAGCATGAACGAGCGCGGTCCGGTGCGCAACCTGAACTTCGAGTCGCGCATCACCACGGGCGGCATGTACTTCGCGTACAACTTCCATCACCTGTTGAACCCGCGGCGTGTGGTGGAGCCCTACGTGAGCGTCGGGTTCGAGAGCGTGGAGTTCCTGAGCAAGACCGACCTCTTCGACGGGCTGGGCCGGCGTTACCACTACTGGGCCGACGGCACCATCCGCGACATCGCGGAGTCCGCGCCCAACGCCATCGATGCGGTGCAGATCGAGCGCGATTACACCTACGAAAGCGATGTGCGCGAGACCAACGCCGATGGCTTCGGCAAATACGCCGAACGCACCTTCGCCATCCCCGTGGGCGTGGGCGCAAAGATGCACCTCGGTGGTGGCTTCGATCTGCGTTTCGGCGCCACCATGCACTTCACGCGTACCGACCTGCTGGATGGCGTGACCTCCGAAAGCGTGGGCAACCGCCAAGGCGACAGCAAACTGGACCGTTTCCTCTACTCGTCCGTATCGATCAGCTACGCCGTTGACCTCGAGCGGAAGAAGTCGAAGAAATGGAAGCCCACGATCTCCGCCGAGGAAATGGATGCCATCGCCCTGAACGATGATGAGGACGGCGATGGCGTGCCCGACTGGAGCGACCACTGTCCCTTCACCCCCGCCGGGGTGGCGGTCGATATCAACGGCTGTCCCATCGACGGTGACGGCGATGGCGTGGCCGACATCAACGACGATGAGCCCAACAGCCTGCCTGGTGCCATCGTGGACCAGCGCGGAGCCACCATCACCGATGAAGCGTTGCTGCGTGCCTACCTGAACTACCTCGACTCGGGCAACGTGACCACCATCACCAGCCGTGTGGAATCGTTCGGTCCCAAGGGCAAGCCCCGCATCACAAGGGCCGACCGAACCGACAACGAACGCACCTATGTGGTGCAGGTGGGATCGCAGGTGGAGGGCATCAGCGAGGAGATGATGCAGAAGATCCTGAGCCTTCCCGATGTACGCACCATGACCCGCGGCGATACCACCTTCTACGTGGTGGGCAACTACGACCAGCTGCCCGAGGCCCTGCGCCGCGAACTGGCCTTGGCCGAACAAGGCATCGATGGCAACGTGATGGAAAGCCGCAACGGCCGCCTCACCCGTTTGGAGGGCGGTACCCCGAACGGGTCCGAGACAACGGAACCCGGCACGGCGAGCGATCCCGCGGGCAAGGCCGTGATCCGCGTGCAGCTCGGGGCCTTCCGCGAGAAGATGGGCGACAAGCTCTTCCAAGGCATCCCCAACATCGTGAAGCTCACAGGAGAGGACGGACTGACCCGCTACTATACAGGCTCCTTCTCCGATGTGAACGATGCTGCCCGCCATAAGGTGGAGATGCTGCTGCAGGGTTTCAACGGTGCGTTCCTCGTGGCCTTCAAGGATGGCAAACGCGTATCGATGCAAGCCGCTGGGGCGCAAGTGATCGGCGTGGAGGACCTCAAGACCCTGCCCGCCGCCAGCATCAACAAGGAGTTCCTCAGCTTCCGGGTGCAGGTGGCCACCTACGCGGGCAATGTGAACGTGCCCATGGAGGCGCTGGACAAGTACGTGGAACTGGGCAATGTGAGCCCGGTGACCAGCACGAACTCCGTGCGTTACCTCTACGGCAACTACCCCAGCCGCGCCGCAGCCGAACAGGCCCGCATCGAACTGCAGAACCTGGGCTTCCAGGATGCTTTCGTGGTGGGTGAGATGAACGGCCACATCATCACGGCCGACGACGCGGAGTACCTGCTGGGAAATCCTTGAGGCCTGCCGCAATGCGCCGGTGCCGTACCGCGTTCGCTACACGCCACCCCGCCTATCTTTCCTTCAACTTCCCGACCCCATGATGCCTTCCCTGATCCGGAGCCGGTACCGCCTGCTCCTGACCGCCGCGGTGATCGCCACCACCCTGCTGCACACGTCCTGTTCCAGGAAGTCCGGTGAAATCCGGCCCGATCCCGCCTTCGCTCCCTACATCCCGGCCTTCACCTCCGGGCATATCCCCGCGCGTGCCTCCATCCTCGTGCGCATCTCCGACGACCAGGCCTTCAAGGACACCTCCGCCGCCGCCCTCCAAAAGCTGTTCAAGCTCGCCCCCGCCGTTGAAGGCTCCGTGGTCTGGCAGGATGAACGCACCCTCGCCTTCAAGCCGAACACGCCGCTGAAGCAGGACCGCACCTACGCCGTGGACTTCCACCTCGGGCAACTCATCGAGGTGCCCGAGGCCCTGCAGGAGTTCCGGTTCAGCGTCACCACCTTCCGCCAAGGCATCGATGTGCGGATCAGCGATATGCAGAGCCTGAGCCCGACGGACCTCACCTGGCAGCGCGTGCAACTTTCCGTATACACCAGCGACTTCGCCGATGGCGAGGCGTTGGCCCGATGCTTCAAGGCCACCCAATCCGGCCGCGACCTGAAGGTGCATTGGGAGCATGCGCCGGATGGCTCGCTGCACCGCGCCGTGGCGGACAGCGTGCAACGCGGCGATCGCCCCGGGCAGGTGCTGTTCCGCTGGGACGGTGGAGCGATCGACAGCAAGGACAAGGGCGATACCACCTTCACCGTGCCCGCGCTCGGTGATCTGGTGCTGCTTTCCTCCAGTACGACCTCCGAGGGCGAACAATCGGCCACGCTGCTCTTCAGCGATCCATTGGATGCCGGACAGGACCTCGCGGGCATTGCGGGCATCACCGGTAGTGAAGAGGTGCGGGTGAGCGTGGACGGCAACAAGCTGATGCTCCATCCGCAGGAACACCTCTCCGGAACGCAGCAAGCCTTCATCTCCGCCGGACTGATGAACGTGATGCAGCGCAAGCTCGGCACCGACCTCACGGTGGACCTGGAGTTCGAGGACATCAAACCGAACGTACGCCTGGTGGGCAACGGTACCATCCTCCCCAGCACCGATGGCCTCCTCTTCCCCTTCGAGGCCGTGAACCTCAATGCCGTGGATGTGCGCATCGTGCGGATCTACGCGGACAACGTGCCGCAGTTCCTCCAGGTGAACCAGCTCAACGGCGAGAATGAACTGGCCCGTGCCGGTCGCCTCCTGAAGAAGACCGTGGTCCGACTCGATGGCGACAGCAAGCCCGAACCGGGCCGGTGGACGCGCTACTTCCTGGACCTCGACAGATACATCAGGACGGAACCGGGAGCCATCTACCGCGTGATCCTGGGCTTCCGCCGCGAATATTCCACGTACCCCTGCGAAGGCGCCACCGTGGCCGATGTGCTGACCTCCACCGCGCAGGAGGAAGAGGCCGAGGAGGAAGGGTGGGACGAGCCGTACGGCTACTACTACGAAGGCGACTACTACTCCGACGGGGAGGAATACGACTATCGGGAACGTGAGGAACCCTGCTCCCCGAGCTACTTCCACAACAAGTCGCAGGTGGCCCAACGCAACATCCTGGCCTCGGACCTCGGCCTGATCGCCAAGCGCGGCAACGACGGCTCGCTCTTCCTGGCCGCCAGTGACCTGCGTTCGGCGGAGCCCATGGGCGGTGTGAAGATGCAGGTGCTGGACCTGCAACGGCGCGTGCTCGGCGAAGTGACGACCAACGGCCAAGGCACGGCCACGCTGGCCTCCACCAAGCACAAGCCCTTCCTCATCGTGGCCAGCAAGGGCGACCAACGGGGCTATCTGAAGGTGGACGAAGGCACCGCGCTCAGCGTGAGCGAGATGGACGTGCAGGGCGAGCAGGTGGACAAGGGCCTCAAGGGTTTCCTCTACGGTGAGCGTGGCGTATGGCGCCCCGGTGATTCGCTCTACCTCACCTTCATCCTGCAGAACACGGAACGCAAGCTGCCGAAGGAGCATCCGGTCTCGCTGGAACTCACCGACCCGCAAGGACGCTTGGACCAACGCTTGGTCCGCACCACCAGCGTGAACGGCACGTACTCCTTCCGGTGCGCCACGGACGCCGATGCACCGACGGGCATCTGGAACGCACGCGTCACCGTGGGCGGCACCAGCTTCCACAAGTCGCTGCGCATCGAAACGGTGAAGCCGAACCGCCTGAAGATCGCCTTGGACCTCGGTGGTGACCTGCTGACGGTGAACGATGAACGCCGCGCGAAGCTCCAGAGCAACTGGCTGCACGGCGCGCCGGCCCGCGACCTCGCTGCACGCGTCACCGTGAGCCTCACGCGTGCCTCGGCGGTGTTCAAGGACCATCCGAAGTTCCAGTTCGACGACCTGCGCACGGACCTCAACGCCGAGGAGATCACGGTGTACGATGGCCACCTCGATGCCGAGGGCCGCACCGACTTCCCCTTCAAGCTCGACCTCAACGGACATGCACCCGCAGCCGTCAACGCCAACATCGTGACGCGGGTGTTCGAGGCCGGTGGTGATGCCAGCATGGACCGCACCGATGTGGTCTATCGCCCCTACTCCAGCTATGCGGGAGTGCAGGTTCCGGAAGCCGATGGCTACTGGGGCAACCACATGACCGACACCACCTACCGCATCACCGCCCTGTCCGTGAACGCGAACGGCAAGGCCATGCCCGGACGCACGTTGCGTGCGCAAGTGGTGAAGGTCTCCTACAACTGGTGGTGGCACGGTGACATGGACGATGAGGGCAGCTACATGACCGCCAGCAGTTCGCGTGTGCTCGTGGACACGATGATCACCACGGGCCGCGATGGCACCACCACCTTCCCCTTCCGCATCGACCGGCCGGAGTGGGGCCGTTTCGTGGTGCGTTTGAGCGATCCCGGGAGCGGGCACGTTTCCGCCGCCGAGATGTACCTCGACTGGCCCGGCTACAGCGGCCGCAGCCGCAGGCAGGGTGAGAAGGAAGCCGCCATGCTCCGCTTCAACAGCGACAAGGACAACTACAATGTGGGCGATCGCTGCACGCTGATCATTCCCTCCGCCACCAAGGGCCGTGCACTGGTGAGCCTGGAGACCGGCAGCCGTGTGATCCAGGCCGAATGGGTGGAGCTGAAGGACAAGGAGACGCGCTATTCCTTCGACATCAAGGGCGATATGGCGCCGAACATCTACGCCCACGTGATGTTGGTGCAACCCCACTCCTCCACCTCCATCGACAACGACCTGCCGATCCGCCTCTACGGGGTGATCCCGATCAAGGTCCAGGACCTCAACACCCACCTGGCGCCGCTGATCGCCATGCCCAAGGAACTGAAGACCGATGTGCCCTTCACCGTGGAAGTGGGCGAAAAGAGCGGCAAGGCGATGACCTATACCCTGGCCATCGTGGACGAAGGTCTGCTGGACCTCACGCGCTTCAAGACACCGGATCCCTGGAACCATTTCTATGCACGGGAAGCGCTGGGCGTGCGCACCTGGGATCTCTACGACCATGTGATCGGAGCGATGGGACGCCAGTTGCAGCGCGTATTGGCCATCGGGGGCAGCGACCAGGTGGATCCCAACAAGGCCGCCAAGGTGAACCGCTTCAAACCCGTGGTGCGTTTCGTGGGACCCTTCCGTCTGGCGAAAGGCGCGAAGGCGAAACACAGCTTCACCATCGACAACTACGTGGGCAGCGTACGCGTGATGGTGGTGGCCAACGACGGTGATCGCGCCTACGGCAGCACCGAGCAGACCGCACCGGTGAAAAAGGCCCTGATGGTCCTGGCCACGATGCCGCGCGTCACCGGGCCTGGCGAAACGGTGGACCTTCCGGTGAACGTCTTCGCGATGGATCCCAAGGTGAAGAACGTGACGGTGCGCTTGAAGACCAATGAGCTCTTCACCGTGGAAGGGGGGGCCTCGCGCGACATCGTCTTCGACCGGACCGGCGACCAGGTGGTGACCTTCCGGGTGAAGGTGGCCGACCGCATCGGTTCCGGCAGCGTGGAGGTGACGGCGGAAGGGGCCGGGGAAAAAGCGAAGGAGACGATCGCCATCGCCGTGCGCCAGCCCAACCAACCGGAAACGGATGTCACCGAGGGCATCGCCGATGTGGGCGGCACCTGGAGCGGGAACACCGTACCGCTGGGCGTGATCGGCACCAACTCCGCCTATGTGGAGGTGAGCACCATCCCGAAGATGGACCTCGGCCGCCGCCTGCAGTACTTGATCGACTATCCGCACGGCTGTGTGGAGCAGACCACTTCCAAAGCCTTCCCGCAACTCTTCCTCGCGAACGTGATCGATGTGAACGACCGCACGGCGGCCAACATGCGCGGCAACGTGGAGGCGGGATTGCGCCGCTTGAAACAGTTCCAGCACAGCAGCGGCGGATTCGCCTACTGGCCCGGCATGAGCGAGACCGACGACTGGAGTTCCGTCTGGGTGGGCCACTTCATCACCGAGGCCGAACGCGCGGGCTTCGCGCTGCCCGAAGGCATGAAGGCATCCTGGCTCAACTACATGCGCCGTGTTTCACGCGATTGGACCAACGCTTCCGCGCATGAATACTGGAGCCTCCAGGCGCACCAGCTCACCCAGGCCTATCGCCTCTATGTGCTGGCCCTCTCCAACAACGCCGACGCCAATGCCATGAACCGCCTGCGCACCGGCACCGACCTGCATCCCACGGCCCGATGGATGCTGGCCGCGGCCTACGCCCTGAACAACCGCAAGGACGTGGCGCGCGAGATCACCAAGGGCCTCACCACCGAGGTGGGTCCGTACACCGAGACCGGCTGGACCTACGGCAGCGACCTGCGTGATGCGGCCATCATCGCCGAAGCCCTGTATCGCATGGACGACCGTGCCGGTGCCGCAGGCATCGTGAAACGCATCGCCGAACGCATGGGCAGCGACGGCTGGTACGCCACGCAGACCACGGCCTGGGGCCTGCTCGCGGTGAGCCACGTCACCAGCAGCGGCGAGGCGGGCAACAACATCAACGTGTCCGTTACCGTGGACGGCACCACGAAGGAGCGTGCCAGCAGCAAGGGCGTCATGCGGATCGAACTGCCCGAGGGCGACCGCAAGCACGACGTGCGCATCCAGAACAAGGGCAAGGGCCTGCTCTACGTCCGCACGGTGCGCACCGGCACCCCGCTCTTCGCCAGCAGTCCGGCCGCCAGCCATGGTCTGGCGATGGATGTACGCTACGTCACCATGGACGACAAGCCCATCGATCCCTCGCGATTGGAGCAGGGCAC
>DASWWQ010000088.1:0-7240 GCA_036405935.1 Flavobacteriales bacterium
CCGCCGCGTAGGGCGTGAAGGTGGTGATGGGGCTGGCAGCGAAGTACTCCGCACGGAAACCGTCGGTGAGGTCGCCTTCGATGGTGCTCAAATGGGCGGGGCGGTAGCGGTTACCCTTGCCGATGGGGAACACGAAATCCGTGTTGCCCACTTTGCGCATGGCGCCGTGCACGAAGCTGTTGTCGTTCGCACCGGTGACCGCGCCGCCTGCACGAACGGTGAGTATGCTGCTGTTCATGAAGATCCGACCCCACACCAGTTCCAGCGCCCCGGCGATCGCCACGCCGTTGTTCAGCATCACCGTGCCATTGGTCTTGTCGACGCGGAGCGTGTGGAAGAGCTCCTCGAAACCGTTGGTGCTGATGTTCTGCGTGCCGGCACCGTTCAGCAGCACGGTGGATCCGACCTGCTCGAACCTGGCCTCCGAATTGAGATTGATGAAATCGCCACCCAGTCGCACCGTGCCGTTGGTCAAGGTCAGACGCCCACCATTCTCGTTCCGCAGGTGTCCGAGTATGTTCACGGTATTGGCGGCAAAGGCATTGGAGAAGTAGGCCTCTTGGGCATCGCTGGTCACCCCACGGATGGTGAGGTTGTTCGTTTGGAAAGAACTGCCGCCTTGGATGGTCAGGCCGCAGGCCGCACCAAGTGTGTTGGTCCGTTCGATCAAGGTGTTGCCGGAAACGACCAGGTTACGCCCTTGATCCACCACCAAGGTCTTGCCCAGGCTGTTGTTGCTGCGAATGGTGAGCGAGGCGCAGTCGGCTGTTAGGGAGGTGGTGGTATTGGGTGCGGTGATCACGCAGTTCGGTGTGGAACGCTGATCGATCACCACGTTCGAGGTGGCCGTGGGTACCTGGGCGTCATCCCAATTGCGACAATCGAACCAGTCCGTGCCCTTGGCACCCGTCCATAGCCCGTTCTGCATCGGTCCGGCGATGATGGGCAGGGTGGGGGAAAGATTCCAGAGCGGAGCGCTGGTGTTGTATGCGGTGCAATTCGCATAGCTCCCGGTCCAGTTCAGCGCATCATCGAGGGCGATCAACCACTCCCGCTGCGTCTTCGGGGTGCTGATGTCCCCCGTGTACTTCGCAAAGCTCGTGGATGACGTCGGCGCCATACTGAAGCACTCCAAGCTGGGAGGCAGACCGCTGGACTGGCTTCCGCAACTTCCCCCCCAAGCTCCGGTGGTACTGAAGCCGTACAGCACACGCCCCCCCGTATATGTGGCATTGTTCGTTCCTGCTGGATCGTTCCAAGTACCCCCTTGGAGGAAGAAGAGTTGATCCCCGGAGTTGTTCAGTTGCAAGCTGCCCAGCGTGCTCAACTTCACGCAACTCCATTGCGCATCCGGTGCAACACTGGCACCGTTCGCCGCGATGTCGGTGTCGAAGATGAAGGTGATGACCTGGCCGGCCGGGATCGTTGGACCCGTGCGCGTGAACCGAAGAATGCCTTCCCCATCGCTCCAAGGTCCCGGGGAGCAGAGACCGAATCCGTTGTCCGTGATGTCGATGGTGGTGCCCGGAGCGAGCGCCTTGAAGCTCACGAAGCTCACGATGTCGTCGTCGCCACAGGTGTTGTTGGCTGCGTTCACCCCCACGATGGCGATATCACCGGATAGCAGGGTCGTGGCCGGCGAATCATTGTCGCCGATGGAAAGCACCGTGCTATTCGTCGTTCCGACCGCTGCCCCCCCAGGAGCACCGGTGATCGTGAAGGTCAGCACCTCCGTGTCCTCGATCACGGCGTCGTCCACCACGGTAACGGAGAAGGTGACGGAGGTGGCGTTCACCGGCACGGGTATGGTCATCGTACCGCTCGCGCCGTTCGGGTTGGTGGTGTAGTCCGCCGTGTAGGCCGCACCAACGCCGTTGGCGATGTTCACGGACAAGCTGCCTCCGGCGCCGGCGTTGGGAAGGATGCCGATGGTCAGCGTGACCGTGCCTGCGCTTTCCAGCACCCCCGTGGGCGGCGTGGTGAAGCTGTAGGTCGGTGTGGCGTCGTTGTTGGTGATGTTGAGCGCATAGGCCAGTGCGCTCCCCAAGGCCAGGTCGCCGGTGGTGCCGTTGATGGTGAAGGTGATCGTTTCCGTGCCTTCGGTCAGCCCATCGTCGTTCACTGCTGCGGTGAAGGAGACCGATGTGGCGCCCGAGGCTACGTTCAGGGTGATGGTGTTCCCCGAAACGGCCGGTGCGGTACTATAGTCCTGTGGGTAGTAGGCCTCCGCACCGTTGGTCACCAGGATGCTGATCGTGCCCGCTCCGGTTGCGGCCGGCGTGATCGGCAGGGTGACGGTCACCGAGCCCACGTTCTCGGCCACCGTGCTGCCCGTACTGCCCATGTTCACCGTGGGACCACATGTCATCGTATGACTGCCGAGGTTGGAGATGACATCCGTAGCGAACGAAGTCCACTCGACCCCGAGCATGGGAAATGGGCAATTGGTTGGATCGTCCGTGGTCACCCCAGCACAGATGTTGGCGTTGCGGACCAAGGTCCGATCCAGCGTGCTCAGAGCCCCCGATACCCAAGCCGAGCCCGGGTCGCAACCGATATTCCCGAAGAGGTCAACGAACGAGCCGGTGCTGATCTTGAAAAGACCGATCGCGTCGTTCCCGTTGAAGTTCATTGCCGCATTGCTCACCGCACCGGCAACCACCGGAGCCGAACTGTTGCGGTAAACGATGGTGGCACCCGAGTTGAGCGTTCCGCTGAGGAGCACATTGTTGGTCGGCGAGCCTACCAAGGCCCCGTTGGCGAAGAGCTGTAATCGGTAGTTCGAAAGGTCGATCGCGCTGCCCGTGCCGTTGTACAGCTCGATGTACTTGTTGTTCCCGCTCCCCTCCACGTATTCGGAGATGATCAGGTCCGTGGCTTGGCCGAAGCCCATCGATCCGCTGATACCCAGAACAAATGCGATGGCGTATCGGCGGAAGTGATCGAAGCGATATGAGCGGGAGTAAGGCACCGGCTGGGCTTCTGGTTCTCCGGTCAGCAAGTTAACCCATTGCTGATCCAGGGGTCATTCTGGGGTATTGACGAAAAGGGCGGCAAAGGTCAGGCTTTTTGGCCTTCTTTTTTTCAACGATCCGATCCAGGCCGGTGCGGTCCGTTGGGCTGGATACTTTTGGCGCTTCTCCAAAGGCCCTTCCCACGTGCCAGACACCATCCTGATCCTCGACCACGGTTCCCAGTACACCCAACTGATCGCCCGCAGGGTCAGGGAGTTGAATGTTTTCTGTGAGATCCGGCCCTTCAGCAAGGCGGCGGAGCACGCGCAGGATCCCGACATCAAGGGCGTGATCCTCAGCGGAAGCCCGTTCTCGGTGCACGACGAGAATGCACCCGCCACGGATATCAGCGGTTTCCAAGGGCGGGTCCCCGTCCTGGCCGTTTGCTACGGTGCCCAACTCCTGGCCAAACGTTCCGGCGCCCAGGTGGTCCGGAGCAGCGTTCGCGAATACGGTCGTGCTTTCCTGGACAACATCCACATCGCCGAACCCCTCTTCACCGGTATCCATGCCGGTACCCAGGTGTGGATGAGCCATGGCGACAGCATCACCACCGCCAACGGCAACATGGAGGTGATGGCCAGCACGCACGCCGTGCCGGTGGCCGCCTACCAGCTGAAAGGGGAGAAGACCTACGCGGTGCAGTTCCATCCCGAGGTGTACCACACCACCGACGGGCTGCAACTGCTCCGGAACTTCGTCATCGGCATCTGTGGCTGCAAGGCCGACTGGACCCCCGCATCCTTGGTGGAAAGCACCGTGGCCTCCCTCCAGGAACAACTCGGCCAGGACCATGTGGTGCTGGCCCTCAGCGGCGGGGTGGACAGTTCCGTTGCCGCCGTGCTGCTCCAGAAGGCCATCGGCGATCGGCTCCACTGCATCTTCGTGGACAACGGGCTGCTGCGCAAGAACGAGTTCCAGCAAGTGCTCGACAGCTATCGCCATATGGGCCTCAACATCAAGGGGGTGGATGCCCGAGATCGGTTCTACAAGGCCTTGGCCGGACAGGAGGATCCCGAGGCGAAACGCAAGGCCATCGGCCGCACCTTCATCGAGGTGTTCGATACGGAGGCGCATCGCATCTCCAACATCAAGTGGCTCGGCCAAGGCACCATCTACCCGGATGTGATCGAGAGCGTGAGCGTGAACGGACCGAGCGTCACGATCAAGAGCCACCACAATGTCGGCGGCCTGCCGGCCCACATGAACCTGAAGGTGGTGGAGCCGTTGCGCATGCTCTTCAAGGATGAAGTGCGCCGGGTGGGCAAGGAGCTGGGGCTCGATCCCCAACTGCTCGGGCGACATCCGTTCCCGGGCCCGGGCCTGGGCATCCGGATCCTGGGCGAGGTCACGGCCGAGAAGGTGGCCATCCTGCAGGAAGTGGACGACCTCTACATCAGCGCCCTGCGCGAAGCCGGCCTCTACGACACCATCTGGCAGGCGGGGGCCATCCTCCTTCCGGTACGCAGCGTGGGGGTGATGGGCGATGAACGCACCTACGAGAATGCTGTGGCCCTGCGGGCCGTGAGCAGCACCGACGGCATGACCGCCGACTGGTGCCATATCCCCTACGACGTCCTGGCACGGATCTCGAGCAACATCATCAACCGGGTGAAGGGCGTGAACCGCGTGGTGTACGACATCAGCAGCAAGCCTCCGGCCACCATCGAATGGGAATGAAAAGGCTCGTCCTCCTGATCGCGTTCCTCGGCTTCATCGTCGCTCTCCAGGCGCAGGAAACGCGCGTGGTGGACGGACGCAAGTACTACCTGCATACCGTGGCGCAAGGGCAGACGCTCTATGCCATCGGCAAGCACTACGCGGTTCCGGTGGATGCCTTGATGGCGGCCAATCCCGGCGCTGCACAGGGCCTAAGCATCGGTCAGGTGCTGCTCGTGCCCCAACAGGCGCAGGTGAAGAAGGACCTGAAGACCGCGCCCGCCCTCAGCAATGGAGAGCTGGTGCATACGGTGGCGAAGAAGGAGACGCTCTTCGGCATCGCCCGCAAGTACGGCGTGGACCAGAACGACCTGCTGCAACGCAATCCCGGCATCGACCAAGGCATCCGCGAGGGCATGACCCTGGTGATCCCCGTGGCCAAGGTGACCACCGTGGACGTTCGGGCCATGAAACCCGCGGTGAACGACGGGGCACGCTCGCACCTGGTGATCGCGGGGGAGACCCTGTTCTCGTTGGGTCAGGCCTACGGCGTGAAACCCGAGGAGATCCAAGCGGCGAACGGAGGACTTCCGGAGGGGTTGCGCACCGGTTCATATGTGCGGATACCCGTGCCAGCGATCGAGCAGCCCGTGGTGCCCGCCATCGTTCAAGCGGCTTCAGCGCCTCGGAGCAAGAACAAGGTGGCCTTGCTGCTGCCCTTCACTCCCAAGACCGGTGCTCCAGCCACCGACGGTGCGGAGGGTACCAAGCTGGCCGCTGCCACCGAGGCCTCCGTGCAGTTCTATGCTGGGCTGCAACTGGCCTTGGACACCGTCAAGGCGCGGGGCATGAACGTGGACCTGCACGTGTTCGATACGGGTGAGGACCCCGCTGTCTGGGGCAAGCTCTTCAAGGAGGACCAGGTGCGAGGCATGGACCTCTATATCGGACCCTTCCACCGGGCCGCCATCGAGGCGTTGGTGAAGGTCTCCGATGGTGCGCACATCGTGTGCCCGGTGCCCCAGAGCAACAAGGTCCTCCTCGGCAATCCGACCGTGAGCAAGGTGGCCAGCGGCAAGCCCGATCAATGGCACCAGATCGCGCGTTACGCCGCTTTCCATCACCCGAGGGAGAACATCCTCCTTTGTCGTCCCGATATCGCCAGCGAGCGGGAGGCACAGGACCAGGTGTTCCGTCAACTGAACGAAGGCCTGGCCGCACAAGCGGGCCGGCTGCGCGATACCGTTCTGGTGGTGAAGCCCGGCCGCCGCGATATCTCCGCCGTGATCGCCAAGCTGGATCCCGCCCGATTGAACGTGGTGGTGGCCCCGAGCGATGATGTGGAGTTCGTCACCACCCTGGTGAGCAAGCTGGCCCAATCCACCCCCAAGTTCCGCATCGTGGTCTACGGCCTGAACTCGTGGATCGGCATGGACAACGTCGAGGTCTCGGACCTCGTGAAGCTGAACGTGCATGTCCCCACCAACGACTTCGTGGATTACGGCGATCCCGGCGTGTCGGCCTTCATCGCCGCCTATCGCGAACGTTTCTCCAACGAACCGGGTGAATACGCCTTTCTCGGCTATGACATCGGCCTCTTCTATCTGACGGCGTTGAAGGAACATGGCCGCGCTTTCCCGGATCATTTCAGCGAGGTGGCCGTGAAGCCGCTCCACCTTTCGTTCCGCTTCAAACGGGCAGGCCCCGAGAATGGATGGCGCAACGAGAACGCCACCGTGCTCGAGTACAAGGACATGGTGCTGAAGCCCGCGCCTTAGGAGGACAGGAAGTATGAAGGTTGAAGGGTGAGGGCTGAAGTGTGAGGTGGGCCGCTGTGCGTGCTTCACACCCCACACTTCGGTCTTCCCACTTCACACCTCGCTCACCGGAGCCACTTCCGCTCCAACACGAAGGTGCCGAAGGGCAGGAAGCCTGCCGCCACCACGCCGTACAAACGCTCGGCCGGCCATTTCAGCTTGGTGAACAGGGGCACGGCCGTTACGATATAGGCGATGAACAACACGCCATGGATCCATCCGGGATACTTGGTGGCGGTGGGATGGTCCAAGCCATATTTGGCCACCATGGCGGCGATCAGTACGACCCAGCTGATGCCTTCGGCGATGCAGATGGTACGGAAGCGGGAGATGTAAGGCGAACGGGTGTCCATGGGGCGCGAAGTTCCGCGTTGGCGCGGCATACGCGTCATGCGGACGTCATCGGGTGCGGCTCGTGGTCCGTCCTGTCCATGCGGGGTGGACCGGGCAACGATCGGAGGCCGGTACATTCGCCCCCATGCATCGGCTCCGCATCGGATGGCTGCCCATCCTCTTTCTCGTGGTGCTGATCCTCGCCGCGCTCGGTCTGCTTTGCGGGAGTGTTCCGTTATCCTGGTCGGCGGTGCGGGCCGTGCTGGATGGATCGTCCACGGACGCCTTGGCCCGGACCATCGTGCGCGAGGTGCGGATCCCGCAGGTGGTCACGGCGGCCTCAGCGGGAGCGGGGTTGGCGGCGTGCGGCTTGATCATGCAGACGCTCTTCCGCAATCCGCTGGCCGGGCCCAGTGT
>DASWWQ010000089.1:0-5886 GCA_036405935.1 Flavobacteriales bacterium
CGCTGGGGTCGTGCCAATGGATATGGTTCCATCCGCTCTTCTCACTGGTGAGGATGAAACCGCCGTTGGCCAGGAAGAACAGGTCATCGGTGACCTCCACATAGGTGTCGCTTTTTTCGCTGTAGATCTCCGTGGGTTTGCCCGGATGGTCCGGCACGGTGATGTTAGCGCGCTGGATGGTCTTGGTCTGCTGGAGCCGGTCCATGCGCATGAACCATACGTGCTCACGATCGATGAAGCCGAAACGCGGCAGGTAGAGGTCCGTTTCGGTGGTGCCCAGGTCCAAGGGGGCGGTGGTATGGCTGGCCACGTCGTGGATGTGCAGGCTCACCGTGCTGTTCGCCTCGCCCGCCTTGGGGTACTTGAACTTGTACGATCCGGGGTAGAGCTCATGCCTATACGTGGTGAAGTCGAACTCGCGCACCCCGCTTTCGTCGCTTCGTAGGAACAGGATCTTCTTGCCGTCGGGGCTCCACTGGTAGCCTTGGACCAGCGTGAACTCCTCTTCATACACCCAGTCGGTGGCGCCGTTGAGGACCTTGTTCCATTCGCCATCGGTGGTGACGGCCGTCTCCTTCATCGTGGCCAGTTCCACCGTGTAGAGGTTGTTGTCGCGCACGAAGGCCGCATGGGAACCGTCTGGACTGAAGGTGGCCAGGCGCTGCGGGCTTTTGGCGGGATCGCTCAGGGGCATCAGCTTCTTCGAGGACCGATCGTACACATGGTTGTAGGCGAAGTAGCTGTATCGGTACAAGGGCTGCATGCCGCTCTCGATCATCAGGCGCTGTTCATCACCGCTGAAGCTGTAGCCCTCCATGGGCAGGGGAGCCGTCGCGCCGCTCAGGACCAGGTCCTTGCCGTTCACCACCGTACCCACCTTGTCACCGGTCTTGTACGCATACTGGTTCACCATGGCGGTTCCCCCTTCCTCTTCCAAGGTGGTGTAGTGGATGCCGTCCTTCATGCTCAGCAGACCGTCCACCCGCTCGCTGCTGAAGGCCGGGCTGTACCAGATCTCCTGGTTCGTGAGCGGTTTCTGGGCGTTGGCGGTGATGCCGAGCACGAGGGCCGGCACCAGGAATAGAGTGGTTCTCATCAGGCGAAAAAGCAGGGACGGCCAAGATAGCCAAGCCCCTGAGGCGTACGAAGCCTGCCGTGGCAAAGGCAACCCTTCGTCCTGAGGTGGACCGTTCGGCCCCACGCACGGAAACGCCTGCGCCTTCGTTCCTTTCCCCATCGAACCCGAACACCATGAACCTCCGAAGCTTCTTCCTGCACCTCGCTTTCGCCCTCCTGGTCCACCTCCCGCTCCTGGCGCAACAGAGCGTTCCTGCCGAACAACCCCACATCGAGGTCACCGGGCGGTCGGAGATGCGGGTGGTGCCGGACGAGATCCATATCGCGATCGAACTGCGGGAGCGCGGTAGCGGCAACAGCAAGGTGACGGTGGACAAACAGGAATTGGAGCTGAAGGCCGCGGTGAAGGCGTTGGGGATCGACGCGGCGAACCTCACGCTCAGCGATGCCATGGCCGACCTGGTGCCGAAGAAGTTCCGCGATGATGATGTGATCGCGCGGAAGGGCTACATGCTGAAGGTGGGCGACGCGGAGATGGTCCGCAAGGTGTTCCTGGAGCTGGACCGCCTGCAGATCGAGGATGCGCGCATCGATCATGTGTCGCACTCCAAGGAGGTCGAGTTCCGGCGCGAACAGCGCATCAAGGCCATCCAGGCGGCGAAGGAGAAGGCCGACTACCTGCTCGAGGCCATCGGTGAACGCACGGGCGCTGCGTTGAAGGTGGAGGAGAACCTGGGCAGCGAACCGCCACCGGTGGTGCAGGCGCGACAGCTCTACATGAACAGCCTTTCCATGGATATGGCCGGGTATGAGGAAATGGGCGTGAGCTTCTCCCGCATCACCATCAGTGCCAGTGTGTACGTGAAGTTCGGCATCGCCCCGCGCTGAGCAGGCCGCATGAGCACATGCCTACACGGCCGCATGCATATGACCACATGTCCACATGGACACAGGCTCTCCTACGCTTCCACGAAATCCATGTCCCGATGGAAGGTCTCCTTCACCCGCGTCGTGGCCCAGAAGGCTGCGCCGATGCAGAGAAGTCCCACCACCAGCGCGGCCGTGATGTTGCCCCAGCCGGGTGCCAAGGCCATGAAGCCCGCCGTCACCGGTAGCACCATGCCCCGCACGATGTTCGGTGTGGTGGTGGCCACCGTGCTGCGGATGTTGGTGCCGAACTGCTCGGTGGCCACGGTGACGAAGATGACCCAGTAGCCCGTGCCCATGCCCAACAACAGGCACATCCAGTTGTAGGTCGAAATGGTCGCTCCCTCCATCCCGAAGAGGAAATGGAGCGTGAGCAGCAGGTTGGCGCTGAGGTAGAGGTACACCACTTTCTTGCGGCTGCGCAGCAACTGGCTCAACAGACCGCTCAAGAGGTCGCCGAGGCTGAGGCCGATGTAGGCGTATTTGATCGCTTGGCCGTTGATGCGCGGGAGGTCCGCCGGAGCGAGCGCGCTGGTGTCGATGTGCAATTGCGGCACGAAGACGTCCTGGCTGAGGCTCACCAGCACACCGATGACGTACCAGACCGGTACGCCGATCAGGATGCAGCCGAGGTAGGTCAGGAAACGTCGCCGATCGTTGAACAGCAGGCGGAGATCACCGCGTCGGACCGTACCGTGCGCCATCCGCTGGAACAACCCGCTCTCGAAGGTGCCCACACGCAGCACCAACAGGCATAGGCCCAAAAGACCACCGACGAGATAAGCGATCTGCCAATCGAGGAAACCTTGGCCGGTGAGTTCGGTAAGCCAAGCCCCGAGGCGCTGCCCTTGCGCCGATACCTCGGCCGCGAACACGGCGCCGAGCGCACCCACGCTCACCACGATCAAGGTGCCATAGCCGCGCTTCTCCCGCGGCAGCGTTTCGGTGATCAACGTGATGCCCGCCCCGAGTTCGCCCGCCAGACCCACCCCCGCGATGAAACGCACGATGGCATAGCTGGTCAGATCGAAGGTGAAGGCATTGGCGATGTTGGCCGCCGAATACAGAAGGATGCTGCCGAAGAGCACGGTGACCCGCCCCTTGCGATCGCCCCAAACGCCCCAGAGCACGCCGCCGACCAGCATGCCCAGCATCTGGATGTTGAAGAGATGGATCCCGACATCCTTGATGCGCGGATCACCTGCCCCGAGAATGGTCTCCAAGCTGGCGCGTTTCACCACGTTGAAGAGCACCAGGTCGTAGATATCCACGAAGTAGCCCAGCGCCGCCACCACGATCAACAACACGTTGCGCCAACCGCCCATGTCCGCGGATCAGTTCAGGATCTCGTGCGTCTGCTTCGCGATCATCTGCGACAGCCGGTCCATGGGCAGGTCGTTGCCGTCGGTGCCGAAGGGATCCTCGATCTCCTCCGCGATCAGCTCCAAGCTGGCCAATACATAGAAGATGAACACCACCACCGGGATGGCGATGTAGCCCAGGCTGAACACGAAGCCCAAGGGCAGGGTAACCGTGTAGATGACGATGAACTTCTTGATGAAGGCGGTATACGAGTAGGGGATGGGCGTGTTCTTGATCCGCTCACAGGCGCCGCAGATGTCCAGGAAGGCGGAGAGTTCATTGTTCAGGATGATGAGTTGATCACCGCTGATACGGCCTTCCCGGTGCAACCGCTGGATGCGCTGCAGCATCAGCCCGGAGATCTGTGAAGGCACATGTTTGGCCGGATCGAAGTCCGGGATCTCGGGGTGCGGGTGGCTATCCAATTGCAGGCGGGTGCGTTCGCGCTGCAGATGCTGGCGCAGTTCGTCCGCATTCAACGCGATGAGACGTGCGAAGTAGGCACGGGTGTTCGTGTCCGTGGGATCCACATAGGCCGCCAGTTTCACCGCCAGGTTGCGGCTCACGTTCACCAGTTGGCCCCACAGTTTCCGGCCTTCCCACCAACGATCATAGGCCGTGTTGGTGCGGAACACCAGCAGCATGCTGATCGCGAAACCCAGCAGGCTGTGCATCACCGTTATGTTGCTCAGGTGATGGCTCTCCGAAAGCTTGAAGAACTTGAGTTCCAGGAAGGCGATGCCCCAGGTGTACAGCCCGATCACCAGCAAAAGAGGCATCAGCTTGCGGAACGTGTCCGATCGGTGCAGCGCCAAGGCCGCGAACCAGTTCCGGGGATCGTAGGTGATCATCGATCACGAAGATGATGGGTCCATGCCATTGCACGTGCATGGTGCCCCCAGGAAAGATCAGGAAGCCGATGGGACGCCATCGGCTTCCTGATCTTCCTAGGCTGTCCTTAAGGACGGGTCGGGTCCTTCAGGTCGTCGGGGTCGAGCATCGGCTCGATCTTCTTGGTTTCGACGCTGAGGGTGCTTTGTGGGCCGGCGGTGCGCGCGAAACGTTCCTCGGCGAACTTCCATTGGGTGCCGTCCGCATGCGTCTGGTTGCCTCGATTCGCCGTTATCGTCCAGAAGAAGGGCGTGTCGGACGTGCCGCCTTGGAGTTCGATCACATCGAAGCCTTCGGCCGTCTCATTGGTGACGTAGACCCCCTTGCAATCGCCGCGGAGTTGAACGAACACACGCAATGGATGGGCTTCGTTCACGGTGATGTTCTTCGAGAGACGCGGGTCAAGGGTGATGTGCACACGCCCTCCGACCAGCTGCCCCGTGCCATAGTCCTGGAACAGGTTCTCCGGTGCCTCCGGCGCGGAAAGCAGCACATACTGGTCCTCCGTATCCTTCACCACCGTGTTCACGGTGCCGTTGCCGAGTACCTTCCGTGGAACGGCCGATCCACCGTCCAGGCCATAGCCGGCCACGTAGGTCCACGCTTGTGTTGCTCCGTTCCCGCTTTCGAAATATCCGCCGGCCCTGACCGTAAGCTGCTCCCCACCAACGGCATCCGAAGTGGCCCGGCCGTAGACCCCGGTGTTGGTGCCGATCCCCGCCATACCAGCCCCGGTGGCCAGAAGCGTGGGAACGCCGATGTTGTTGCCCGTGGCCAAAGCGCCGGTACCGTTGGTGGTCAAGGCCGCGCTGAAGATCCCCACGGTATTACCGGTATAGGCCCCCCCACTACCTGCGGCCAAGGCCAAGCCCACCGTGTTGTTCCCGCTTCCGACAAGGCCGGTACCGAGCGGGGCATCGTTCACACCGACCACCCCGTAGCTGTCCTTGTGCAAACTCCGTCCGCGTACGGCATTGTTGCTCACACCGGTCACTTTGCCATAGATGGCCATACCGTTGGTGATCGTGGCGTCATCGATCTCGCCCACCAAGCCCCACTTGGAGATGTTGCCGGGTGACACCGGTGTAGCGGCTCCGGGTGCCTTCACATAAAGGACATAGGCCGGATCCGGCGTAACGGATACCCCGACCTGACCGGTGGCCAGGATGCGGATACGTTCCGTGTTGTTCGTGTAGAAGCGAAGGGGCTGTGCATTGGTGGAACCGAATTTCTCGGAACCGGTCAGCACGTTCCCGGACAGGCCCCAGATCGATCCGCCCACGAACATCTCCACCCAACCGGCGGAGTTGTGGTACCAGAAGCTGTTCGTGTTGGTGTCATAGACCATCAGACCCGTGGCCGGTGTGGCGATGGCCGCACGTTCGGCCGAGGTCATCCGGGGGATCAACAGGCCGCGCTTGCCGCCGGACGGAAGCGCGCTCACATTGATGTCCAGCATCGAAGAAGTATTCGGCAAGGCACCATCGGCATTGATACCGATGCTCTGCCCCTTCGTCGAAGGCAACAATGAGGCGGAAAGCACAAGAAGGACCAAGTATCTCATGGCAAGGTTCGAAGGCGGCACCTGGGCGTGGGAGATGACGGTCGGTCGCTGCACGGAAGGTTTAC
>DASWWQ010000090.1:0-2934 GCA_036405935.1 Flavobacteriales bacterium
ACAACGACGCCACAACCGAGAACGACACCGTCAACGATCAGTGCGTGTGCGTGGGTACGCCCATCGTGATCTACGACTGCCCCGTGCTCGAGGCCAACATCGGTGATGACTGCAACGACAACGATGCCACCACCGAGAACGACACCGTCAACGATCAGTGCGTGTGCGTGGGTACGCCCATCGTGATCTACGATTGCCCCGTGCTCGAGGCCAACATCGGTGATGCTTGCAACGACAATGACGCCACCACCGAGAACGACACCATCAACGATCAGTGCGTGTGCGCAGGTACACCCATCGTGATCTACGACTGCCCCGTGCTCGAGGCCAACATCGGTGATGCTTGCAATGACGGCAACGCGGGCACCACGGACGACACCGTGAACGCTTCCTGCGAATGCGTGGGTGTACCCACCGACTGCACGGAGAACCTCGTGCTGGCGCTGACGCTGGATGCTTCCGCTGCGGAGACCACCTGGGAACTGCGCGACTCCCAAGGAACCCTGGTGGTTTCGGGTGGACCCTACCAGAGCGGACAGACGTCCGTGGAGGAGGAACTCTGCGTACCCCAAGGCTGCTACAGCCTCAGGGTGAACGACGCCGGCGCCAACGGCATCAGCGAGGGAGGATACGTGCTGCGCTATGTGGACGGCCGTCGTATCATCGATGCCGCTACCGGTGACTTCACCAGCACCAGCCAAGTGCTGCATGGTGGTCTACCGATGCCTTTCTGTGTTCCCTTGGGGAACTCGAACATGCTGGCCGGAACGTGCGACAAACCTTCGCGCCGCATCTCCGCTCCGGTCTACGCCAGCAGCTTCGGCCCCTCGGCCACGCAGTACCAGTTCTGGATCTTCGATCCGCATGGCACCTACTCGCGCCGCGTGGCGTATCCGGTTCCGCAGTTCACACCTGCCAACCTGGCCACGAACCCTGTTCCGGTGAACACCGAACTGAACGTCTGCGTACGTGTGATGGTGAACGGGGCCTACCGTCCCTTCGGACCGGTCTGCCGCTACTTCTTCACACCCAACCCCGTGACCATCGGTGGTCCGAACAGCCTCGTGGAAGGTGGCATCGCGATCACCCTGTACCCCAATCCGAACCGGACGGGCATTGTGAACCTGCACCTCGAAGGGGTTGATAGCGAAGCTCCGGTACAGGTGGAGGTGATGGACGCCATGGGCCGCTCCGCCCACAGCCAATGGATCTCCGCCACGGATGGCACCACGGACCACGTGCTCGAACTGCAGGACAAGCTGCGGGCCGGCATGTACCTCGTGGGTATCACCATCGACGGCCAGCGTTACACCCAACGTCTCGTGCTGGAATAAGCACCGTTGCATCCGCATTGAAGAGGGCCGCCCGATGGGCGGCCCTCTTCCGTTCATACCCCCGGCAACGGGGGGATACGAGGAGATAATGAACATCGGGCCCGGATTATTCGTTGATGATGATCCAAGGGAACACTTCCTTCCGTAGGTACCCTTGTTCCTCGGATGGATGCTGATCCCACCGAACCCATAATCCACTCATCATGCAGCGACACCTACTCCGCACCTGTCTTGTATCGTCGGCGCTCCTGGCGCTTTCCCTGACGCCTTCCCGGGCCGCGACGATCACCGTCACCAACTCCAACGATAGCGGCCCCGGATCCTTCCGGCAGGCCGTGGCCGACGCCGTAGCCGGCGACGACATCGTCTTCGATGCCGCCACGGACGGTGTACCCATCGTGCTCACCTCGGGCGAGATCACGATCGGACTTTCCCTCACCATCACCGGCAACGACACCACCAACACCATCATCAGTGGCGACGGAGCGAGCCGCATCCTGCGCATCGAGAACGCCGGCACCGTATCCATCACCGGCCTGAAGCTGACCATGGGGATGAGCGCCACGGACGGTGGTGCCCTTTGGATCGGCGCATCGATGGTGACCCTGACCGGTACGACGGTATCGGACAGCCATGCGGGTCTCCGTGGTGGGGGCATCTACAAGACCACCGGCACGTTGACCCTCGTGGCGTCGTGGATCCACGGTAACACGGCCTCCGGTGCAGCGGCCGCCGAAGGTGGAGGCGGCCTCTACAACGATGGCGGTGACGTGCTCTCCAACAGCGGCACCACCATCCACAACAACACCGCGGACGGCGCAGCGGGCAGCGGCGGTGGCATCTTCAACAACAACGGCGGCCAGCTGAACCTCACCGCCACGATGATCAGCGGGAACAGCGCCTCCCGTGCCGGCGGCGGCATCGAGCAGAACGCGGCCGTCTCCTCCACCGTGCTCAACGATGTGACGCTGGATTCCAACAGCACGGGGCCGGCCCCCGGCAACGGTGGTGGCCTGCACATCACGGGCCCCGGCTCGGCCATGCTCACGAACTGCACCATCACCGGCAACCACGCAACGGCGGAAGGCGGTGGCCTTTGGAACGGCAGCGGAACCATGACGATCGATGCCTGTGACATCATCGGCAATCGCGCGAGCGGAAGCGTGGATCCCGCCGGTGCACCCAATGGCGTGCTCGACCTGCAGGGCGGAGGCGGTGTGTTCAACAACCTGGGCACGGTGGACATCCTGAACACCTCGGGCGCCACCAATATCACCGGCAACATCGCGGACGGTGCGCCGTTCGGCAGCGGGGGCGGCATCCTCTCCGTGGGGGGCTACTTCACCGCGAAAGGGGCGAACATCTCCATGAACGAGACCCTGCGCGCGGGGGGCGGTATCGAGAACGCCGCATCGGCGATGTCCATCTCCTCCTGCATCCTGATGTTCAACGATTGCTCCACCGGGGGCACCTTGCCCACGGCCTCGCCCGGCAACGGAGGTGCCGTTCACGTGAGCGGCGTGGGTTCCATGCTGATCGTGGCCTGCAGCATCGATGGCAACAGCGCGGCCAATGAAGGCGGCGGACTGTGGGGTTCGGG
>DASWWQ010000091.1:0-7171 GCA_036405935.1 Flavobacteriales bacterium
TTCACAGCAGGAAGTACTTTGAAGATGATGTCTTGCCTCGCGTAGGTTGCGAACGGCAACGCGGTCATGGAGGTGGAAAATGCGACTCCTGCGATCGCCGCTAACCAGACAGGAGTATCGGCGGCCGGTCTAAGCAGCCGATATCCCCAAAGGAGGTAGGCAAGTGCCAAGACAAGGGACCCGATCGCGAAAAATGCGTTTGTCAGTGGGAGCCCCGCTATCCTGCCGATGAGCAATGCCAGCAGGGCAAGCATAAGGATCTTTTCGAGGTTTTTCAAAAGAGTGGGGAAACTACCGAGCAATGTAGCTCGGCCGCATCACCTCCGTGTAGTCGAATATTCCCCTGAGGCAAATGTTCCGATCGCGGGCGGAGCAGCGGTCGGGCCACTTGTGACTCTTCTGCAGCATCCGGCACTTTCCTATGAAGCCGAAATGAGCTTGCGTAAACGCTCTTGGTTCTCATCGCCCCAGGAGCCGAGGTCGCCGATGATCGGGATCAGCGTCTTTCCGAACTCCGTCAGGCTGTACTCCACCTTGGGTGGTACAACGGGGTAGATGACCTTCGAGATGAGCTCATGTTCCTCCAGTTCCTTCAGCTGGATGTTCAACACCCTTCTCGAGGCATCGGGGATCTTCCGTTGCAGTTCGCTGGGGCGTTTATGGCCTTGGTCGATGAACCACAACAGTCGGATCTTCCACTTGCCGAACAGCACCACCCCGAGCAGGTCGAGCCCGCAGTTCAGGTCCAAAGGGATCTTCCTTTCCTTCATTTCCTGAAGATAGCCTACCGTCAAGAACAGGCCATGGGGAGAATTTTGTCCCTATGCCATTCGGCGTTCCGTACTTGTGGCAAGTGCAGGTACACCCAAGTTTTGCGGCCACAGAACGCGAACACATGGAACCGGAATTCAATTTCGACAATGAGCTATCCGGAAAGGTCGCCTTGGTGACCGGAGGGACGAAGGGCGCTGGAAGAGCCATCGCCAAAAGACTGCGGAAGGCCGGTGCGATCGTCATCATCACGGCGCGGAATGCGCCCGACGCAGGCAACGACCAATTGCATTTCATCCCTGCCGATCTGAGCAGGTCGGCGGACACACAACGGGTGGTGGAACAAGTACTATCCGTCCACGGGAGGCTGGATATCCTGGTGAACAACCTGGGCAGCTCCGAGACGAAGGCTGGCGGCTTCGCTGTATTGAAGGACGAGGATTGGGAAACGACCATCCGAACGAACCTGCTGGCACCGGTCCGGTTGGATCGAGGCTTTCTGCCCCAGATGCTCGAGCGAGGAAGCGGCGTGATCATCCATATCGCTTCCATCCAGGGGCGGTTGCCGTTGTACGATTCCACGCTTCCGTATGCCGCGGCCAAGGCCGGCCTGATCAACTACAGCAAAGGGCTATCGAAGGAGGTGTCTTCGAAAGGGGTGCGTGTATTGACGGTTTCACCCGGATGGATCAGGACGGAGAATGTCCAACGATTCCTGCAAAGGATCTCCGAAAGTTCAAATAGGTCCATGGAAGAGGCCCAACAAAGCGTGATGGATGCCTTGGGTGGAATACCCTATGGAAGACCAGCGGAACCTGAAGAGGTCGCGGAATTGGTCGGTTTCCTGGTTTCACCGCGGGCTGGCTACCTCACCGGTACCGAGTTCACCATCGATGGTGGCACCGTGCCGACGATCTGATCATCATAACACAACGAGCAATGAACTACCCGAAAGTCATCGAAGACCTGATCAAGGCACAGAACGATCTGGACAGCGCAGCGTATGCCGAGTGCTTCACCGAGTCGGCCGTCATGTTCGACGAAGGGAAATGGCACGAAGGCAAGAAGGCCATCAAGGAACTGATCGAACACGCGAACAAGAAGTACCGATCAGCGATGAAGCCGTTGTCGCTGACCGGCTCCGATACTTCCCCGGTGCTCTCGGCAGAGGTTTCGGGCACTTTTGACGGGAGTCCGATCGTCCTGGACTTCCACTTCGATCTGGCTGATGGCCTGATCCGTTCCCTGAAGGTGACCGGATAGCAGTGGTCGGGCTTTAGACCACCACCCGCTGTCCGCTGCTCTTGAGCGGACCACCCGGCGGCTCGATGTCGATCCACCACTGTTCTTGTCGCGTGGATACATTCGTTGAACTCCGATCCACCGATGTCCAGGCTGCTGATCCTCAATTCTGCGGTGTGTTATGTGCTGGCCTTCCTGCTCACCACAGTGCTGCATGAACTCGGGCATGCCACGGTGGGTTCGGTGCTGGGTAGCAGCCCGGTGCTGCACCACAACTACGTTGCGCATCTGGATCGCGATGCACTGCCCGTGATCGACCAGGTATGGATCGCGTTGGCGGGGCCGTTGGTGAGTTTCGCTCAGGGCTTGGTGCTACTCCCGGTGGTGAACAGGCGGCGTGGCGGCGGGCTCTTCAACCTGTTCGTGCTCTGGTGCATGCTGCTGGGTTTCGGCAACTTCCTCGGCTACCTGATGACGGGACCGCTCTTCACCGCAGGCGACATCGGCAAGGTGTACGTTCTACTGAAGATACCCATGGCGCTGCGCATCGGCATCGCAGTGATCGGCGCCGCGGCACTGGCGTGGGTGGCGTACTTCAGCACGCGGCCCTTCCTGCAGTTCGCGACACGGCCCGCGCTGGTGGAGGATGCATCGTCCCGAACGGCGTTCAACTTCCGGATCATCATCGTACCATGGCTCGTCGGCTCGGTGGTGGTCACCTTGCTGTACTTGCCTGTGGTGGCGATCGTCAGCATCATCTACCCGGTCACAAGCGGTATGGTCTTCATTTTCCCGTGGAAGAATGCACGGCGCGTGACCGATGCCAAGGCTCTCGGGTCGGCTTCCGTATCGGGGACCAGTTGGGCTTGGTATGCTGCTGTTGCACTGGCCGTGCTGATGTTCCGCTTGGTGCTGGCGCCCGGCATCCCCCTTTGAAGGATCTGCAGTGTGTCATCCAAACCTCGGCCGTCCTATCGTATGCTCGACGCTTGCTTCCCTGACTTCATCTTTGACCCATGGCCGTGATCCAATTGCGCACGGAGATCAAAGCCCCTTGTTCGTCTCAAGTGTTCCGAACGCTAACGGAGCAGCGATCGGGCCACTGTGACTTTCCTGATGACTTTGAGCGGCGGTCGACTTCCGGCCAGTCTGTGACCGGCGCCTTGGAAGGCCGTCCCATGGTGGTTCCTATCCGACTATTTACACAGGCCGATTGCTCTTTCACCGGCTGGCCACCCGATCATACATTTGACTACCAACCCCGGATCCCATGAAGAACCCACTGCTGATCACCCTGCCCCTGATAGCCATCCTGTCCTCCTGCGGAGGATCCCATCCCGAGCACGATCGGATGATGGCCGAGCACAAGGCCCAGATGACGGCCGACAGCGCCAAGCAGGCGTCTACGGAGCAGATGAAACAGGCCACCCAGCGGTTCATCGATATGTGGCTCTCGGGCAGGACGGACGGCATCCAAGAGGTCGTGGCGGAGAATTTCGTGACACATATGTCCATGCCGGGCATCACCTCGACCGGCATCCAGCAACTGAAGGACATGATCGCCATGTCGACTGCGGCCTTCCCGGACAGCAAGGCGGAGGACATGCACCTGATGGCGGATGGCGACCGCGTGGTGGCGCATTACCGGTTGAAGGGGATGAACAGCGGTTCCATGGGCGAAGGCATGCCCGCAACCAACAAACCCATTGATGTGCATACGGTGGACGTGCTGCGCTTCGAGAACGGGAAAGTGGTGGAGCACTGGGGCTACATGGAGGAGATGAAGATGATGGAGCAGCTGGGCATGATGTCCGGCGGGGAGGGGGCGAAGTGATGTCCGCTCGGTAACGGCTCCGCGTAAGGGGATACCTGACCGTCCGCTGTACTTGGTGTAGCTGGACCGTTCGGGCAGCCCACGTACCTTGGGGTCCATCATGCGCCTCCCGCTGCTCCTGTTGTTCTGGCTGGTGTTCCGAAGTCTCTCGGCCCAGATCCACATCGGCCCGGGCCAGCCTTACGCCAACATCCAATCGGCTGCAGCGGTGGCGCAGCCCGGTGATACCATACACGTGCATGCCGGCACCTATGCGGCCTACCAGTACTTCGATGGTCTGCAGGGAACGCCCGACGCGTGGATCACGATCAAGCGCCATGGCGGCGATGTGCATGTGATCCGGGGCTGTTGGCAGTTCAGCACCCTACGCTATGTCCGTTTCGAGGGCCTCGACTTCCAAGCGGATGCGAGCTTCCCCTCCACGTTGATGAACATCGACAACAACGGCGATTGTGCCTTGCAGTCGGCGCACATCGTCATCGACGGATGTACGTTCCGCGATGTGGGCAACAGCAACTCCCTCAAGTTCGGCGGGGTGGACGATGCCGAGGTGATGAACTGCGTCTTCGCGAACAACACCAGCACGGGTGCGGGCCTTGCGCTGAACGTGTGCCATGACATCCATGTGCACGACAACCGATTCGAGGACATCCATGGCAAGGCGGTGCAGACCAAGTTGGGCACACGCTACGTGCTCCTGGAGCGCAACTTCATCCGCAACTGCGGCACGGACGATGCGGCGTTGAAGATCGGCGAGGCGGGCGACCTCATCTACCACTGTCCGGGTGACAACTGGCTCGCCCGCGACATCAAGGTGCATGCGAACATCATCATCGGCGGCCGGGCCTCCTTCGCCATCGGCCAGGCGCAGGACTGTGAGTTCGTCAACAACACCTGCATCGGCCCGGTGCAGTTCGTTACGCGGGTGCTGGCGGACGATCCCTCCTTCCCGTGCTCGGGCATCACGGTCCGCAACAACATCTTCCACCTCACGCAGAGCATCTACTTCAACGGCACCCAGGCGAGCGGCAGCAACATCCTCTACGGCACGCATCTCTACGCGGACAACCTGTTCCATCGCAGCACGGCTCCGGGCTGGCAAGGGCCGGATCCCACGGGCGGCGTGTACGACGCGGAGGAGATCCTGGGCACGGTGTTCCAGAACAACAGTGCCGGTGATCCACAGTTCGTGGATCTGGTCGGTGATGACCTGCATCTGCTCGCAACAAGCCCGGCCATCGGCACCGGAGCCGCCGTCGGTGAGCCTGTGCTGGACTTCTACGGAACGCCGTACGGCATGCCGCGATCCAAGGGCGCGGTGGAATACTGGGGTCCCACATCGGTAGGGGAGGTCGATGGTCATCCTTGGCCTGTTTTCCCGAACCCGGTAGCGGAGAAGCTGACGGTGCTGCTGCCTTCAGGGGCTGTCGCGCGATTGGATCTGTACGATGCGGCAGGAAGACCGGTAAGCAGCGGACGGTTCGCCGGCCCGATCGCGGAAGTGGATGTGCGGCATCTGGCTGCGGGACTCTACGTGCTGGAGGTGCGCAGCGGACAAATGAGCCACCGCCAACGGGTGGTGAAGGAGTAGGGCAGGAGATCGCCTCCATGGGCCCGGGGTGCACAGCGAGCGGCTGCCCTGTATGTTCGCCTGATGCCTGCGACCCTGCCACGCCAAAGGTCCATCGACCTGCTCCGCGGGATCGCGGTGGTGTTGGTGATGCTCCTGCATTATTCGCTCACCTACCGCTTACCGGACAGTGTACTCGGCGACCTGTTCACACCGAAAGGGGTGGCACGGCTGGTGATGAACGGGAACTACGGTGTCACCATGTTCTTTGTGATATCCGGGTACCTGATCACAACCAACAGCTTGCGTCGCTGGGGGTCGTTGGACCGGATCGACCGCTGGGCGTTCTACCGTCGGCGAGCCCGTCGCATTCTGCCGCCGCTGCTGGTCGCTGTGGCGGTGATCCTTGTGCTGGGTGCATTCGGCCGCCCTTCCTTCGTGAACAAGCAGCGTGGTGAAGTACTGGATCCCGGCTTCTGGTGGCTCGCCATCGGATCGGTGCTCACCTTCTGGCACAACGTGCTGATGCAGGTGGAAGGGTACTTCAACTACGCGCTCAACATCTATTGGTCGCTGTCGGTGGAGGAAGTGTTCTACCTGGCCTTTCCGCTGGCGGCCACGTTGCTTCCGAAGCGGGGCTTCCTGATCGCGTGTGCAGCCTTGGTTGTCGCGGGACCCGTGTACCGTGCGTTGCACGTGGAGCGTGAGCTGGACTATCTGTACGGTTATCCGGCCTGTTTCGACGCCATCGCCATCGGCTGCCTGCTGGCGTTCGTGGCTCCGCGTATGCAAGGGCGGGGTCCATGGCCTGTTGTGATGACCGTGGTCGCTTCCGGATGTCTGGCAGCGGTACATCTGAACGGCATCGGCGGCCATGAGGTCCTCGGGTTCTCGGGCATCGCCTTGAGCACGGCTGTGATCATCCTGTTCAATGTCCGTGCGTCGGGGACGGAGCAAATGGAGGCGCGTACGCTGGTCTCGCTTCCGATCCGTGCCTTGCGCTGGATGGGACGCCATAGCTACGAGCTGTACCTGTTCCACATCATCGTGCTGGGGGTGATGCGTGATCTGGTCGGGCGCGATGAGCTGCCGCGTGGCCTGAAGCTGCCTTGGATGCTGTTGTTCTTCGGACTTTCCGCGGCGGTGGCCTTTGGGGTGGGTCGCTGGTCGCAGCGATCGATGCGTACGCATTGATCGATGGGGATCCCGAACCCCGCCCTCGTCCGTTGCTGTGGGCACGGCGAAGCGACCCAACGGATGTTCTGCGTTCCTGTTGGATCATCGGAACAGCCTGATCTACTTTGGCACACGGTCCGACCATGGACCCGAATGCGCATGCTGAGGTCCCTTTTGCCGATCCCCTTTCTCCTTCTTCCCTTGTTCGCCCTTCCGCAGAGCGGTGTGCCGGCGAACGAACGTTGGCAATGCCAGCTCCTGTTCGGCACCGACTTCGGGCCGGTGGACACGTACCTGGATATGACGTGGTCCGACGCTGCCCACTTCACGGCCAAGTCGCCGAGGAACGCGGACAAGCGGGTGTTCGGCACCGTGAAGAGCAAGTTGGCGCGCCTGATGAAGAAACTGCCGAAGAAGGGCAAGCTGCTCACCGTTCCGGACGGCACGGTAAAGTCGGTGAACGGCACGGACAGCGTGTTCGCCACGCTGTCGATGCCCCTGCTCGGCACATCGGACATCAAGGGGGTGATGAAGTCCGGCGTGATCAGCGGTGGCTTGTTCAAGAACGGGGAACGGAC
>DASWWQ010000092.1:0-3836 GCA_036405935.1 Flavobacteriales bacterium
CTGTCAGGAGCCGGCGCAGGTGCGGCAGCTGTTCCTCGTGCATGGTGTTGAACAGGCTCTGGACACGCTGCGCGAACGCACCCGCGAACTCGGTTTTCCTCGGGTGACAGTTCCGCGCAAAGGGCAGCGCTTCGAGCTGTAGGGCAAGGGGCGCGGTTCCCGTTTACATTCGGCGGCGCACACCCCTCCATCCCCATGACGGAATTCAAACGGTCCCTTTCGCTGCTGGATGCCGTGATGCTCGTATCGGGCAGCATGATCGGCAGCGGTATCTTCATCGTCAGCGCGGGCATGATGCGTGAACTGGGTTCGCCCCAGTGGATGCTGGTGGCCTGGTTGGTGGCGGGTGCGCTCACGGTGATGGCCGCCCTGTGCTACGGTGAACTGGCGGGCATGATGCCCAAGGCCGGTGGGCAGTACGTGTACATCCAGCGCGCCTTCGGTCCTTTGCCCGCCTTCCTCTACGGATGGACGGTGTTCACCGTGATCCAGACCGGTGTGATCGCCGCGGTGGCGGTGGCCTTCGCGAAGTTCACGGCCGTGTTCTTCCCGGCGCTGGGACCGGAGCATGTGCTGCTCCATCTCGGTGCGTTCGAAGTGAACGCCGCGCAACTGTTCGCCATCGCCAGCATCATCGTGCTCACCGCCATCAATGCACGCGGGGTGCGCAACGGGAAGACCTTGCAGACCCTCTTCACCCTGGCGAAGATCATCGCGCTGCTGGCCTTGATCATCATCGGACTCGCTTTGGGCAGCGGTCGCCCCATCCTGGCGGAGAATTTCGCCCAGGGCTGGAACGCGGTGTCGCTGGTGAAGGACGCCCATGGTGCGGAGACCCTGACACCGCTGTTGGGCATGGCGTTGGTATCGGCGCTCGGTGTGGCCATGGTGGGTTCGCTCTTCAGCAGCGAAGCATGGAACAACGTCACCTTCATCGCCGGCGAGATCAAGGATCCCCAGCGGAACATCCCGCGCAGCCTGTTCCTCGGCACGGCCATCGTCACCACGCTCTATGTGTTGGCGAACCTCGCTTACCTGGCGTTGCTGCCCACGTACGACATCCAGCACGCGGCCGCCGATCGGGTGGGCACGGCCGCGGCATCGCTCATCTTCGGGGATGCCGCGGCCTACATCATGGCGGCATTGATCATGGTCAGCACCTTCGGATGCAACAACGGCATCATCCTCGCCGGTGGCCGCTTGTACTATGCCATGGCGAAGGATGGCCTCTTCTTCCGGAAGGCCGGACTGCTGAACCGCGCCGCTGTGCCCGGCTTCGCCCTGTGGATCCAATGTGCCTGGGCGTGTGCGTTGTGCTTCAGCGGCACATACGGTGAACTGCTCAACTATGTCACCTTCGCCTCGTTGCTCTTCTACATCGTCACGGTGCTGGGTCTGTTGAAGTTGCGCCGCACCGAGCCCGAGGCCGAACGACCCTATCGTGTGCTGGGCTATCCTTGGATGCCGGCGCTGTATGTGCTCTGTGCGGCGGCATTCTGCATCAACCTGCTCATTGCACAGCCGTTGTGGACGGTCTCCGGATTGGTGATCGTGGGCATCGGCGGTATCGTGTACGCCGTGCGCAGCGCTTTTGGCGCTTCAGCGTGAGGTGGCCAGTCGGCGTTGGCTGTAGGCCGATCGGAAGGGTGCGGCGTCCAGCTCGGGGGCCAAGGCACGCAGGTCGGCGGTGAATTGTTCCAACTGGGCACGTTGGCCCACCAGACGCGCATCCATCGAATCGTGCAGCCGGTGCAGGTGGGCCACCAAGGAACGGAGATCCTGCTCGTCCTGCAGCACATCCTCGAAGACGATGATCGCCGATCGGGTGTGCGGACAGGGCACCTCGCACGCACGAAGTACCACGGCAGCGACCTGTTCGCCCAGTTGTTTGATGACCGTGGATCGTTCCATGTATTGGCGTGAAGGTAGTGCGGCCCGGTCCTGCGATACCAGTGCGGGCCGCAGGTTTTTTCCATGTCGTTCCTTTCGGGCCGTCCGTCGGTGCATGGATGATCTTGGTCGTGGGGACGTAACCCTGATGCAGGTGTGTTCCGTGCGTTCGGGGATCGGGCACGCTCTTTGGCATGGAGGTGCCACACGCCCTCAACGGTACCATGCCTTCCGATCCCGTACATCGCTCCTTGCTCCCGCTGATGCTCGTCATCGGCGCGGTGGGTCTGCTGGTGCTGGCCTTGGTGGATACGGAGCCCGCATCGCCGGAGGTACGTCCTCCATCACCTCGGGTATCCACCGTGGTTGCGGATTCCTTGCCGGGGGTACGTCCTTCAGACCTGGAAGCGCAACGCTGAACGCAGCGTGTCCGGCAAGGGCGGAAGTTTGCGGCGTTCGAACAGGAAGCTGCTGAGGTCGGCGATCTCCGAGAAGATGTAGTGGCTGTTCAGTGCCCCCTTGAGATAGGATTTGCCCGTGCTGCCCCCTGTGCCCACACGCAGACCGATCATGCGGTGCACCATGTTGATGTGCCGCGAGCGCCAAGCCGCCATGCCCGCATCGATGTCCAGCAGGGCTTGCAGGAAACGGAAGGCCTGTTGGAAGATCGGCTCATCGCGGTAGAGCATGATGAAGAGGGCGCTGCGTGCAGCCTTCGGGGAGAGCCGGCGTTCAGCGTTGCCGCTTACGAAGATCTCGTCCCACAACTTCGCATTGTCCTCTTCGCCCTGTACCAGACCACCTACATAGAGCGCCTCCATGCGGGCGAAGAACCCTGCTTCTTCCGGCCAGAAGCGGGCATCGAGGAACGGCATGCGTTCCAGCCATCCGTTCACCAGGTCCAACAGGGTCGGTTGGTTCTCCAGCGCTTCGATCTGCGCTTTGTGATGGGGACGCAATTGACTGGTGTAGTAAGCCTTGCCGAAGCGGGCCTCCATGCGCAGCCCCAACCGCGCCTCCAGGATCTTGAACTGCAGGCTCTGGAATCCGCTGGCCGGCCGCAGGAGATCGCGGAAGTCCAAGAAGTCCAGCGGCGTCATCGTTTCCATGATGTCCATCTGGTGCACCAGCACACCGAGGATGGTGTTCACGCGTTGGAGCCGGTGCACCACGATGTTCAACTCACCGCCGTTGTCGTCCACCTGCCCATCGCCGAAGATCCGGACCACGCTGTCCACCTCGTACAGCATCTGCTTGAACCAAAGCTCATAGGCCTGGTGGATGATGATGAAGAGCATCTCGTCGTGGGCCTCCACCCCGTGCTTGTCGCTTTCCGGTTCTTGGGCACCGAGGATCTTGTCCAGTTGCAGATAGTCGGGGTAGTACACGTTGCTCATGGCCTGGTCGATTGTGGCGGCCAAATGTAGAGGCACCCCTGCCGGTGCCGCACGGTACCGATCAGGCCGGCATCCTACCTTCGGGGACATGCTACGTCCCTTGGTGCTTCCCTTCCTGCTGCTCTTCGCTCCAACGGCACTCGCACAGGAGGCGATGGATCCCTTGCGCTCGGCGAGCGACAAGGCCCAGGAGCGGTTCCGGGATGGACCGCGTGGGGGCGATGCGCGTTCGGTAACGGGTACCGACAAGGTGTTCACCACGGTGAGCGAGATGCCACGGGTGCTGCGTACGGATACGTTGGCCGGACACCGTTGCTCGAGTGCATTGCCGGATACGGTGGGACGCTCCAGCCCATTGCTGATGCGCTTCATCGTGGAGCGCGATGGATCGTTGAGCGCGATCGAACCATTGGGCGATGCGCGGCTCGATGAAGCCGCGCGTTGCGAACTCCGGCGGATGCAGTGGGCTCCGGGCCGTCAGGGTGGAGTGCCTGTGCGGGTGCGGACCAGCTTGCTGCTGTACCTTTCGCAATAGGTGGAAAAGGCGAA
>DASWWQ010000093.1:0-18357 GCA_036405935.1 Flavobacteriales bacterium
CCGGCCAGGAGCAGGGGGAGGGCGGTGCGCAGCAGGTAAGGGAGGGACATCGTGGAGGTGTTTGGTGTTCCGGAGCAAAGAAAAACCGTGCCGGATGCAGGAGGGTGGAAAATGAAAAGGCGGTGGGATGAAAATCGGATGCCCCGGATGATCTTTCGGAAAATTCCCCCACATGAGAGCACTGAAGACCCTCTTGATCATCGTTATCGCACTCGTGGCCTTGCTGGGCCTGCTGGTGCTCCTCGGTCCGGCCGAGACCCACATGGTACGCAGCACCACCATTGCCGCTCCGGCCAACGTGGTCTACGGCCACATGAACGACATGCACCGCATCGACACCTGGAGCCCTTGGCGCGACCAGGACAGCACCGTGGTGATCACCTTCGACGGACCCGAGGGAGTGGGTTCGAAGAGCAGTTGGGAAGGCAAGATGCTCGGAAAGGGTTCGCAGACCGTGACCAGCTTGGATCCGGACAAGAAAGTGGGCGTAGGCCTGGAATTCGTGGAGCCGTTCGAGGCCACCGCCACGGCGGACCTGGTACTGGAACCGTCCGGCGACAGCACCCGTGTGGACTGGCATTATGATGCGAAGAACAACTGGCTCGCCCGTCTCTTCGGCCTGTTCATGGACACCGAGAAGATGATGGGGCCGATCTTTGACCAAGGCTTGGCCAAGTTGAAGACCATGTCCGAGGCCGATGCCCAAGCGCTCAGCTCCACCCAAGGCAACTACGGCGGCTTCGCCATCACCACGGTGGAACGGCCCGAAATGGTCTACGTGGGCAAGCGGGACATCGTGAAGTGGGACAAGATCAGCGACTACTACATGAAGAACTTCCCGGCTGCCGGTAAGGCGTTGGGAACCGCGGGCATCGAGATGGCCGGAGCGCCTTCGGGACTGTTCTTCAAGTGGGATACGGAGAACAAACAGACCGACATGATGGCCGCCATGCCCGTGAAGGCCGGGGCCGACACCCAAGTGGCCGGCTGGACGGTGTACAGCATTCCCGCCGGTAAGGCGCTGACCATTGCGCATTACGGCGATTACGCCAAGACCGAAAAGGCCCACATGGCCATCGAGGAAATGCTCAAGGCCAAGAACCTGCAGGTGAACGACGTGGTGATCGAGGAGTATGTGACCGACCCCATGGTGGAAAAGGACACCACCAAGTGGCTCACCAACATCTACTATATGCTGAAGTAGAGCGCGATGATCCCATGAAAAAGCCCCCGGAAGATCCGGGGGCTTTTTCATGGGTGTCGAGCCCGTGCTACTCCGCTGTTACCTTGAGCCTGCGCGCCGACGCCGGAGCGCTTTGGCGCAGGCGCCCGAAGGGGCATTTTCAGGAATCATGCTTCGACAGGCTCAGCATGACAGGTCGATACCGACCTTGTCCGCCGTATGCTGAAGTTCTCCTACTGCCCGTACCGACTGCTCTTCAAGCGACCCTTCGGCACCGCCCACGGACTGCGCACGGGTACGGATTCCATCTTCGTGCGGGTCGAGGAGAACGGCTTCACCGGCTATGGAGAGGCCACCTTGCCACCGTACCTGACCGAAACCCCGGCCGCCGTGGTGGAACGCCTCCAAGCGTTCGTCCAGGAGAAGCACCGAACGGCGGAGGAAGCGCTGATCGCGCTTCAAGCCCGCGCTTGGCAAGGTTCCCCGGGCTGCCGGGCGGCCCTCCATATGGCTTTGATCGATCTGATAAGTAGATCACAACAAAGAACTGTTGCAAAATCACTTGAACTGACAGTAAGGAACAACTATTCCAGCCTGATGACCATCGGCATTATGCCGGCCACCGAGATCGAGGATGCGTTGCGCGCCTTGCCAGCTTCGGGTGTGCTCAAGGTGAAGGTTGATGGATCGGGATCATTGCTTTCGATAGAAAAGATCAAGTCGCTCGATAACAGGAAATTATTGATCGACTCCAATCAGGGCTTGCGATCGGTCGACGAGGCCTTGGAGCTGATCCGGGCCACGGGTGAAGAACGGATACTGGGCTTCGAGCAGCCGTTCGACAAGGACGCCATCGAGCTGCACGCGGAGCTGGGCCGAAGGACGGCGGCAACCGTTTACGCGGACGAATCCATCCAGGACCTAGCGGAGCTGGAGGCGCGCCACGAAGCCTTCGGCGGCATCAACCTGAAGCTGATGAAGTGCGGCGGGGTGGACTTGGCCCGGACCATGGCCGAACGCAGCTTGGAGCTCGGCAAGCAGGTGATGCTCGGCAGCATGAGCGAAAGCTCGCTCGGTTGCACCGCCATGGCCCACCTGATCCCGTACGCGGCGGTGGTGGACCTCGACGGTCCGTGGCTCATCCAGAACGACCCGTTCGTAGGCATCACGATGGAGAACGGACTGATCCGGATGCCCGGCGGACCCGGCTGGGGAACGCAGCTTCGCGCCGACCTCGGCTTCGCCTCGATCAGCGCATAATTTATATTATGTTAAGTTGCATTGGACTGAACCCCAGCCCATCAACCAACATTCAGTCGATCCGCCTTCAGCGACTGGCTCCGCAGTATCCTGCTGTATCTAAACTCCTTTATGCCTGCCCCTGTTCCGCAGCACTTGGGGCGATCCGCACTCCGCACAGACTCAACGACCGAGCGGTTGAAACCCGCTCCGCGCTCCTCAGCGTCCCCGCGTCTCGGCGGTAACAACCGATCGCTGTGTTCGCCGTGCCTCGGTGCCTCTGTGGTGCGGACATCCGGAGTTCCCCTACATTTGCCCCGCCCAAGCGCCCAGCTTTCGCTTATCCGATCGTCCAGGCGCCATCCCCAGCGGATCATTGTACGCCGGACCAGTCCTGACCAGGACAACGGGCATTTACCGAGAACCAACATCCCGCAGTTCGGGCCCAATGACCCGTACCGCATGTACTTGAAGCATTCGAATGCATCAACCTTCCTTTGACCAGCTCGATCTGATCGAGCCCATCCGTAAAGCCCTCCAAGAAGAAGGCTACACCACCCCGACGCCGATCCAGGCCCAGAGCATCCCTTACCTGTTGGAAGGCCGCGACCTGCTGGGTTGTGCGCAGACCGGTACCGGCAAAACGGCCGCTTTCGCCATCCCGCTGATCCAGCGCCTGTACAATGCGCGGTCCGCGGAAGTGCCCGAACCCGGGCGCCCCGGCCGCCGTCCCATCCGTGCCTTGGTGCTGACCCCCACGCGCGAACTGGCCATCCAGATCGAGGAAAGCTTCCGCGCCTACGGCCGCCACACCGGCCTCCGCTGCACCGTGGTGTTCGGTGGCGTGGGCCAGAAGCCCCAGACCGATGCCTTGCGCGCCGGCGTGGACGTGCTGATCGCCACGCCCGGACGTCTGCTGGACCTGATGAACCAGGGCTTCGTGCACCTGAAGGACCTCCAGTACTTCGTGCTGGACGAGGCCGACCGGATGTTGGACATGGGCTTCATCCATGACGTGAAGAAGGTGATCGCCGTGATCCCCAAGAAGCGTCAGACGCTCTTCTTCAGCGCCACCATGCCGCCGGAGATCCAGAAGCTCTCCTCCTCGATCCTCGTGGATCCCGTGAAGGTGGAAGTGACGCCGGTATCCTCCACCGCCGAGACCGTACAGCAACAGGTCTACTTCGTGGACCGCGCCAACAAGGGCGAACTGCTGGTGCACCTGATCAAGTCCATGGATATCCAGCAGGTGCTGGTGTTCACGCGGACCAAGCACGGTGCGGATAAGCTGGCCAAGGTGCTGGTGAAGTCGGGCATCACCGCCGAGGCCATCCACGGCAACAAGGCGCAGAACGCCCGCCAACGCGCGCTGACGCATTTCAAGGAGAAAAAGACGCGTGCCTTGGTGGCCACCGACATCGCCGCGCGCGGTATCGACATCGACCTGCTGGGCCACGTGGTGAACCACGATATTCCCGATGTGGCCGAGACCTATGTGCACCGCATCGGCCGTACGGGTCGTGCCGGCGCCAGCGGACTGGCCATCTCGCTCTGCGAACCCGATGAGTTGATCAACCTGCGGGATGTGCAACGCCTGATCAAGCGCGATGTCCCCGTAGTGGAGAACCATCCCTTCCCGATGCAGGGTGGAACGCCCGTTGTGGATGAAGGCCGCCGCCAGCAACGTCAGCCCCGTCAGCAACAGCAGCGCAGCACACGCGCCCCACGCAACGAACAGCGCGCGGCCGCTCCCCGCCGTGACGCCGAACGCCGCCAACCCCGCCCGGCCCAGGCAGCCACCACCAACGCCGATGGCACTCCCGCACAGACGAACGGAGCGGACGCCCAGCGACCCAGCCGTAATCGGAACAGGAACCGCAACCGGAACCGCAATGGCGAAGGCCGTTCGGAGGAGCGGACAACCACGGCCAGCGGCGAACCCCGCCAGCCCCGCGAACCGCGCCCCGACCGTGGACCGCGCCCGGAGCGTGGCCCGCGTCCGGAACGTCAGGAACGCACGGAGGCCCAACCCGCCGGATCGAAGTCCGACTACGCTTCCTTGACCGCCCAGCTCATCGCGGAGGTGGATGGAGGTTCGCGGGGCAAGAACAAGCCCGCGGAGCCCAAGAAGGACAAGAAGCCCTGGTGGAAGCGCTTCTGAGGATCGCACAAAACGAAGAAGCCCCGAGCAGAACTCGGGGCTTCTTCGTTCACGGTCCGCTCAGTTCGAACGCACGAAGTGCTCGTGCACCGGTGCGGGTTTCCCCGCGGCCTTGGCCTCGGCCAATTCCTTCTGCAGTTGCTTGCTGGTCATGCTGCTGCCATCGTGGCTCCAGCCCGGAGGACCGAAGATGTACATGAACTTGTTCTTCAGCCCGGGTGCCTTCTTCACGTCCTTCCAGATCTCCTGGAACTCGAAGAGGTTGTGGGTGATCGGGTTGTCCGTGCCGGGATCATGGCTGATGCCGTACTTGGGCACCACCCCTTTGATGGGCTTCTGCCAAGTGCCATAGAGGCGGTCCCAGAAGGTGAAGATGCCACCGTGGTTGCGGTCCAGGTATTCCGTGTTGCTGCTGTGGTGCACCACGTGGATGTACGACGTGTTGAAGATGTTCTCGATCCAGCCGAAGGACGGCAGCAATTGCGAGTGCAGCGTGAACTGGTAGAAGGCGTTGACGATCAAGCAGGTGGCGATCATGATCGGTTCGAAGCCCACCAGCGGCATCCAGAGCCAGTAGATCGGCTTCACGAACGTGATGAACCAACCGTTGCGGATGCTCACCGTCAGGTTGAAGGTCTTGGCCGAATGGTGCGGCAGATGGGCGGCCCAGAGCACCCGCACATTGTGGGCGAAGCGATGGTGCCAGTAGAAGTTGTGGTCGTCGGCGATGGCGCAGATGATCCAGATGTACCAGGCGAAGCCCAAGGAGGTGTAACCGAGGTATTCCTCGCGCAAGGGCGCGGCCACCCAGAAGAGGTACATGTAGAGGGTGATCTCGAACACGTTGGTGAGCACCCGGATGATGGTGGCGCCCACCAGGATCACGAAACTGGCGAAGGTCTCCTTGAGGTCGTAGAGATGCTTCGCATTGAAGTACTCCAACAGCAGCAGCGCCAAGAAGATCGGATAGACATACGTGATGCCTATGCCTTCGATGGCCAGTTCGGGAAGCTGGGCCTTGAGATCGAGCCAAGCCTGGATCGGGTTGAATGCCATGAGGGGGTCTTACCGGTATCGGTGGTGGCGCGAATGTATCCCTTGTGCGACACCTTGGGACTGATAAAGGACAGGCCCCCGCGAATTGGCGGGGGCCTGTGTCGTGGAGGGGGAAGAGCGGACTATTCGCCGAGGAGCTTCTTCATCTCCTCGAACTTCCCGGTGTTGCCGGTGATGGCGTACAGTTTCTTCAGCTGCGCCATGGTGCTTTTGTCATCCGACTTGATCGCGTGTGCCTTTTCGAAGAACGGGATGGCGTTCAGGTAGATCTGGTCGGCGGCCTTCTTGCACTTGGCATAGGCGGCGTCGTCCTTGATGGCCGAGCATTTCTCGTATTCGGCAGCTGCACGGTTGTTATAGAGCACACCCACGTTGTAGGGTGCGTCGAAGTTGCTGCCATCCAGTTCAATGGCCTTCTTGTACTCGGCCTCGGCCAAGTCGTAGTAACGCTTCAGGTCGGCCTCGGCCACCTTGCTACCGTCCTTGGGATTGGCCTTCTGATCGTACAATCCGGCCTTCACCAGATGAAGGGTGGCATTGGAAGGGTCGGCGGCGATGGCGGCATCCAGGCTCTTTTCCACTTCCTCCGTGCGTCCGGCATCCAGGAGGAAGGCCACCTCGTCCAGCATGATGTCCTTGTTGGTGGGATGCTTCGCACGGCCGGCGCGGATGGTGGCGATCGCGCCGTCCAGGTCGTTGGTGCGCTTCTGCATGCTGGCCAGGTAGCGGTACACATCGGGCTTGTCGTATCCGATGGCGATGCACTGCTTGTACTTCTCGATGGCATTGGGCAGATCACCTTTGCTCTCGTAGGCCAGCGCGCTGTTGAACACGGCATTGCTGTCCACTTGGCCGAAGGCCTTGGCGATCTTCTCGCTCTGGGCGTACATGGCCACGGCCTTATCGTAATCCTTGGCTGTGAAGGCATCGTTGCCTCCGTTCAATGCGCTGACCTGGAGCGCTCCGAGGCTCCGTACGTTGTCCTCCTTGTAGCTGCCCTTGGTGTCCAGTTCGTTGGCCTTCAGGTAGCTCTGGATGGCCTTGTCCAAGGCATCGGGGAACTGCGCCTTCAATGTGGCGTCCTCGCTCAGGGCGATGAGGCGATAGATGTCACCACGGTACCGCCATGTCTTCTCCTTCTGGGAGGTGGTTTCGTTGGTGATCGCCGGTTCGATGAACTCCACCGCCTTGGCGTAGTTCTTCTCGCCCATGTAGTTGTAGGCGCTGACGACGTTGCTGTTCTGGGCTTGGGCACCGACCGCCAAGGTGAGGGCGATCGCGGACAAGGTCTGCTTCATGTGATCGGGTTCTTCGTTCGCTTCGGTTCAGGCTTCCTGGTCGCCGCCAGCAACATCGGTGCCAGCGTCCTCACCCCCTTCCGGGCTGTTGCCATCGGCGCCGGGCTCGGAGGCCCCCTCGACAGGTTCCTCCTCGTTCAGTGCACCATCCACCTTGGCCACGGCCGCGATGCTGTCCTTGGCGCGCAGCTCGATCAAGCGCACGCCTTGGGTGGCCCGGCCCAGAACGCGCATTTCGCTCAGGCCCATCCGGATGGTCATGCCGCTTCGGTTGATGATCATCAGATGATCGTCCTCCTTCACGTCCTTGATGGCCACCAGTTCACCGGTCTTGTCGGTGATCTGCATGGTCTTCACCCCTTTGCCACCGCGGTTCACCATGCGGTATTCGTACTCACCCTGCTCATCCACGATGGCCGAGCGTTTCCCGTAGCCGTTCTGGCTCACCACCAGCACTTGGCGGGTGGCCAGTTCGGCCTTGTCGATGGCGATCATGCCGATCACCTCGTTGTTCTCCGACCCGCCTTCGAGGTTCATGCCGCGCACACCGCTGGCATTGCGGCCCATGGGTCGCACATCCCCCTCTTCGAAGTGCACCGCCCGGCCATCCCGGCTGGCCAGGATGATGTGGCTGGTGCCGTTGGTCAAACGTGCCTCCAAGAGCTCATCGCCCTCGCGGATGCCCACGGCGATGATGCCATTGGCACGAGGACGGCTGTACGCCTCCAAGGTGGTCTTCTTGATGATACCCTTCTTCGTGCACAGGACCACGTAATGTTTCTCAAGGTACTCCTGGTCCTTGAGGTCCTTCACGTTGATGTAGGCCAGCACCTTGTCGTCCCCTTCGATCTGGATCAGGTTCTGGATCGCCCGGCCCTTGCTCTGACGGGTTCCCTCGGGAATGTCGAACACGCGCATCCAGAAGCAACGCCCTTTCTGCGTGAAGATCAACAGGTAGTTGTGGTTGGTGGCCACGAAGAGGTGTTCCAGGAAGTCCTCGTCGCGCGTGGTGGATCCGCGACTGCCCACCCCTCCCCGACCTTGGGTGCGGAACTCGGAGAGCGAGGTGCGTTTGATGTAGCCCAGATGACTGATGGTGACCACCACGGCCTCGTCGGCGATGAGGTCCTCCATGCTCATATCCCCGCCGGCGGACACGATCTGCGTGCGACGTTTGTCCCCGTACTTCTCGCGGACCTCCACCAGTTCATCCTTGATGATGCCATAGCGCATGCCTTCGTCGGCCAGCACGGCCTTGAGATGTGCGATCAAGGTCATCAACTCGTCGTACTCCGCGCGGATCTTGTCACGCTCCAGACCCGTGAGGCGCTGAAGGCGCATGTCGAGTATAGCGCGGGATTGGACCTCGCTCAGGCCGAACTCCTTCATCAGGCCTTCACGGGCCTCGTCCGGTGTTTGGCTGGCACGGATCAAGGCGATCACCGCATCCAGATGGTCCAAGGCGATCAACAGGCCCTCCAGGATGTGGGCCCGTTCCTCGGCCTTACGCAGGTCGAACTTCGTTCGGCGTACCACCACATCGTGGCGGTGCTCAACGAAGTTCACGATCATGTCCTTCAGGCCCAGCAGCAGCGGACGGCCCTTGACCAGAGCGATGTTGTTCACGCTGAAGCTGGTCTGCAGGGCGCTGTACTTGTAGAGCTGGTTCAGCACCACACTGCCCATGGCCTCGCGCTTCACATCGTAGGCGAGACGGATACCGGTGCGATCGCTGTAGTCGTTGACATCACTGATGCCCTCGATCTTCTTATCGTTCACCAGATCGGCCACGCCCTTGTAGAGCTGCACGGCCTTGTTCACCTGGTAGGGGATCTCCGTGCAGATGATGGTCTCACGGCCGGTCTTGTTGTCCTCCTCGATGTGGCAGGCGCCGCGCAGCACGATCCGACCGCGCCCGGTCTCGTAGGCCTCCCGCACCCCCGCTATGCCGTGGATCACACCGCCGGTGGGGAAATCGGGGCCCTTGATGTGCTCCATCAGCCCATCGATGGTGATGTCCCGATCATCGATGTAGGCGATGATGCCGTTGCACACCTCGGTAAGGTTGTGCGGCGGCATGTTGGTGGCCATCCCCACCGCGATACCGGAGGCGCCGTTCACCAGCAGTTGGGGGATGCGCGTGGGCATCACCGTGGGTTCCTCCAGCGTATCGTCGAAGTTGGAGCGCATGTCCACGGTCTCCTTCTCCAGATCCGCCATCACCTCTTCGGCGATCTTGCGCATCCGGGCTTCCGTGTAACGCATCGCCGCAGGTGGGTCGCCATCGAGGCTGCCGAAGTTGCCCTGGCCGTCCACCAAGGGGTAACGCAGGCTCCAGTCCTGCGCCATACGCACCATGGCATCGTAAACGCTGCCATCACCGTGCGGGTGGAACTTCCCGAGCACCTCCCCCACCAGACGGGCGCTCTTCTTGTACGGGCGATTGCTCTGCATCCCGAGACCTTCCATACCGAAGAGCACACGGCGGTGCACCGGTTTGAGGCCGTCACGCACGTCGGGCAAGGCCCGGCTCACGATCACCGACATCGAATAATCGATGTAGGCGGTGCGCATCTCGTTCTCGATGTTGATCGGGATGATCTTCTCTCCTTCTGCCATTCTTGTCAGGTTCGGTCACCTTGCACGGTTGTTGGAACACCCGCCGTGAAAGGGAGCCCGAAAGTATCCCGATCGCATACACCGACTTTCCCCGACTTTTCCACAACCCCACACGTTGGTGTGGATAAAAGAACCGCCCCCTGGAAGGACCGCTCCGAACCCCGGCAATAGCTTGCCCCCGTTGGGCAGGTATGTAACTTGCGAGGTACGGAACGCGATGAACAGCCCTAAGCGACCCTAGCAACGAAATGGACGCCAAATTCTCACCCCGGGTAAGGGATGTCATCGGCTTCAGCCGAGAGGAAGCCCTGCGCCTAGGCCACAACTACATCGGCATCGAACACATCCTCCTGGGCCTGATCCGCGAGGGTGAGGGCAATGCCGTGAAGATCCTCCGCCAACTGGAAGTGGATCTTGAAGAACTCCGCCGCGCGGTGGAGGGCAACATGGAACCGGCCAGCGCGATGCGCCCCCCGGACAAGGACAAGATCACGCTCGTGAAGCAGGCCGAGAAGATGCTGAAGATCACCTTCCTCGAGGCCAAGCTCTTCAAGAGCCCGCATATCGACACCGAGCATCTGCTGCTGAGCATGCTGAAGGACGAGGACAACCTCGCCACCCGCACCCTGCACAAGTTCAACGTCGATTATGAGAACGTGAAGCACGAAGTGGACGCCATTCTGGCAGGCGGCGGTGACCCCGATGCCAGGAGCAGCAAGCCTCGTCCGAAGGCCGGTCCGCAAAGCGCCGACGACGACGACGACGACGGCGGAAGCGCCTCCTACGGTGGTGGCGGCGGTGGCCAGAAGAAGCCCGGCGACAGCAAGAGCAAGACGCCCGTGCTGGACAACTTCGGTCGCGACCTTACCAAGCTGGCGGAGGACGGCAAATTGGACCCCATCGTGGGCCGCGAGAAGGAGATCGAGCGTGTCAGCCAGATCCTGAGCCGCCGCAAGAAGAACAATCCGGTGCTGATCGGTGAACCCGGCGTGGGCAAATCGGCCATCGCCGAGGGCCTTGCGCTGCGCATCATCCAACGGAAGGTGAGCCGCGTGCTCTTCAACAAACGGATCGTGGCCTTGGACATCGCCAGCCTGGTGGCCGGCACCAAGTACCGCGGCCAGTTCGAGGAGCGCATGAAGGCCGTGATGAACGAACTGGAGAACAGCCCGGACGTCATCCTCTTCATCGATGAGATCCACACCATCGTGGGGGCCGGCGGTGCCAGCGGAAGCCTGGACGCCAGCAACATGTTCAAGCCCGCCCTGGCGCGCGGCGAGATCCAATGCATCGGTGCCACCACGCTGGACGAATACCGCCAGTACATCGAGAAGGACGGTGCCCTTGAGCGCCGCTTCCAGAAGGTGATCGTGGAACCCACGAGCGTGGATGAGACGATCCAGATCCTCAACAACATCAAGGAGAAGTACGAGGACCACCACAACGTGACCTACTCTCCGGAGGCCATCACGGCCTGCGTGAAACTGACGGCGCGTTACATCACCGATCGCCACCTCCCCGACAAGGCCATCGACGCCTTGGACGAGGCCGGCAGCCGGGTGCACATCAGCAACATCGTGGTGCCCCAGGCCATCCTCGACGTGGAGAAGAAGATCGAGGAGGTGAAGGAGGAGAAGAACCGCGTGGTGCGCAGCCAGCGCTACGAGGAGGCCGCCAAGTTGCGCGACAAGGAACGCCAGTTGCTGGAGGAACTCGAGCGCGCCAAGAAGCAGTGGGAAGAGGAAAGCCGCACGCACCGTACGGCCGTGAGCGAGGACAACGTGGCCGAGGTCGTCGCCATGATGAGCGGCATCCCCGTGCAGCGCATCGCCGAGAAGGAAAGCGGCAAGCTCCGCCGGATGAAAGAGGAGATGCAGGGCAAGGTGATCGGACAGGACGATGCCGTGGGCAAGGTGGTGAAGGCCATCCAACGCAACCGGGCCGGCCTGAAGGATCCGAACCGCCCCATCGGCAGCTTCATCTTCCTGGGCCCGACGGGTGTGGGCAAGACCCAACTGGCCAAGGAACTGGCCCGCTACATGTTCGACACCGAGGAGGCGCTGATCCGCATCGACATGAGCGAATACATGGAGAAGTTCTCCGTGAGCCGCCTGATCGGTGCCCCTCCGGGTTATGTCGGTTACGAGGAAGGAGGCCAGCTCACCGAAAAGGTGCGCCGCCGCCCCTACTCCATCGTGCTGCTGGACGAGATCGAGAAAGCGCACCCGGACGTCTTCAACCTGTTGCTGCAGGCCCTGGATGATGGCCAGATGACCGATAGTCTCGGCCGCCGCATCGACTTCCGCAACGCCATCGTGATCATGACCTCGAACATCGGGGCCCGCGATCTGGTGGACTACGGCAAGGGCGTGGGCTTCGGCACCAAGGCCAAGGAGGACGGCAGCGCGGACAACAATCGCGGCATCGTGGAGAAAGCCCTGAAGAAGGCCTTCGCTCCCGAGTTCCTCAACCGGATCGATGACATCATCATGTTCAACTCGCTGAAGCGGGACGACATCCACCGGATCATCGACATCGAACTGGCCAACGTGTACAAGCGCATCGCCGAGCTGGGCTACGACCTGAAGCTGACCGACGACGCCAAGGACTTCCTGGTGGAGAAGGGCTACGACGAGAAGTTCGGTGCCCGTCCCCTGAAGCGTGCGATCCAGAAGTTCATCGAGGATCCCATGGCCGAGGAGATCATCAACCAGAACGTGGAGGAAGGCGACAAGATCACCGTGAGCCTGAACAAGGACAAGAACGACGTGGTGATCAAGGTGGCCAAGGGCAAGAAGAAGGTGGGCAAGGGCGAGGAAGGTGGCGAGGCCCCTTCCGCCAGCTGATCACCGTCCATATCATCAGGAAGAAGCCCCGGCATCACCGGGGCTTCTTTGTTCCATCACACGGAGGCGCTGAGGCACGGAGAACGTTCGGGCTGGCCAGCTCCGGCCGGAAGAACAGTACTCTTCCCTGCGCACCTCTGCGCCTCAGCGCCTCTGCGGTGGAACCGCTCCGAACCTCCGTTCAGAGCTTCACCACCTCGGCGTCCGCCATGGCGGCGTAGATCTTCTTGGCCACGGCCTCGTTCACCGGCACCAGCGGCAGGCGCAGATGGGCTTCACACAGGCCCAGCACACGCAACACCTCCTTGATCCCACCCGGATTGCCATCGAGGAAGAGCGCATGGACCAGTTCCATCAGCTTGAAATGCTCGCGCCGTGCCGTGACCAGGTCACCGGCCAGGCCGGCCTCCACCAAACGGCTGGTCTCCTGCGGCAGCGCGTTGCCCACCACACTGATCACGCCGTCACCCCCCAGGCTGAGGATCGGCAGGGTGAGGGCATCATCACCGCTGATCACCAGGAAATCCTTGGGCCGATGCTTCAGGATCAGACCGATCTGGTCGAGGTTGCCGCTGGCCTCCTTGATGCCGATGATGTTCCGGAAATCGCGCGCCAAGCGGAGGGTGGTCTCGGCGGTGATGTTGCTCGCCGTGCGGCCCGGCACATTGTACAGGATGATCGGCACCAGGCTCACCTGCGCCAACGCCTTGTAGTGCTGGTAGATGCCTTCCTGCGAGGGCTTGTTGTAGTACGGACTGACGCTCAGGATGGCATCCACACCGGTGAGGTCGTACTCGGACAGGTTGTCCACCACTTCGGCGGTATGGTTGCCGCCCACTCCCAGCACCACGGGTACCCGGTTGCGGACCACTTCGATGCACTGGGCCAGCAACTGCTTCTTCTCGGCGCTCTTGAGGGTGACGCTCTCGCCGGTGGTACCCATCACCACCAGGTAGTCGATACCACCGGTGATCTGGTGCTCGATGATGCGCTCGAGCGCGGCATAGTCGATGAGGCCGTTGACCGACCGGAAGGGCGTGACCAGGGCTACACCGAGCCCGCGGAATCTATTGTCCATGTGAAGTGAGCGAAGGGGCTTGGGCCTTCGCGTTGATCATCATCAGGTACTTGTCCATGTTGGCGATGAACTGCAGCAGGCTGTTGGCGCCGGCGGTGTCGATCATCATGTCCAGGAAGTGCGCATTGCTCTCGCTCAGGCGGCCCACCTTGAACCGGGCGCGGCTCTTGGCCACCAGGTACTGGATCGGCAGGCGGTCCTCCAGCGATAGGTCGATCAGCACATCGTGCTCCTCCACCAGGAAGTTCTGCACCATGGTCCCTTGCGGGATCCGGTACCAGTTCAGTTCCTTCTGCGTGATGGCATCGAAGTGCAGCTTGGGGTGCAGGTAGTCGGGCCGCTCCTTCGACTCGTGGTAGCCGATCACCATGATGCGGTGGTGACCGAGCTCCTCCTTGATCTTCTTCACGTAGTTGCGCACCTGGGTGAAGGCCTTCTCATCCTCGGCCAGGTACACGATGCCGATCTTGCCGCAGTCGGCGAGGTTGCGCGCCAAGGGCCGCCGTTCCACGGCGTTCTCCTTCAGCAGGGCACGCCGGCCCATCCATTCCTTGATCCTGTCGAGCAGCTTCATTCCCCGATCATCCGCTTGAATTCCGGTTCGTCGATCACCTTCACACCGAGTTCATCGGCCTTGGCCCGTTTGGCCGGTCCCATGTCGGCCCCGGCGAGCACAAAGCTCGTTTTCTTACTGATCGATCCGCTCACCTTGCCGCCGTTCCTTTCGATCGCCTCCTTCACCCCGTCGCGGCTGAAGTGCTCGAACACGCCGGACACCACGAACGTCAGGCCCTTGAGGCTATCGCCTGTCGGCCCTTGTGCAGCTTGGTCCATGGCGAACCGGAGACCGGCGGCACGGAGCCGCTCCACCAATCGGCGGTTATCGGGCACGCCGAAGAAGTCCACGATGCTCTCCGCGATGACACCACCCACCTCGTCGATGGCGGTCAGTTCGATCGGGGTCATGTGCATCAGGCGGTCGATATCCCCCACGGCCTTGGCGATCTTCTTGGCCACGGTCTCCCCGACATGGCGGATGCCCAGGGCGAAGAGCACCCGCTCGAACGGAATGGCCTTGCTGGCCGCGATGCCGTCCACCACCTGCTGCGCACTCTTCAAGCCCCAACCCTTGCCGAGGTCCAGCAGCTGTTGCGTGGTCAGGTCATAGAGGTCGCCGATGTCGCGGATCAGGCCGGCCTGGAACAACTCCTCCACCGTCTCCCCGCCCAAACCACCGATGTCCATGGCCCGCCGGCCCACGAAGTGCTCGATACGCCGGGTGATCTGCGGGGGGCAGCCGTGCTCGTTCGGACAATAGTGTTGGGCTTCGCCCTCATAGCGGACCAGCGGGGTACCGCAGATCGGACAAGCGTGCGGGAACACCACCGGCACGGCATCCACCGACCGTTGCTTCAGGTCCACACCGGTGATCTTGGGGATGATCTCACCGCCTTTCTCCACCTGCACCTGGTCGCCGATGCGCAGGTCCAGCTTCGCGATCTGGTCGGCGTTGTGCACGGAGGCCCGCTTCACGGTGGTGCCCGCGAGCAGCACGGGTTCCAGGAGGGCCACCGGGGTGATCGCTCCCGTACGGCCCACGTTGTATTCGATGCCGTTGAGCCGGGTGAGGGCCTGCTCCGCCTGGAATTTGTAGGCGATGGCCCAGCGCGGACTCTTCGCCGTGAGTCCGAGTTCCTCCTGCACCCGGAGGTCGTCCACCTTCACCACCACACCATCGATGTCCATCTCCAGCCCATGTCGGGCCTTGTCCCAGTGGTCGATGAAGGCCATGATGCCTTCCACCGTATCGGCGCGTTCGATGAAGCGGCGTTCCGGATCCGGCGTCCGGAAGCCCCATTCGTGGGCCTTGCGGATGTTCTCGTAGTGGCTCTTCGAGGGCAGTTGCGGCCCTTGGAGCGTATAGATGAAGTTCACCAGACCGCGCTTCGCCACCAGCTTGGGGTCCTGGTTCTTCAAGGTTCCGGCCGCGGTGTTGCGGGGATTGGCGTACCGCTCCTCCCCGGCCTCATCACGCTCGGTGTTCAGCTTGTCGAACTGTTTTCGCGTGAAGAGGATCTCGCCCCGGGCCTCCAGTTCCGGCGGGAAATCACCGCGCAACTTCAGGGGGACGGACCGCACCGTACGCACGTTGGCGGTGATGTCCTCCCCTTTCTCCCCATCACCTCGGGTGACCCCACGCACCAGTTCACCGTTCACATAGGTCAAGCTGATGGCCACGCCATCGTACTTCAGTTCCATGGAGAAGGTGGTGCGGCCCACTTCGCGTTCGGCGCGGGCCACGAATTCGGCCACCTCCTCCGCATTGTAGCTGTTGCTCAGCGACAGCATCGGATAGCGGTGGGCGATGGTGGCGAAGCTCTTCGTGATGTCACCGCCGACCCGCTGGGTGGGACTGTTCGGCGAGCGCAGCTCGGGCCATTCGTTCTCCAGCGCCTCCAGCTCCTTCATCAGGTGATCGAAGGTGCGGTCATCGATCTCGGGGGACGCCAGCACATAGTACCGGTGGTTGTGATGTTCCAGTTGTTCGCTCAGTTCGGCGATACGGCGTTCGGCTTCAACGCGATCCATGCTCGGGGGAATGGTGCAGGCGCCGCTCCTTGATGCGGTCGCGTGCATAGTTGTAGATCTTGCCCAGTTTCAAGCTGACCCCGTAGTTCCAAGTGACCCCGCTGTAGACGCGATCGGCCAGGAACTCATCGGTCAACACCTTGCGATAGCCCACGCCGCCCTGCAGATAGAGCCAGAAGAACACCTTGTAGGCCCCGCGGACCCCGCCCTCCATCGGCCACACCTCGCGCTTGGTATAGGGCAGGAAGACCCCGGTGGTATCGCGGTAGTCGATCTCCACATGCCCGATGCCGGCCATCACCGGCACGCTGAGCATCCAGTGCTTGTTCTCGAAGAGCACGCGTTCATAGGTGAGCGCGCCGTAGCTCAGGCTGGAACTGAGATCGGTGGTATCCCGGCCCACTTCGGGCAAGGGCACGGAATGGTCGATCCAAGGATTGTCGAAACCGTAGTAGCCGATGGCCAGGATGTCCTTGTCGCGCTGTGCCCCCAGCCGGACGCCGAAGAAGCGGACGGGTTCATCGAAGACCACGGTGCGGCGCGCGTCCAGGTTCACCAGGATCTTGAAATCGGCCTTCGCCCGCGCCGGTACGATCGCCACGCGGGCACTGTCCTGCGCGCAAGCGGAACCCATCACGAACAGCAGGCAGCACAGCAGCGGACCCTTCATCTCCGTGCGTGGATGAAGCGCGGCGGACCGCTCAGGTCGTTGATCACCTGCGCGGTGGAGAAGCCCATGGCCGACACCTCCGGCACCATGTCCGAGATGTGGGCGAAGTGCCCTTCCATCCACAGCGCGCCGCCTTGGGGAAGCAATGCCGAAGCGCGCTTCGCGATGGCCCGATGGAACAAGGCCGGGTCGGAGTCCTCCACGAACAACGCGAGGTGCGGTTCGAAATCCCGGACGTTCCGGGCCAGGCCCTGCTCCTCGGAGCGCAGCACATAAGGGGGATTGCTCACGATGAGGTCCGCGACCGGAAGCAGGGGATCATCCACCAGCACATCGGCCACGCGCCATTCCACCTCGAGTCCGTTGGCCTCCGCATTACTGCGTGCCCGGTCGATGGCCGATGCACTGACATCGGTTCCGATCACCCGGGCCATCGGCCAGGCCTTCTTCAACGCCAGCGCGATGCATCCGCTGCCCGTGCAGAGGTCGATCACGGTGGTCGGGGGTGTGCTACGGGAGCGAAGGATGAGGTCCACCAGCTCCTCGGTCTCGGGGCGTGGGATCAGCACCTCGGGTCCCACGGCGACCCGAACGCCATGGAAGTCGACATGGCCGATCACATACTGCAAGGGCTCACCGGTGCGCAATCGTTTCAGCGGCAGGTACACCTTGAGCAGTTCGGATTCGCTCAGCGTGGTCGCGGTATCCAGCGCATCGAGCCCCAGCTTTTCCTGGAAGATCCAGCGCGCGATGGCGGTGATCTCGCCGGGCGCATAGAGCTCCGCCAGGTCCGTGCGATAGAGATCCAGTACGGCCCCCACCGCGTTCGATGCCACTCGCATTCCCATGCCCGATCACCGCGAAGCGGCGGTGGAGCGCGAAGGTAGCGCGATGCGAACGGCCTTCCCTCGGGTATTGCCGCATGGAAGAGCCCTCTATATTTGGTCGCTCGGCCGCTAGGGCCGCACTTGCACCGAACGAATGGCAACGAAGATCGAACTGATCGCCCGATTGGAGGAACTGCTCCAACAACCCGATGTGGAGCAGACCGCCGACGCGGTGGAGGGCTTGAAGGAACAGTACGAGGCCTTGGTGGCCGCAACGCTCCAACAGAGCGTGGCGGTGCCGGCCGAAGTGGCCGCAGGCGAGGAAGGCGCGGCCGAAGCCCCTGCCGCCATTCCGGGGCCGATCGAGAGCGCCACGTTGCAGGACGAGGACGACAAGAAGTTCAAGCAGCTGCTCGACGGGTACAACACCAAGGTGAACGACATCCGTCGCAAGCGCCAGAAGGAAGAGGCCGACAACCTGGCCGCCAAGCAGGCCATCATGGAGGAGATGAAGGCCATGATCGCCGGTGAGGAGAACATCGGCAGCGCCTTCCAACGCTTCAACGAGCTCGGTGAGAAGTGGAAGACCATCGGTCCGGTGCCGCAACAGGCCTACCGCGATCTGCAGCGCGACTTCAGCCATCTGCGCGATGAGTTCTTCTACCACATCCGCATCTACAAGGAGCTGCGCGATCACGACCTGAAGAAGAACACCGCCCTGAAGCAGGCCCTGATCGCCGACATGGAAGCGGTGCAGAAAGTGGAGAGCGTGCGTGAGGCCGAAACCCTGG
>DASWWQ010000094.1:0-13112 GCA_036405935.1 Flavobacteriales bacterium
GAACGGAAAGGGCGACCCCGCAGGGTCGCCCTTTCCGTTGGCTCGTTACCGGATCAGTTCTTGGTATCCATCGTCGGCTTGTAGCCGCTGCCGATGTGCTGGTCCAGGAACTTGTCCATGGCCGTGTAGAACTCGAAGCGGTTCTCCTCGTTGTGGAAACCGTGGCCCTCGTTGTCCTTCACCAGGTACTCCACTTCCACGCCCCGTTTTTTCAGGGCCTCCACCACCTGGTCGCTTTCGGCCTTGTTCACCCTCGGGTCCTGAGCGCCTTGTGCGATGAGCAGGGGGCACTTGATGCGGTCCACGAAGAACACGGGAGAGGCTTCGCGAAGCAGCAGGCTATCCTTCTGGGGATCACCTACCATCTCGTACATCATCTTCTTGAACGGTTCCCAGTAGGGGGGGACGGTCTTCATGAAGGTGAACATGTTGCTCACACCGACGTAGTCCACGGCACAGGCATAGAGCTCCGGGGTGTAGGTGATACCGGCCAACGTGGCGTATCCGCCGTAGCTGCCGCCATAGATCGCCACCCGCTTGGGATCGGCGATACCCTCCTTCACCAGCCAGTTCACCCCGTCGGTGATGTCGTCCTGCATGGTCTTGCCCCATTGTTTGAAGCTCTTCTCCCAGAAGGCGCGGCCGTAACCGGTGCTGCCGCGGAAGTTCATCTGCAGTACGGCATAGCCGCGGTTGGCCAGCAGTTGCGCCTCGGAGTTGTAGCCCCACTCATCGCGGGCCCAAGGACCACCGTGCGGGTTGATCACCACCGGCAGGTTCTTCGCTTCGCGCCCTTTGGGCAGGGTGAGGTAGCCGTGGATGGTCAGGCCATCGCGGCTCTGGTACTGGATCGGTTTCATCTCGGCCAGGTCGTTCTCGTTCAGCCAAGGGTACAGGGTGGCCATCTCGGTCATCTTGTCGCTGGCCTTGTCGTAGAAATGGTACTTGCCGGGCATGCGGTCGTTGCCGCTCCAGACCATGAACTTGTCCTCGTTGTCGTTCTCACCGTAGATCCAGAACTCGTAGCCCTTCAACTGGTCCTCGAGCTTCTTGTACATGGCCTCGGTCTCGGCGTCGAGGAACTTGCGCTGGGTCTTGTCCCCGGTCCAGGTCACCATGGTCAACACCTTGCGCTTGCGGCTGAAGTCCAGGCCGTCCACATCATTGTCCTTGTCGGCATGGATCTCCTTGATCTCCTTGCCCGTGGCCATGTCGTACTCGACGATCGCGGTCTTGTCGCGGCCGTTCAGGTTGCTGCTGGCGTAGAGGTTCTTGTTGTCGAAGGTGAAGAACAGCGGGTTGAAGCTGTCCTTGAAACCGGTGCGCATGAATTCCTTGAAGGGTTCCTTCTCCGAAGCGCGGTGGAACAGCACGTTGTCGGTGCCGTCGGTCTTGGTGGCGATACGGATCAGGCCGGTGTGGTCGGTGATCCAGCCCTCGAAGTTCTCCTTGCTGTTGTCGTACAACGGCTTGATGGCACCGGTCTCCACGTTCACGAGATAGGGGTCGAACACCTGGGGATTGCGCTGGTTCATCTGCACCATCACGCTCTTCTCCATGCCGGGAATGTTGTGGAGGTCGTCCATCACGCCGGCACGCACACCCTGCTGTGGCGTCAGGGCCTTCACGTCCTTACCATCCATGCTGGCGCTGAACACGATGAAGTTCTCATCGCCGTTGATGTCGCGGCTGTAGAGGATACGATCGCCTTTCCAGAAATAGCCGCCCACATCGCGGATGGTGTCCATGGTCACCTGGGTGGCCGAGGTGTCGCCCACCTTTTGAACGAAGATGTTCATCCGGTTCTTCCAAGGCGCGCGATAGCTGAAGTATTGGCCGTCCGGGCTGATACGGAAGCCCGCTTTTTCGGGGTTGCGGAAGAATTCCTTCACCGCGATGGTGGGAGGTGGGGTGGATACGGCGGTCTTGGGGGCTTCTGTCGGTGCTCCGCAGGAAGCGAGCAGGGCGAGTCCACCGATGAGGGGGATCTGGATCATCTGGCGCATGGGCGTGTGTTGGACCGCAAAGGTGCTGATGTGCCCGGATCATCCGACCGGTGATCCATGGAAGCCCACGGGAAAGGGATGAGCGGTCGTTCAGCGTTGGAACCGGTGCACCATCACCTTACGGTCGGCCTGCACGCTTTGCACCAAGGTCCAGCCTTCACCGAAACGCTCGGCGATGGCCGCAGGGCCCAAGGGCAGGTCCGCTTCCACCACGATCAGATCGTGCACCGGCTCCGTGCCGTTGAGCAGGAGGTCCGTCGTGGCCCCATCCGGCCCCGGATCCAGGAAACGCCCGCGATCCCATTGCCACAACAACGCCGCTCGATACCAGTAGGGTGAAACGACGATGGTAGTGTGCGGTCGCCCGGACCAAGCGCGCAGTTGCGCCACTACGCGTGAAGGATGCGGACGCTCCGGAAGTGCTCCGGGCAGGGTGAAGGCCATCGCCAGAACGGCCCCCGCCGAAAGACCGGCCCGAAGACCGCTGTGTTCGATGCCGTGGAAGGCGATGGCCACCAGCAGTGCGTAGCCGGGTGCCGCGAAGATCAGGTAGCGGTCCAGGTACACCGGTACCGCGAAGGAGAACACGAAGAGCCCGATGAGCGGCACCCCCGACCACAAGAGGGGTAGCCCCATCGCTCCGGGACGGGCCTGGTTCCGAAGGACCTGCACCACGATGATCGAAAGGAAAAGCACGGTGAGCACCGGCACATTGCTCCAGCGCCAAAGCATGTTGTAGGGTTCATCCCACGCCGGTGCCGTCAGCCACGTGCCTTGGGCAACGCTGCTTCCCACGCGCTCCACGAAGATCCACGCGTAGGGCAGGAACGCCAGCACCGTGGCGCAGAGCGCCCGGACCAACGAGCGGCGCGCGGGACGTAGGGCGGGGAGCAGCAGCACGGCCAGCACTTCCACCCCCACCATGCACCAGCCCATGAAATGCGTGTACACCAAGGCGATGTTCACCAGGGCCAGTGTGATCCAACGCCGGGGCATGTCCGCGCTGCGCTGCAGTTGCCAGGCCGCCGTGGCGCTGAGCAGGGTGAGCAGGCTGTAGGCACGCACCTCATGGGCATAGCCTTGGTGGGCCGCGGTGAAGAGGAACAGCAACGCTGCGGTGATGCCCGTTACCGGACCCGCCAAGCGTCGGCCCAGCTGGTACAGGGGGATCACCGTGCAGGCCCCGGCGATCGCCGAAGGGATGCGCAACCACACTTCCTCCAAGGGCACGCATCGTTCCCAAACGTGCATCAGCAGGAAATACAGCGGTGGATTGTTCTCGTTGCGGAGCTGCGCAAAGAGCTCTCCCAAGGGACGGAGGGACCAGTAGACGGTGAACGGTTCGTCGTGTCCCAACTCCTCATCGCCGATACCGATGCAACGCACCACCAGCGCCAGCAGCAGCAGCGCGGCCATGCGCATGCGGTCCATGTTTTCCGGGGGCTGGCTTCCGCGCACGGCAGGGATCACAGCGGCTTGTACATCAGGTAGTGGGGACCGATGTCGCCGAGTTCGAACGGCTCACCGATGCTCTTGAAACCGTGCCGCTCATAGAACGCCTTGGCCTTCGCACGGGCATTGCACCAGAGCACGTCCACGTGCTGCCCGCGGACATGCTCCACGGCGAAGTCGAGCAGCCGTCGCCCCACACCTTGTCCCTGCAGGTCCGGATGGCTGGCCATGCCACGCAGCCGGATCTGCTTCCAACCCTTCACCGCCTCATGCTTCTCGGCATAGAAGGAAGCCACCCCGATGAGGTGCCCACCGATGTAGGCCCCCAGGTGGAAGCTGTCCGGGTTGCGGTCATTGGGGAAGTCCACCTCGTCCAGGGGCTGGTGCGGACGAAGGACCCGATGCCGCAGGGCGTGGGTGTCGACGGCCTTGATGAAGCGGATCCGCATGGGTGGTGCGCAAGGTATCGACCTTGGGCACCATCGTGTCCAGTGGGGGCGATCAGAGGGCCCGTTCGAGCAGAGCCGCGGCGTCGCTGGCTTGGCGCAGGCGCTCCAAGGCCAAAGGGCAGGTACCATCCACCTCTCCGAGCACCAGCACGTTTCCATCCGCACGGACGGCCTGCAGGCGCAGCGTGCTTTCACAACCGTTCAGCGCTGGCGCGGCCACGGCCTCGATGCGTTGCACCTGATCCCCGGGCAAGGTCTCCGTTTCCCGGGTGAAGGGCATGGGAATGTCCGCCAGATGCCAGCGATACCGATGGCGTTCCAATCCGTTCGTCGAGGTGTGGGTGCGTTCCACCGGGATGAACAAGGCCGAGTACAGCCCCCAGCCGAAGCAGAGCACCAGCGCGATGCGGGCGGCGCGCAGCCCGGCCGTGCGCGCGGAGGAGCGGAGCAAACGCGCCAGCAGCGCCGCGATGGTGCCCGCTGCCAAGGCAGCTCCAACGGACCAGACCAAAGCGGAGGCGATGCGCGCAAAGCGGCCGGCCGATGTGGAAACCACCACATCCGGCTCGTTGAGAAGGTAGCCTTGGCGGAACGGCTCCAAGGCTTCCAGGCCGCGGATATCGGGCCGCGTGGAAAGGTCCAGCGCGAAGTTGATGCCCTTCAACAGCAGCACCAGAACGACACCGGCGAAGAGGTAGTGGAACGCCCCGCGCTCGTTGTCGTCCAGGTCCAGTCGCATCATGGCTATTTCAGGTAGCGCATGTCCTCGCCGCCCTTGAGGCCCACGAGACTGGCGTAGATGAGACGGATCACCTGCTCCACATCATTGCGGTGCACGGTCTCCACCGTGGTGTGCATGTAGCGCAGCGGCAGGCTGATCAAGGCGCTCGGGACCCCGGCGTTGCCGTAGGCGAAGGCATCGGTATCGGTACCGGTGGCGCGGCTCACGGCGGCGCGCTGGAAGGCGATCTTCTCCTTCTGGGCCGAAGCGATGATGTGCTTCAGCACGTTGTTGTGCACGGCGGGTCCGTAGCTGAGCACAGGACCGGCGCCACAGGCCACATCGCCGTTGGCGATCTTGTTCATCAGGGGGGTCTGGGTATCGTGCGTCACGTCGGTCACGATGGCCAGGTCCGGCTTGATGCGTTCCACGATCATCTCGGCGCCGCGCAGGCCCACTTCCTCCTGCACGCTGTTGGTGATGTAGAGACCGAAGGGCAGCTTCACCTTGTTCTCCTTCAGCAGGCGGGCCACCTCGGCGATCATGAAGCCGCCCATGCGGTTGTCCAGGGCCCGGCCGGTGAAGCGGTCCTTGTTCAGCACCATGAACTCGTCCTCGTACGTGATCACGCAGCCCACGTGCACGCCCAAGGCCTCCACCTCCTCCTTGGTGCTGCAACCGCAGTCGAGGAAGATGTTGTCCAAGGAAGGCACCGGATCGTTCTTGCCGGTGCGGACGTGGATGGCGGGCCAACCGAAGATGGCCTTCACGATGCCCTTGTCCGTGTGGATGTTCACGCGTTTGCTGGGTGCGATGCTGTGGTCGCTGCCCCCGTTGCGCCGCACATAGATGAATCCGTCCTTGGTGATGTAGTGCACGAACCAGCTGATCTCATCGGCGTGCGCCTCGATCACCACCCTGTACTTGGCCGTGGGGTTCACCACGCCCACCACCGTACCGTAGTTGTCCACGATGTGGGTATCGATATAGGGCTTGATGTAGTCCAGCCAGAGGCGTTGGCCGCTGCTCTCGAAGCCGGTGGGGCTGGCGTTATCGAGGTAGCGTTGCAGGAACACCATGGAGGCGTCGGTGAGGATGCTCTTGGGTCGGGACTTGGCGGGCTTCTTCTTGGCCATGGGTTGTGCAGGACGGTATCGTGGGCGCCAAAAGTATCCCTGCGGTGCAGGGAGGAACTTCCGCGGCCCGGTCACGTATGAACAGCCGTTGTTCAATGATCCCTCATCCCCATGATGGTACGCCGACTCTCCTCGTTGCTGATCATCCTGTTGCCTGTGCTGCTCTCCGCCCAGTCGGGTGACCGGCCTTTCGACAAGGAGAACATCCTCGACCCCGACGCGCTGAAACGTGCGCTGGCGGCCATGAAGCAGGGGGATGCCTTGGCCGCTGCAGGTGGACTGGGCACCACCGAGGCCCTGGCCCGCTACAGTGATGCCTACGCGGTGAATCCCGAGAACGCGGCCCTGAACATGAAGATGGGCCTCTGCCATCTGAACGGAGCGCAGCGCCACAAGGCGCTTTCATATTTCCAACAGGCCTTGCGCCTCGACCCCAATAGCAAGCGTATACACTTCCTGCTCGGCTTCGCCTACCAGCTCAATGGCCGGTGGGATGAGGCCATCGGGGAGTACGAGACGCAGCGCGCCATCACCCAGCGATCGCCCGATCCCGAGCGCATCTACAACATGGCCGATAAGTTCATCTCGGAGTGCCGCCATGGCAAGGCCTACTCCTCAGCACCCACCCGGGCACAGGTGCGCAACCTCGGCCCACGCATCAACGGCCCCACCTCGGATTATGGTGTGGCCGTTTCGCCTTCCGGTGATCGCCTCTTCTTCACCAGCCGCCGCAGCAGCCATGCGATGCCCAAGCTGAACAAGCAGACCAACGAGCCGTTCGAGGACGTGTTCCTGTGCGAACGTGGTGAGGCCGGTTGGTCCGACCCCAAGGCCTTGCCCGCACCAGTGGGCACGGCCGGCAACGACGCCTGTGTAGGCCTCTTCAACGAAGGCCGCACGTTGATCCTGTATCGGGACGACAAGGGCCCGGGGGATCTCTATCAGAGCACCTTGGAGGGTTCCAACTGGAGCGTTCCGGTTCCTTTCGGTCCTTCGGTGAACAGCCCTGCCCATGAGGCCAGCGCTTGGTACAGTGCCGATGGTGAATGGCTCTACTTCTCCAGCGATCGCGAAGGCGGCCTTGGGGGACTGGATATCTGGCGCGCACCGTTCGATGCCACCAGCAACACCTTCGGTGCCGCGGAGAACCTGGGCCCCACGATCAACACCCAGTACGACGAGGACGGCGTGTTCATGGCCGCCGATGGCCGCACGATGTACTTCGGTAGCAAGGGCCACACCACCATGGGTGGTTTCGACGTGTTCCGCGCCAGCAACCAGGACGGCAAATGGTCGAAGCCCGAGAACCTGGGCTGGCCGGTGAATTCCGCTGATGACGACCTCTTCTTCGTGCTTACGGCGGATGGCCATAGCGGCTACTTCAGCAGTATCCGTCCCGATGGATTGGGACAGGACGATCTGTACCGCGTGGACCTGTTGCCCATGGGCGACGATCGCACGGCCTCGGCCGCGGGTGGCATCGCCACGGATCCCGAGGACCCCGAGATGGTGGCCTTGATCAAGGGCTTCATCAAGAGCCTGAAGTTCATGGCGCCGATCGAGGCCACCATCGAAGTGCTCGATCTGGACAACTCCATGCTGGTGGCCAACTCGAAGAGCGATGCCAGCGGTGCCTTCGCCCTGGCCGTGCCCTACGGGGGGCGTTATGCGGTCAGCGTGCGGGCCAGCGGACATCTCCTGCATTCGGAAAGCATCGCTCCCAAGCGGGAGGATGCGGGTGGCGAGAAGCGGATCGACATCTCCATGCGACCGGCGGAGGAGGGCTTCAGCGAAGTGCTCCGCAACATCTTCTGGGAGAACGACCGCGCCGACCTGGCTCCGGCATCCATGGCCGAACTTGGCCAGTTGCTCGCCATGCTGCGTGAACAACCCAAGCTCCATCTGGAGATCGGTGGGCATACGGACGACACCGGGACGGAATCGCACAACCAGGAGTTGAGCAACGCCCGCGCACAGGCTGTGATGGACCACTTGGTGGCCAACGGGATCGCTCCCGAACGCTTGGAGGCCAAGGGCTACGGAAGCAGTAAGCCCTTGGTGCCCAACGATACCCCGGAGCACAAGGCGATGAACCGGCGTACGGAGATGCGCGTGCTCTGAGGCTGCATGCGCGGCTATTTTCGGCCGCACATGTTCACGCCCCCCTCGGACCTCCGGCTCCACCGCACCCAGGATGGATCCTTCACGCTGCACAGCGCGGCGTTGGACGAGCCCTACCACAGCCTGCATGGCGCCCTGCAGGAGTCGCGGCATGTTTTCCTCCAACAGGGTTTCCACGCCTTGGAGCAGCCCTCGGTGGATCTCCTGGAGATCGGTCTGGGTACCGGCCTGAACGTGCTGCTGACCTGGATAGAGGCGGATGCCGGACGGGTCGAGGTGCGCTACACGGCCCTTGAACCGTATCCGTTGCCACAGGGAACCTTGGCCGAACTGGCCCACGCACGATCGGTCGGTGCACCGGAACGTGCGGACGGTCTGCTGCGGATGATGACGGCACCGGTGGGCGAATGGACGGGTGGTTCCGATCACTTCACCCTGCGCCGTCTTGATCGTTCAGCCACCGAGCTCGAAGGGAACGGGTCCTATGACCTGATCTACTTCGATGCCTTCGGACCCGCGACACAACCGGAGCTTTGGACGTTGCCGGTCTTCGAACGCATGTATCGGGCACTGCGACCCGGGGGTATCCTGGTGACCTACTGCGCCAAGGGCGATGTGCGCCGCGCGATGCAGGCCGCGGGCTTGCATGTGGAGCGACTGCCCGGCCCACCCGGGAAGCGTGAGATGATGCGCGCCCGCCGACCCATTGCCACATGACCATCGAACGTTTCAACATCCGCGTCTACGGTCTGTTGGTGCACGACCATCAGGTGCTGGTTTCCGATGAGTTCATCCGCGGCCATGCGGTCACCAAGTTCCCCGGAGGCGGCTTGGAATTCGGTGAGGGCACGCGCGATGGATTGGTCCGGGAGATCCGCGAGGAACTCGGTCTTCAGGCCTTGGACATCGCGCATTTCTATACCACGGACTTCTTCCAAGCGTCGGCCTTCCGCTCCGGTGACCAGATCATCAGCATCTACTACACCTTCCGCGTGGCCGACATCGGGGCCGTACCGGAACGCTCGGTGCCCACGGGTCCGGGCCTGAGGAACGGGGAGGAGCACTTCCGTTGGTGGGACCTGCGGAGGGGCAGGGAGGACGACCTTACCCTTCCCATCGACCGTGTGGTGGCGCGCCTGCTGCTGGAGCAGGAGAGGCGGAAGGGCTGAAAGCAAGAGGACCCGGCCTTGTGGGCCGGGTCCATGCCGAAGCGGACAACTCTTGCTCCATGCCCTTCGCTACGGCAAGGGCCTCCTTGCGGAAACCCAGCTCCTGATCATGGACCCTTGATTCGATCGGCGCTGAGGGTGGGCGCCTAGCGCTTCAACGGGACCGGAAGGACCACGATCATTGCCGGGGCTAAGGTGCATCCTTGTTCCGGACCGCAACCCCGTCCTTTACACGGGTGCCGACCCGTGAAAAAACACGGGGTGGTCGTTCCTTTCAGGCGTTCAGCCGGCGTTGCACCTGCGATTCCACCCGCGCGAAGACCTGCTCGGGCTCCATGGTGCGCCAAGCCATCGCATCCAGCTGTCCGCCGGAGAGCAGGTACTGGTCGATCGACGCGGCGCTGAACTCGGCCAGCACATGGGGCCTGAAGTTGAGCATCGCGATCCAGCCTTCCTGGTCCTCGACCTCCTCCCACCATTCGGCGTAGTAGTCCTCATCCCCGCTGTGGAAGTTGAGCACATTCTCCCCGATGAGGATGAACTTCGAGATCCCTTGGGCCATCAGGTGCTCCACGATGTTGCGCTTCAACAGCATGATGTCGTTGTGCAGGAGATCGTTCCATTCACCGATGAGTTCGATGATGGCGAACCCTTCGTCGTATTCCACGAAGAGGAGCTTCAGGTAGAGCGTGCTGCTGCCAAACGCATCCCACTGCGGATGGATCAGATGGTCATAGACCGCATGCGTGAACTCGAATTCGCTGTGCTCATCCCCATGGAAAGGGGACCGTTCGTCCTCCTCGGCGGTGTACTTGTCTCGCCAGTTCCAATACGGTTCCAGGGTGTGCACGGCGCGAATCTACATCCACGCTCAGGGGAGCCGGTCGAGGCTGCGGGCTACCTGCTGCCAGCTACCGGCTGGTGGCCAGCGCACCACGGAGCGAGCTGCTGCGCTACCCCTTTCCGGCCTCCACGGCCCTGCGTACACTGCCGTGCTGGCGCAACAGCGCGTTCGCGGTATCGTAGTCCACCCCGAGTCCCTCCATCACCATGCGTGTGCCGCGGTCGATGAGCTTGTTGTTGCTGAGCTGCATGTCCACCATACGGTTGCCCTTCACCCGGCCGAGCTTGATCATCACAGCGGTGCTGATCATGTTCAACACCAGCTTCTGGGCGGTGCCGCTCTTCATGCGGGTGCTGCCCGTGACGAATTCGGGTCCCACCACCACCACCAAAGGATGGTCGGCCACGGTGGTGACGGCACTGCCCGGATTGCAGGTGATCGCGCCGGTGAGGATGCCTTTCGCCCTGCAGGTGGACAGTGCACCGACCACGTACGGCGTGCCCCCGCTGGCAGCGATGCCCACCACGGTATCCAACGGACCGATGGCGTGCTCCTCCAGGTCCTTCCAGCCCTGTTCGGTATCGTCCTCGGCGAATTCCACGGCCCTGCGGATGGCCCCATCACCACCGGCGATGAGGCCCACCACCATGCCGTGCGGAACACCGAACGTGGGTGGGCATTCACTGGCGTCAACGATACCCAGACGGCCACTGGTGCCTGCGCCGAGGTAGAACAGACGGCCTCCTTGTGCCATGCGTTCGGCGATGGCATCCACCAGGGCGCCGATGGCCGGCAGCACATGGGCCACCGCCACCGCCACCGTGCGATCCTCGGCATTGATGCCTTGCAGCAGCTCCGCCGTGCTCAGTTCCTCCAGGTGGTCGTAACGGGAAGTGCTCTCGGTGATGCGCTCCATGGCGAAGTGGTTCGGGCTGCGAAGATGCGGCATCCCCGGGCCGTACCGGTGCGCTTGGCGGGCTCCTGCCCGTTCCGCTACATTTGGATCGCTCCCTCCTGCGGACGGCACCACCACCGGCCTTCCCGAGAACCCGATGACACCGAACACCAGTTCCCGTGGCCGGCATCGCCGCGTGCGCGACAAGAGCTGGCGCAGCCTTTGGCGACGCAGCAGCGGGGAGCACCGCGGCTTCATCGCTTTGCTGGTGCTGATCGGGGCGGGCCTGCGGATCCATCAGGCAGCACAACCCATCACCTATGCCGAGGCCGAGGCCTTCGTCTCCCTCTCCAGCAAGCCGTGGGGGAGCATCATCACGGACCAGCATGCGATCTCCGGCCACATCGCCCACGCCTTGTTGGTGAAGTGCAGCACGGGACTGTTCGGTGTCTCCCTCGGGGCCCTGCGCCTGCCCGCCTTGCTGGCCGGGATCCTGGCCCTTCCGCTGTTCCACCTGCTGGTGCGCTCGCTCTTCAACCGGCACATCGCTTTGATGGCCTTGGCCTTGGCCGCTGCCAGCGGCCCGCTGGTGGAACTGAGCGCCGTGGCCCGGGGCTTCAGTCTTACTTGGGTGTTCCTGCTCCTGATGCTGCACGATGGGCGCACGTATGCCGTAACGGAACGTGCACGGCCGTTGCAACGGATGTCGCTGTGGTGTGCCCTGGGCATGTGGTGCACACCGGCGATGATCTTTCCGGCATTGCTGGCCTATGCCTGGGTGATGTTCCACATCGTGCGCACCTATGAGAGCACCACCCGGCGGCGGAACCTGCGGGTGCTGCTGTCCTTGTTATTGGCCGGCTGCCTCACGGCGCTGCTGTACATCCCGGTGTTGGCCGTGCATGGCCTGGACCCCGTGATCAGCGAGCCCGGTTCCGAGCCGCGTACCTGGGCGGCCTTCACCGCAACGCAGCAGGAGGGGGCCTTCCATCTGTGGGCCTGGTTCGCCGGGGCGACATCCATGGCCATCGCCCTGGTCGGTTGGCTGGGGGTCTTCCATGCGGTGAAGCTCAGTGGACGCTACCGCGACCTGGTGCTGGCGATGGGCCTCACCGCAGTGCTCGTCACGTTCTTCCTGCTCCACCTCGGTCCACCCGAAGTCTGGGTCTACACGATCTTCATTTTCCACCTCAGCACGGCCATCTCGCTGTTCTACGTGCTGAAGTTCATGCAGGACAAGCTGTTCGGCGGCTTCGATGAACGACGGCGCACCCTGTTGGCCTGCGTGCTGTTGGTGGCGGTGTTCGCACCCTTGGGGTTACGCGGCATCCACGACCGTATCCCGCGCTTCCCGGAAGCGGCACAGGCTGCGGACTGGTTCCTTCCCCGGCTGAAGGCCCAGGACCGGGTGCTCGTGGCACTGCCTTGGGATTCGCCGATCGAATTCCACTTCCGTTCGGCGGGCATCGATCCCCGGATCCTCCATCAAGTGCCCACGCCCGAAAGCCGTATCTACGTGCTCGTAGGCACCGCCAAGGACCAGACGGCGCAGCTGGTCCTGGACCGGTTCGCCTACCAAGGACTACATGCCCATCACTTCGTGAAAGTGGAAGATTGGCGCAGGTTGGAGATATTCGCGGCCCAATAGGCATCCCCGGTCCCGAGACGCGAACACGTTCCGGCGGGCAGCTGCCGGAAAGCAAGCGAAAACATGGCCGAAGAAGGACGTCAGATCATCTACAACATGGTGAAGGTGGGGAAGACCCTCTCCACCGGAAAGACCATTCTCAAGGACATCTACCTCGGATTCTACTACGGCGCCAAGATCGGGATCCTCGGTCTCAACGGATCGGGCAAGTCCACCCTCATGCGCATCATCGCCGGGAAGGACAAGGACTTCCAGGGCGATGTGCACGTCACCCCCGGCTTCACCATCGGGCATCTCGAGCAGGAGCCGGAGCTGGATGAGAGCAAGACCGTGATCGACATCGTACGCGAAGGCGTGCAGCCCATCATGGACCTGCTGAAGGAGTATGAGGACGTGAACAACAAGTTCGCCGACGAGGAGATCCTCAACGATCCGGACAAGATGGACAAGCTGATCGCCCGGCAGGCGGTGCTGCAGGACAGGATCGAGGCCAGCGGGGCTTGGGAGATCGATCAGAAGCTGGATATCGCCATGGATGCCCTGCGCTGCCCCGATCCCGAAACGCCGATCAAGGTGCTTTCCGGTGGTGAGCGCCGTCGCGTGGCCCTTTGCCGGCTGTTGCTCCAAGCGCCGGACATCCTGCTGTTGGATGAACCGACCAACCACTTGGA
>DASWWQ010000095.1:0-6360 GCA_036405935.1 Flavobacteriales bacterium
CACCTTCATCGGCTCCGCCGCCGCTTCGGCGCGTGCCTTCTCCGCGAGATTGGCCATCAGACGCTCGGTGAGCTGCTGATCGGGGACGGCCTTGTCGGTGTCGGCCATGGCCAGGTCCAGGGCGCAGAGGTAGTTGTCGTCATCGAACACGGTACGGCAGACCGTGGGCACCTCCACCGTTCGGCCGGGATCGCGCTCCTCTCCTTGGGGCACGAGTTCCAACGTGGCGAACGGCAGCAGGTCCACCTTGAGCTGGCGCTCCAATTCCTGGCGCTGGCTGCGGACGTAGTAATAGATCGCGAGGTACTTGTCCTGGTCGTCGCCGCCATCCACGCTGAAGGTGGCCTGGCTCCAATCCACACGCGAAACGCGGCGGAGCTGTGCGATGGTGCCGTGCGACAATCCGACGAACGACCCGTCGACCTCCACCTCCGCGAGCGCGGCCCGGACCATGCCGTTGATATCGGCCACCATACGCTCCACCGGAACATCCACCGTCACCCCTTGTTTGGAGAAATGCACGCGCTGGTCGAGGTACTGTTCGATGCCGGTCAGCACCAAGCGGTCCAGCATCACCGAAGCGCCGGCCGGAGGCGTGGACGGCCATCGTAGTTCGAAACCGGGCGCGTTCAACCCATGGTACCGCCAAACGGCTTCCAGCACCGTGCTGTCCATTTCGCTCTCCGCAGCGCGGACCGTCACCTGTGCGGCATCACCGGAAGCGGAAAGTCCAAGGGGCGCTTGCGCAAGAACGCCGCAACAGCACACCCAGCCGATCAGGGGAAAGAGCTGACGCAGCATCAGGATGCGAACTTAGAGCGTGCCCCGACGCGGCGCCAGTCCCCCAGGGCTGGAATTATCATCGGCCTTTCAACAGCGCAAAGCCTTGCTGGACGCGGCTTCCACCACTCGTCACCGCCCGACCGCCTCGTGCACCACCTGCCCCGAGCAGCCGTCCGGCATGGTCATCCCCACGATCATGCACACGGTGGGTGCGACATCCGTGATGTGCGTGCGCCGCACCACTTCTCCCGGACGGACCCCCTGCCCCATGAACATCACCGGCACATGGGTATCGTAGTTCCACGGTGATCCGTGCTCGGTTCCCTTCGGAACCATGCCGGGCCATGAGGCGAGATGGCTGGGCCGCAGGACGAAGCAGAGGTCACCGCTGCGTTGGGGCATGAAGCCGCGTTGCAACATGTTCCGGATACCGGTGGGATAGCTGTGCTTCGCCATGTCGGAGGCCGTGAGCACATCGGCGATGCCGGGGTACGTCATCAGTACATCCGCGGCCGCGCGCTGCACCAGTTCCCGATCCAGCTTGTGCACCGCGATCAGCGAATCGCTCAGGAAGAGCTGCTCCTTGATCCGTTTGCGCACCCACTTGCCGGGACCGAAACGTTCCGCCAGCGCCGCATCCACAGCGCCCACGAGGGCCGCCATGTCCACGTAGCCCGCACTCGCCTGCTCCGTCCTGAGGTACTCGGGGACGTCCACCGCGGCGTGATCGGCGGTGAGGAACACGGTGTACAGGCCCTTGCCCACCTCCGTGTCCAGCGCCTTGAGCAGGCGTTCCAACTCCCTGTCCAGCCGGATGTACATGTCCTCCAGCTCCAGCGCGCGCGGCCCGAGTTCATGACCGATCTCATCCGTGGCCCCGTAGCTGATCGCCAGCAGATCGGTGACGCCATCGCGGCCCATCTCCTCTCCCTTCAATGCCGCCAACGCCAGATCGGTGGTGAGCGTATTGCTGGCCGGTGTCCAACGGATCAACGCGGTGTTGCGGTTGCCCGCCGCGAAGAGCGCAGGAACATCGAGGGGCAACGTGGGCTTCGCGGCACCGATCAACGGTTCCTCGTACGCATTGTCGTCCGGCATCACCTGGTGGTAACGCTCCAAAGGCAGCAACAGCTCCCACTGCTGGGCGAGGTACTTCAGCGCTAGCTTGCGGTCATTGAACTGCTGCAACCAAGCGGGCAGTTCCTTACGGTACCAATCGCTGGTGGCGAAGCGTCCTTCCGCATCCTCGAAGAACCAATAGGCGGCATCGCCGGTGCGACCGATCGGCAGGATGCAGCTGCGGTCCTTCATGGCCACCGCAATGGTCCTGGATCGGCCGTCGGTCCGCCGCTCGAGTTCATCAGCGATGGTGGTGGTGAGCAGGTTGACCGGCGAGCGCTGCCCCTTGTAGCCTTCGGCCCCCACCCCTTTCGCACCGTCATCCTGCACGCAATACAGACCCTTACCCGTGGAGCGGATGAACATGTCGTTGGCCACGATGCCGTGGTCCATCGGTGTGGTACCGGTGTAGATGCTGGCATGGCCCGGACCTGTTTGCGTGGGTGCGTAGTTGTAGTGCGCATCCCGCTGGAAGGAACCTTCCTGCACCAGGCGCCTGAATCCGCCGTCACCGAAGTTGTCCCAGTACCGATAGATGTAGTCGGTGCGCATCTGGTCCACGACGATGCCGACGACCAGCTTGGGCGGCGTGCTCCAAGCCGGAGCGGGGGCTTGGGCGCTCAGTCCGGTGATGCAGAACGGGAAGGCGACGACGAGCAGTGATCTCATGGCGTACGGGCAAGGATGAAGAAGACCGCGAGGCAGGCCACCACATTGACACCGATGTTGGCCACGGCCATCCACGGTTGGCCCTCCCGGATCAGCAGGAAGTTCTCGTAGCTGAAGGTGGAGAAGGTGCTGAAGCCTCCGCAGATGCCCACGGCGATGAAGGCCTTCCACACCGGCTGCCCCTCGAAGCGCTCCTGCATGCGCAGCACGAGCCAGGCCAGGAGGCACGCGCTGACGACATTGGCCGCGAGCGTGGCCCACGGGAAGGCCCCTTTCACGTTGCACGCCAACAGGAGACGGGTGATGCCGAAACGCATCAGGCTGCCGATGCCACCACCGATGAAGACCGCGAGCCAGACGTTCATCGCTCCCGTTGCCGTTCGTTCAACCACAGGAAGAGCAGGAAGGCGAGCGATCCCGCCAACACGCCGTAGAGCGCTCCGAAGATGACGTCGCCGGGATAGTGCGCAGCGAGATACACACGGCTGTAGGCGATGAGTCCCGCCCAGAGGAAGAGCGCCAACACCGACCAGCGCGGGCGACGCTGCAGCACACCGGCCATGAATGCACCGATGGCGAAATGGTTGGAGGCGTGCGAGGAGACGAAGCCATACCGCCCACCACAGCCATCGGCCAGGTGCAGCAGTCCCTGCAGGTCGGGCGCATGGCACGGGCGCAAGCGCTGCACGGTGTTCTTGAAGAGCATCACGGAACCGGTGTCGCTCATCAGGATCATCAATGCGATCACCGGTAGCGACCAGGCCAATCCCCCCCAACCCCACCGCACCTTGATCAAGATCAGGAAGAGCAGGTACACCGGGATCCACGTCAGCGGCTCACTGATGTAGTGCATCCAAGCATCGGTGGCCTCGGAGTGCGCACCATTGACGGCCAGCAAGGCGGAACGATCGGCGGCCAGGATACGATCGGCCCAGCTCATCAGAAGGGTTCCTTGGCCGGTTCCTCCGTGGGCGCCAGATGCACCTTGCGCCAGATCATGTCCTTCAGGGTATCGAGGCCCATGCCCGCCACCGAGCTGATCAACACGCTCTCGACATCCTTCGGCAGGTCGTTGCGGATCGCGGCGGCGAGCTCATCGTCCAGCATGTCGCACTTGGTGATCGCCAACAGGCGGTCCTTGTGCATCAGTTCCGGACTGTACTCCTTCAGCTCGTTGAGCAGGATGGCGTAGTCCTTCTTGATGTCGGCGCTGTCGGCCGGCACCATGAACAGGAGCACGCTGTTGCGTTCGATATGCCGCAGGAAACGGAGACCGATGCCCTTGCCCTCGTGCGCTCCCTCGATGATCCCGGGGATATCGGCCATCACGAAGCTTCGGCCATCGCGGTAGGGCACGATACCCAGGTTGGGCACCAAGGTGGTGAATGGATAGTCGGCTATCTTCGGTTTGGCCGCGCTGATGCTGGCCAGCAGCGTGCTTTTTCCCGCATTGGGGAAACCGACGAGCCCCACGTCCGCGAGTACCTTCAGCTCCAAGGCGACCCATTGCTCCTGGCCGGGTTCGCCGGGCTGCGCGAAGCGGGGCGTCTGGAAGGTGGCGCTATGGAAGTGCTGGTTCCCCAGCCCACCGCGACCGCCGGCCAGCAGGATGCGCTCCTCCCCGTCCTTGGTGATCTCGCAGATCACCTCACCGGTCTCCGCATCCTTGGCCACGGTGCCCAGCGGCACTTCGATGATGGCATCCTCGCCCATCCGGCCGGACGACTGGTTGCGGCTGCCGCCCTCGCCATCGCTGGCGATCACATGCTTGGTGTAGCGCAGGTGCAACAAGGTCCACAGCTGGGCGTTGCCCCGGAGCACCACATTACCGCCCCGGCCGCCGTCACCGCCATCGGGGCCGCCCTTGGGCATGTACTTCTCGCGGCGCAGGTGCCGGCTGCCGGCGCCCCCTTTGCCGCTGCGGCATTCGATGCGGATATGGTCGATGAAATTGCTCATGGGCGTTCGCCCGGGGGCGGTTCAGCGGCAAATATCGCCATCCCCGCGCGAGCCGGGCGTTGCGGCTACATTTGGGAAAGCACCCACCATGCCCACCCTTGCTTTACGTGCCCTGCTCGTGGCGACAATGCTCCTGATGACCCTGCAGCGTGCGCAGGCCCAGGTCCCGGTCCCCAACGCCGACGAACGCGCTTGGCTCAATGCCGCGATCCCCGGCATCGTCAGTCCCGAAGGCATCATGGATACCCTTCACCCGGGCATTGCGACCCTCATCGAGTCCGAACTCGTGCTCTACGATCTGAACGGAGACGTCCAGCTTCCCGGGATGGGCTATCTGAGCGCCCTCACCTCGCTCCGGATCTGGACCTACGACCACAATTCCACCGCCCCTGCGCAGGTTTCCATTCCCCGTTTGGGAATGGCGCTCCAGGATCTCCATATCACCTTGCGGAACAGCATCGATGTGGATCTCCAGCTCCCCCTGCTCCCGCCCAGCATGGAACGACTGGCTTTGGAGTGCGGCAACGTGATGGGGGGCTTGGACATCGCCGGCATGCCCGAGCACATCGGCGAGTTCGACCTGGCCAACTTCGGCAGCCTCGCCTGGTCCGGACCCTGCGCGGTGGAGGAATTCCGGATGGGCTATAGCTGGGAGACGCCGGTGGATCTGCAGGTGCCGATGCTCGAAGCGGAGGAGATGGTGGTGCACGACATGGTGATCGCAGCACTCGACCTCTCCTTGGTATCCGCACCGGATCTCTCCATCTCCATCAGCTTGATCAACGGCCCGCTCGCTTGGCCCTCCGGATTGGAGTTCCTGAACATCCAACAGGGCGAAGTGAACATGGATCTCCCGGCCTTCCCGGAAGGGCTGACCGAGCTGGAGCTTTACCTCGTGTTCATCGAATGCCTCCCTTGGCTGCCTTCAAGCCTTACCACCTTCACCGCGGTGCCCCCCTATGTCCCCTGTTTACCGAACTGGCCGGTGGCATTGGTGGACTACGACCTGGGTCCCGGGATCACACCGGCCACGGCCACTTATTGTACGGTGTTGAACAGTGCCTGCCCCAACCCCAACCCGGTGCTGACCGGACAGGTGTTCCTGGACCTGGACGGCGATGGTGAGCGGGACCCCGGTGAACACGGCGTTCCGGGAACGAGTGTATGGATCGCCCCTTCCGGACAGATGGTGGGCACCGACACCGCTGGACTGTGGCACATCGGCGTGGCTCCCGGCGAGCATACGATCACGGTGGGGACGGACTTCCCCTATGCCATCTCCATAAGCCCCGACCAGCATACCGGATCGGTACCGGCACTGGGCGATCTGGATGCGATGAACGACTTCGCCGTCACGGTGGTACCCGGCATCCAGGACCTCCGCGCCCACTTGTACGGAAACCCCGCGCGTGCAGGCTTCAATAACCGGTTATACCTCGTGTGCCGCAACGTAGGTACCGTGACCGCAGCGCCGGAAGCGACCTTCGCATTCGATCCCGTGCAAAGCTGGGTCTCGGCCGATCCCGCACCCGACGGACTCAGCGGCAACACCGCCACCTGGTCGCTTCCGGCACTTGGACCGGGCGCGGAGATCACCTTGACGGTGGATCTCCATACACCGGCCAGCACCTCCTTGGGCCAGGCCTTGGGGCATCTCCTTTCCGTGGGGCCGTTGGCCTTGGATGCGGAAGACTTCGACAACATCGATGCGCTGGAACAGGTGGTGGTGGGGTCATACGACCCGAACGACAAGCTCGTGTCGCCGCAGGAGGCCGACCAGTTCCAAGTGGCCGAGCCGTTGACCTACACCATCCGCTTCCAGAACACCGG
>DASWWQ010000096.1:0-16999 GCA_036405935.1 Flavobacteriales bacterium
CGAACACCAAGGTGTCTCCCGAGCGCTGTTGGGCATACGCGTGGAAGGGTTTGGGCAGCTGCAGCGCACGCGCCATGATCCGTTGGTTGCGGTAGTAGAGGGATCGATCGAGCTCCTTGTAGGGGAACTCGCCGTAGAGCGTGGCGCTGGCGGTATCCAAAGCACCGCCCAAGGCCCGGAAGGCACTGTCCAGCCACTCCTTCTTGGTGTAACGCTCCAACGCCTGCACGTACGCGGCGAAGATCACGGGATCCTTGAGGAGCGCGGTATGGAACTCATCCGTGGGCGAGGGTGGCCCGGTGACGCGGAACGCTCCGGCGATCTCCTCGATCCGGAAGCCACTGACACTTTCGTAGGCCACCGGTTCGAAGCGCTGGGCCAGGGGATCGAAATGGAACTTCACATCGCTCCAGTCCATGCTGCGATGGCCGCCCAACAGGTCCAACATGGCCAAACGGCGTCCGGTGCGGGTCGCATCGAACACCGCACTGGCGCTGAGCTGTCCGGTGCGGAAGGCGTCCATCAGGGTCATGGCCTGCTCGAAGACGCGGTTGGCCGCGCTGTCCTTGCGCAGATCACCCGAACCGAAGGCATCCAGGGCGGCGGCCTGCTGCTCCCCGTACCCGTCGCGGTAGTCCTCCCCTTCCACTCCGTTCAGCCGATGCTGCCAGAAGAGCGAAGGGTCGAAACGCACGAGCGGGCCTTGCATACGACCGTTGTGCTCCAGCAGCTCGGGACCGAAATGCTCCTCGTAGGCGTACACCCCGAGGTCCTCCCCATTGAAGACCACCTTGCAGAAACCGTAGCGCAGGGCCACCAGTCCTTCGCCGGCCATCAGGCGGTGATGGAGCCATTCGGTGAGGTAGTTGCGCGTGCCGGGATGCTGCAGGCTGAAGCGCTTCATGCCGAGGAAACCGCCGTCCTTGCGTGCCACCACACGGAAGCTCCACTTTTCGCCCTCCACGTGGTCGCTCATCTTGCCCTTGATACGCACCTTGGCCTTGAACCCGCCGGTGGGACCGTTGATCCCGGCCTGCACGAACTCGTTCCCTTCGGGGAGGATCACACCGCGCTCGCGGGCCTGGTCCACCACGGCCTGCAAACGCTCCATCGCAGCCTCGTCCACATTGATCTCCAGCACGGGCGGCTCCGCGGCGAAGCTCTTGGGGTAGTTGCGGACCAGTTGACCCAGTAAGGTGGGCAGTCCCGGATGGCCATGGGCCTTCAAGGAGCGATGCGCCCAGAACGCACCGAGACCGAGCAGCAGCAGGAGGGCGATCAGGATACGGACCCGGGTACGACGCATGGAGAAAGGCCCGCGGAGGGGTCCGCAAAAGTAACCGGCTCAACGGGCGGGCGGCCGGAACACGGGAAGCTCCTCCACCACAGGAGGTCCTTCCAATGCATGGGCATCCTCCTCGCCGGGTTCGGACTCGTTCCAATGCAGGATCTCGTCCTCGGTGAGCACCGTGAGCATGATCAGCAACAGGATGGTGAACGGGTTCAGCGATCCGGCCAGCCAACTCTCGTAGGTGATGGAGAACATCACGGAGAACATCACGGCCAAGGCGATGGGCGCCCGTTTGCTGGCCTTGAGGAAGATGAGGAAGAAGCCCCGGAAGTAGATGATCAGGCCCACGATGCCCAGATCGAACCACAGCGTGAGGTAGCTGTTGTGCACTCCCCCGTGGTGGCCCATGGAGCGCAGGTAGGGATAATGCTGCCGCATGATGTACTCATCGTTGCCGATGCCACCGCCGAAGAGGAAGAAGCCGCCCTCATTGATCTTCCGCCAAGCGAACTCCCACGCGAAGTAGCGGCCCGATCCATCCGTGAGCGTCTGCAGCCTGAAATAGCTCTCCAGACCCAGCATGGTGACGATCGCCGGCAGGTTGTTGGACACCACTTCCGTAACGGCGATGAAGGCGATGAAGGCCACGAAGCCGATGAAAGGCGAGAACCGGAAGAAGCGCGAGAACACCAGGAAGATCATGGTGGACATCAACGAGGCGCGCGAGCCGCTCTGCAGCAGGAAATAGATGATGACCGCATAGATCACCAACTTCCCCTTGAAGGAGAAGAGGTCCTTCTTCACGTGCAGCAGCACGGTGAACATCATGAAGGAGAGGTAGCTGAACATGGCCAATCCGTTCGGATTCCCGAAGTAGCCACGGAACCGGCCTCCCAAATGGCTCCACCAGGAGGGCCCGAGCTGCATGTACAGGCGTTGGCTCGCCAGCACCACCACGATGAAGAGCATGAGGTTGCGGAAGAAATCCCAGCCCTGCCGCCTGAAATTGTGCAGCACGTAGTTGGGTACCACCAGGAAGATGAGCGCGTAGGACAGGGTCTTCTGCAGACCCACCAGCACCGCACCCGAGAAGATCAAGGGGAACAGGCTGTAGATGAAGAGCGGCAGGAAGATGGTGAACACGTTGGCCAAGGGCGCCAGGCGCTGACGCTCCAACATCAGCAGGCAGGCCAGGGCGACGATGTAGGTGTTCTTGGCCGTCTTGAACCCGCGCATGGCCATGATGTCCGGCGACATGTCGGAGAGGATCAGCACCATCAGGAACCCGAAGAGCATCTCCGGCCAGAGGTCGCGGCGCCAGAGGAAGAAGACCGAGACCGGAAGGATCAGGTAGATGGCCGGCCCGAGCACGACGGTGGTGACCACCCAGAAGAGGATGACGCCGAAGAGTGCAACATGTTCCCGGAGGAAGAGGGTCATCGCGTGGGGCTGTTCCGGTGGGCCTGGTATTGCTCGAGCACGATGGCGGTGCGGTGGGTGGCGAAATCCATCAGATCCCGCACATGGGCGTTCCAATCGTCCACGGACAAGGGCCTACGCCAACGCTGGATGTGCCGGGGCATCTCGGCCAGGATCTCGTCACGCATGCGGGTGGCCTCCTGCACCATACGCTCCGCGCTCAGCGGACCGTGGGCGGTGCGCTCGAGGATGACCTGCCACCGTTCACGCAACGCGGCGGAACGCAGGCAGGCCCGGAAGAGCCGTGCCGTGGGCGCATCGTTCTCCTGCAGGCGAGCGAACAGGTCCACTCCCTTTCCACCCGTCAGGCCGAAGCCGAGGTCGCTGTCGCCCATCAGGTAACGCCAACGGCCATCACGTGGCCCACGGGCGGTATCCGCCGCACCGGTATAACGCCACCAGCGCACGTTCTGCGCGGGCCAATCCACATTGCCCAGGACCACCTGTGCGGCCATGTAGGAGAGGAAACCATCGATGTCCAAGCGCCGGTCCAAGCTGTCCACGAAGGCGGACCCGCTGGCCTCCCAACGTTCCGCCATGGTAAGGAAGCGGCTGAAGCGCTGCACCTCCTCCTCCCGTCCATCGTAGAGCTCGATGTCATCGGCCAACACGGTGATCTGCTTGGTCTTCACCCCATGACGCCGCGCCAGTTCCTTGGCGTCGAGCCGCTCGCGCAGATTGTGCACGCCCCAGTAGGCGCCGTTGATGTACACCACGCATTGCCGCTGGGCCGACGTACCGAAAGGCAGCTCCGCACACAACCGATGCTGCAACCCATCGCGGAAGAAGGTGCGGTCCTGATCATTGCCCGAAGCCCGCAACAGCAAGGCCCGGTGCCCGCTTCCGCTGATCGTTGCGAAAGGATCGTTGGCATCCAACGGCTCCTCGAACAGCAGGCGCAGCGCATGCTGCGCGAAGCCCCGCGTGTTGTTGCCGTTGATGCGCAGACGCACCGGTCCGTTCAAGGTCGATGGTGCACCGGGACCGGGGAAGAACTCCCAATGCGCGGCCCGTTCCCAGGCCTTTCCGCGGCCGTGGAAGTTGCCCGGATAGCGCCACCACTTGTTGGCCCGCTGGTAGGAGGCGCGCACCTCGGCCTCATCGCGGAGCACCGCATGGCCCACCACATAGATGCCTGTATCGGGATCGAAGAGCGCACCGGGCGGCAGGCTCAGCGCCACCACGGGAAGGTGGTGCGTGGATGCCGGTGGCAAGGTGCATGTCGTCACGGGCCCCATGCGACCGCCTTGGAAGCTGCGGGCCCGCACCGTGAGCGCGCGGGGAGCCGTACCGACGGGATGTCGCCATTGCACCGAGCTGGGCAGATGGATCCAACGCGACGGATCGGGCGGCGTGAGCACGGCCCCATCATGCAGCACAGGACATCCGGCATCCGGCAAGGATCCATCAAGAGTGAACCGGACGATCATATCGGCCTCCGGAGCGAGATGCACCTGCCCGCCAGCATCCACCGAGAAACGGGGTGCGGCAAGTCCCTCATCGAACAGGGCGCGGCGATCATCGCGCGGCAGTGCGGCGGTCACGAGCAGCGCAACGCAAACGGCCCCCAGAGCTCCGTACAATGAACGGTGGGCCGGTTGCGCCATCGTTCAGTTCGAGCGGGGAGCGGAGGCCAGGCGGAGCAGGAAGGCGCCGGGCACCAGCAGCACCAAGGCGATCAAGGACGCGCCGGAACCGCACCCCACCCCGGCCACCAAGGCGAACAGGCGCAGCCGCCGGTCGTCTGCGGAGGTACCATCCGAGGAAGGACGCAACGATACGAGCACCGCCAGCAGCGTCACCGCCAGGGGGAGTGAACCGCGCACCAGAACCGTGGCGGCCGCGATACAAGCGGCCCAAGCGGCATGGCCGTGCAGGGCCTCGCGATCCGTGCGCCGCGCGAAAAGTCCTGCGGCATAGGTGAGGAGCACCGCGAACAGCACGGAGACCGATGCGCCACCCACGTCATGAAGTGTCAAGGCCCCCATCTGGTCGGCGATCGCACCTTGGATGTCCATGCCGCGAAAGTAGGCAGCACACACCGGCCCGATACCTAAATTGCCGACCTCCTGATGGGCTCCCTCCGCAACACGATCCTCGCCGGCTGCCAAGTGCTTCCGGTGCTGCTATCGGCACAGATGGGCACGGCTGCAGGCACCTCGCTCCGCATCGCTCCCGGAACCACCTTGCACATCGATACGCCGCTGGTGTGGACCACCGCTGCCGGTTCCCAAACGATCAACGATGGACTGGTCCTTTTCGGCACGGGTGCCGGGTTGGCGGAAGCGCCAGGCGCACCGTTCATCGGTACCGGTACCGAGCGCACCACCGTGGTGCTGGACACGCCTCCGATCACCGTCGATCCGGCCGGACTGGGCCTGGGCATCACCACCAGCTATGCGCCGGGCACCACCACCGTGGAGCGTGGCCATTCGACCACCGTGGATGCTTCTGAAGGCTCCTCCATCGCGCGCTGGTACCGCGTACAAAGCGCCGCCAATGGACCTGCACAGCTGACGCTTCGTTACGACCCCACCGAACTGAACGGACTTGACGAGGCCGACCTGTGGATCTACCGCGAACACCCCCTTACCTCGGTCTGGACCCCCTTCGCCAGCATCGTGGCGCCCCCGGTGCTCAGTGCCACCGTCGACAGCATGGGCCATTTCACGGCGTTCGATGCCGACCTGCACGTGGGCCTGAACAGTCCCGACCCCGCGGTGGATCGACCGCTCCTGTGGCCGAATCCGGCCGGACCGCAGGCACAGCTGCACATTCCTTCTGGCCGTATGGTGCATCGGATCGAACTGATCGGCATCGATGGGCGTGTGCACCGGCAATGGAACGGCGCATGGCCCGGCGACAGCGTCCCCACCTTGGATCTGACGGGCCTCGCGGCCGGCACCTACCACATTCGCCTCGATGGCACCGGTTCCATCCCGCTGGTGATCCGATGAAACGCGCACTCCTCCTCTTCTTCACCCCTGCCCTGCTCCAAGCAGCGGTGGCGCAATGGACCGTTCCCAGCACGGTGGTGCTCAATGGAGCTTCCGCGGAAGAGCGCCGCGTCACCGGACTGGCGGGGCCCACCGGCAACGACCACGGGGCCAACCTGCATGCGGACCGCTACCGCACGAACGCGATGGCCACCGCACAAGGGCAGGACCAACTGACCACGGCCCTGCACCCCGCGCTGGACGCCTACCGGCCGGGACTGCGGCTCACCATCCTTCCCGAAGCGGCGAACAACGGCGACGCCACCTTGAACGTGGACGGGCTGGGCGCCATGGCCATCCGGAAGAACATCGATGAGCCCTTGGACAGCGCCGACCTGCGCCCGGGTGTACCCACGGACCTGATCTTCGACGGTGTGGTGTTCCAAGTGACCAACCAATTGCATCCCGCGTGTCCTTCCGGCTTCGCACCCATCGGACGGGAGGCGTGCGTGGAGCTGGTCCCGCATGAACAGCGCACTTGGTTCTCCTCCGCCAATGATTGCGGTCAGCGGGGCCATCGGCTCTGCTCGTTCGCGGAGTTCATGCAAGCCTGCCGGATGCCCGGTGGCATCCTTCCTTCCATCGTGGACTACGAATGGGTGGATGAAGCGGCCAACCATTCCAACTACGCCAAGCTGATGGGCAACTCGGACCTGCTGGGCATCAACTGCGAGGCCGGCAGCTTGCGCATCCCCACGGGCTTCGCCCGTTATCGTTGCTGCTCCGACCGATGAGGACCCTGGCCTCCCTTCTCCTGCTGCTCGGCCTTACGGCACAGATCTCCGCACAAGTGCAGGTGGACCGGCCGATGGTGCTCAACGCCGCGGAAGCCGAACACCGGCGCATCCAAGGCTTGGGCCCGGCCACCGCAGAGGACGAGCTGATCACCCTCGGCGCCGCACGGAACGCCACCTACCATTGGGCGTCGACGGGCGGCACGGCCAACGCCATCACCTTGGCGATGGACCCGCCCTGCACCGGCTATGCAACCGGTCTTGCCGTGCGTTTCCGCGCGCAGGCCCCCGCCGTGGGTGCAGTGACCGTGAACGTGGACGGCTTGGGGCCGAAACGTCTGCTTCGCAACGACGGACTGGGCATCCCATTCGGGCAGGTGCGCGCCGGCTCGGTGGTGGAAGCGCTCTATACCGATACCGCTTTCATCCTGATGGACCGTGCCGTGGAAGGATGTCCCGCCGGCTTTCTCCGGGCCAACGATCGGCTCTGCGTGATGCGCAACGACACATTGAACATGTCCATCTTCAACGCCAGCAGCTGGTGCATGGACCGCGGCGCACGCCTCTGCACCTGGGACGAGTACATCCACCTCTGCACGGTGCTGGTGCCCGGAGGTCAGTTCCTCGATCATGCGGACAACTGGGAATGGATCGACGACACGCATGATCATACGCATTCGGCGGCGCAGGCCGGACGTTGGAACTGCAACTCGATCCGCAACCTGGGTGCATTGGAGAACGCCAACAACCACGGCAGTGTAAGGTGCTGCTACCATCCCCGATGATCATCCGCGGACTCCTCACCCTGCTGCTCCAAGGCATCCTCGTGATGGGTGCGGCACAAGTGCGCGTGGACGCTCCCATCGTGCTGGACGGTCCGGATGTCGGCGACCGTCAGGTGATCGGTCTGCGCGATGGAGCCGCAGAGGACGAGGCCGTGAACGCGCGCACCCTCCGCGATGCGCCCTATCGCTACGCCGAGGTGGGCACCACGGGCGATTGGCAGGTGCAGCTGGAACCGCCGTTATCCGAAGTGACTGCGGGCACGGCACTGATGATCCATAGCACGGCCGGAAGTGCCGGTCCGGTGGCGTTGACGGTGGACGGACAGGGACCCTACCCCGTGTTGAAGGGCAATGGAACAGCGCTGGAGACCGGCGACATCGGTGCGGGCGAAACGGCCTACATGGTGTTCGATGGAACGGCCTTCCAGCTGGTGGGCGCACGACGTCTGGCCAAGCGACCCTGCCCACCCAATGCGGTGGAGGTGAATCCCCTGTACTGCATCGAGATCGCCGAGACGGACAGCATGACCTTCAGCGAGGCGGCCGTGGTCTGCGGCGAGCGCAACGGACGGCTCTGCACCTGGGGGGAATGGCACCGGGCGTGCGTCATCGCGCAGAGCCTCGGATTGCAACAGATCAGCGGGAACTACGAGTGGACGAACAGCGCGGCCAATGGTGACGGCAACGTGCGTGTTGTGGGTTCCACCGCGTGTTCGGCCGTGGGTACGGGTCCTGCGTTCACGGCTCCGGGCCGCCCCTTCCGCTGCTGTTACCGGCACTGAGCACGGTCAACGCAAGGCGTCGTCGTAGAGCTCCTTCAGCCGGGCGTTGCGCTTGTTGATCTCGAAACGATCGGCAGCCACCGCTGCGCTGGCCCGGCCCATGCGTTCCCGCCCTTCGCGATCGTCCATGAGCATCAATAGTCGATGCGCGAGTTCATCGGCGATGTCCTCACTGGTCCTGCCCTGCACCGGCACCTGCCAACCGTTGACGCCGTTCTCGATCATCTCGGGCAATGCGCTCACCTCCGAGGCGATCACCGGGAGCTGGCAGGCCATGGCCTCCATCACGGCATTGTTGAAGGTGTCGCCGAAGGTGGTGTTCACGAACACATCGGCCCGGCGCATGTACTGCACCACCTCGGCATGCGGCACGCCGGGCTTCCAGGAGATGCGGGTATCCCAAGCGATGTATTCCTGCGCCCAACGCACCTCCGCATCGGTGGGGAGCACGCCCCAGTCGATCTCCATGCTGCTGAGGATGGTGAGGCGGATGTCCGAGCGATCGATGCGCTGGAAGGCCTTCAGCAGTTCGATGCCGCCCTTGCGGTAGAAGCCGTTCCCCACGAAGAGGACCTCGAACAGTTCCCGGGACCGCTCCGCCGGCAGGTACCGTTCCACCGCGCGGTAGAGCACGTCCATCTTCGCGGGATCCACGCCTTGCGCGATCAGCTTCTCGCGGTTCATGCGGGCGGCGTTCTGCGAGCTGAACAGGATCCACTTGCAATCGGCCGAGGCCAGCCGGCGCACCGCCCATTTCGACAGGAAATGGTCCTCGGACATGGGCCGGTACCGGGGCAGGTAGCTCTCCACCTCGATGACCCAAGGCTTGCGGTTGGCCACGATGCCGTTGTAGGTATGGTACATGTCGGCATGCTTCACCGGGAAGAAGAGCTTGGTGTGCGCCAGGAACTGCTGCTCCACCTTCAGCACGTGCCAGGGCACGTCGATCATACGGGAATACCGGTAGCCTTCGGGCGGCTGACTGAACACGTAGTGCTGCCAATAGCGTGTCCTGTTGCTGACGCCGATCACCCGCATACCTCCGCTCCGTAACTGGGCCGCAAGGTATACACCCACCCCGGGATCAACGGGAACCCACCTCAACGATGCCGAACCCCGTGCTCGGCGGATCGAAGCAGACCGAACGCAGCGTTCCGATGCCCTCGTCCGGATGCGCCGCCGCATCGTCCCCGAAACGCACCACGGTGATCGCCGCACCATGCAAGCGCGCATGCACCCGCGCGAACTCCTCGGCTGCGAGGGCTCCGGCCGCATGCAGATCCACCGGCGTGCGCGCGATGGCCTTCATCCCGCCATCAGCGCCTTTGGCCTTCGTGGTGGAGCCGAGCACCATGCGCGGAATGCCTTCTGAACGCATCCACTCGAGCACCTGCAACGTGCCCCCCACGTTCACGCGATGCTGGTGCAAGGGATCCGAGGCATCGTAGGTCGTGACCAAGTGCACCACCACATCCACGGACGCCACGGCGAACACGCGCTGCCGGATAGCAGGATCGCGCACATCACCCTCCACGAACGTGAAGCGCGGATGGGACCGGAGATCCTGCAGCCGTTGCTCCTTCACCCTCCGTGTGTCTTCCGGCAGCAAGGCATCCAGCACCGTGACACGCACGTCCTGCTCGGCCAGCAGCATACGGACGAAAGGCGCACCGATGGAACCGGCGCCACCGGTGACCAGGACATGTCGCTCCATGTAGCGCCGCGAAACTAGGCTTCCTCCGGCAGCACGGCCTCTACCTTCGCCGCCCATGCAGCCCGGGGCACCGATCCTGATCGTCAGCTACACCTTTCCGCCCTACCGCGGCATCGGTGGAAGGCGCTGGATGAAGTTCGCCAAAGCCCTGGCCGAGCGCGGACATCCGGTGCATGTGCTGCACAGCGAAGGTCCGGCGGAGTTGAAGGGTTCCCTGTGGACCGAGGACCTCTCCACCCCGGGGATCCAGGTGCATCCCATCGCCCAGCGTTATCCCACTGTCCTCTTCAAACGGCCCCTGCAAGGCTTCGGGGAAAAGGTGGCCTACCGACTGTGGAGCCTGGTGCTTCCCCTTCTGGCCCGAGGGAATTGGCTGGACAAGACCATCTTCTGGCGCAAGCCCTTCCTGCAGGTGGCGGGTGATCTGATCGTCCGCTACGGGATCCGGGACGTCATCGTCACCGGCGCTCCTTTCCGGCTGCTGGCGTACGGAGCGGAGCTGAAGAAGAAGCACCACGGGGTCCGGCTGACCAGCGACCTGCGCGATCCCTGGACCTGGCACGACGGCTATGGGGCGGGCACGCTATCGGCTGAACGCAAACGGCACGAGGAGCAACTGGAGGCTGCGATGATGATCGGGAGCGACCGCATCACCAGTCCGCACCCCAGTGTGGTGGAGCATCTGCGCAAGCGGTATCCCCAACACGCGGACAAGGTGCGGCTGCTGCCCCATGCCATCGACCCGGATGAACTGGGCCCTCCCCTACCCGCGCGCAACGACGGCCATTTCCGGTTGATCTATGCGGGCAGCCTTTACGGCGCGGACGAAGCGGAACGCTACTTCGCCGAATTGTTGAAGGCGTTCCACCAGCTGCGGGCATCGGATCCGGAGCGGTACCACCACGTTTCCTTGGACCTGTACATCACCGGACATGGGGTGGCGCAGTATCGGGAACGGGTGGCCGCGGCCGGGCTTTCCGAACGCATCCGCTTCCATGCGCCGCTGCCTCCGAAGGCGATCTTCCGCCGGATCGCCGCTGCGGACGCGGTGCTCAGCTTCATCCCCAGCTTCAACAAGGACCTGCTGGGCACCAAGTTCAACGAGACCTTCTTCCTACGCCGACCCCTCATCCACGTCGGTGCTCCCGGTCTGGTGAGCGCACACATCCTGGAGCATCGTTTGGGCATCTCCATCCCGGTGGACCGGTTGGCCGAGGTGCTGCCCCGCTACCTCAGCGGCAGGGAGTCGTTGCCGTTGGATACCTCGTACGATATCTCCGAGCATCTGCTCGCGCGCATCACCGAACGAGCGGCGCACGACGTGTTCCCTTAACGCTTCGCGCTCGCGCGCTCGGCCACTTGACGGCAAAGGCGCACATGGGCCTCGGCCACCACGGGCCAACTGAAACGTTCGATCACCCGCTGACGTCCGTAGGCACCCATCTTGCGACGCACCTCGGCCGGGCGTTCCGCGAAGGCCTGCACTGCGTTGTAGAGTGCCTCGGCATCACCCGGAGGCAGCAGATAACCATTGTGCGGGGTCACGAGTTCCGCCGTGGCGCCCACATCGCTCACCAGGATCGGCTTGCCCTGCGCCATGGCCTCCAGCACCACCGTGGGCATGCCTTCGAAGCGCGTGGGCAACACCAATGCATCGCATTCCCTGTAGAGCCGAGCGAGCTGCGCATCATCCACACGCCCGAGCACGGTCACATTCGGCGGAAGTCCTTGTGCTTGGATCTCCTTCAACAAAGGACCATCACCGGCCAACTGGACATGCGCCAACTCCGGATGGGCTGCGGCCAGGCGGCGTGCCACGGTCATCAGCACATCCAGGCCCTTGTTCACCGCGAACCGGCCCACGAACAACAACTGCAACGGACCGGAGATCGCCGGAACCTGCACGCCCTTGTCCCCCACTTCCACCGCGTTCGGCAGCACGTGCACTTCGCAAGAGGATCCCTTCACTTGATCGCGGAGGATGTCGGTAAGCTTTCCACCCAAGGAAACCGCCACCGCACTGCGGCGCAGGATGTACCGGAGCGCTTTCCGAAAGGGCAGTCCGACCAGGCGATCCTTCCACGTGAGCCCCTGGAACATCTCCAGACCATGCGGGTTCACGATCAACTTGTCCGAGAACCGATCGATGCCTTTCCATACCGAAAAACCCTGGGAAAGGATGACATCCGGTGCCAAGGCCTCCAACTGCTTCCCCATCCGATCGCTGTAGCGCCACAGTTCGCGCAGGTAGAACCTGTTCCGATCGATGTCGGGCACCTGCACTTCGCGGATGCCCAAGGACGGATCGAAGAGGCCGATGGGATGCGGGTGCAATACCGTCAGTTCCACCGCACCGGTGCGCGCCAGATGTTCGGCCAACAGCCGCGAGTGCCGCTGCATGCCGCCCAAGGCGAAGGGATGAACGCCATCGGTGCAAAGGGCTACCCGCAACATGGATCAGACGATCGCTTCGCGCAAGAGAGTGGCCACGCCTTCATCGATGCCCCAGCGCGGCTCCCATCCGGTGTGCGCCTTCAGCTTCGATACATCGGCCAGCAGGTGCATGCGCTCCACCTTGCGCACCCGGGCGGGATCCACCTCGATGTGCAACGGTTCGCCGAGTTGACGCTCGAAGGCCTGCACCACCTCGCGCACACTGTATTCGATGCCACGCCCGATGTTGAACACCTCGCAACCGGTGATCCCTGCCGCGAGCAGCGCCTGGATCGCGCGGCCCATATCCTCGGTGTGGATGTAGTCGCGCTTCGGATCGAGATTGCCCAGACGCAGCGTACGCGCGCCTTCCAGCACTTGCCGTTGGATCTCGGGGAAGAGGTGCGGGTTGGTCTCGTTCGGTCCGAAGGCATTGAAGAAGCGGCCGATGATCACGGGGATCCGTGTGCGCAGGTGGAACTCGCTCGCCAACTTCTCGGTGGCCAGCTTGGTGGTGCCGTAGATATCGAGCGGACCCGTGGCATCCTGCTCGTTCACGGCCCGGTCGCTGATCGGGTACACGGCGGCGGTGCTGGCCACGAACACCTGTTGCACGGAGCCCACGGCCTGCGCGGCGTCCAACACATGGATGGTGCCGTTGATGTTGATGTCGGCCGCCTCCGCCGGATGCTGGTTGCAGTACGGGATGAAGTGGATCGCGGCCAGATGCAGCACCTGTTGCGGAGCCACCTCTTGCATCACCCGCAGCGTGGTCGCCCGATCACGGATATCGACCTGGAAGAACCGGGCGTCCGGAACTCCGGCCAAGGCGCGACGTCCGAAGGAAAGATCGTCCAGTACGCACACGTCGTGACCTTCCTGCTGCAACCGGGCACTGAGCGCGGACCCGATGAAACCCGCCCCCCCGGTGATCAGCACCTTCTTTGCCATGGCGCGAAAGTAGACGGAAGAACCAAGGGAATGAGGTACCGCAGAGGTGCTGAGCCGCAGCGGCCAAGGCGAGCGCGGCAAGGCGCACCTTCCGGCCGGGCACTCACGCCAGTGCCTGCAGGATCGCGCGGTAGCTGTTGTCGTACGCGACCTTGGTGAAGTGTTGCTTCGCAAAGGAGCGGCAGCGGACACGTTCGGCTTCGGTGACGGGTTCGAGGGACGGTAAGGCATCGTCCAGGACCAGCCCCAGACCGTGGGTTCGGACCAGCGCGGAGAAGTCGCCGATGTGCGGGGAGATGAGCACCGGCAGACCGGCGGCCAGGTATTCGGCGAACTTGGTGGGCGACGACACGCGATTGGTGACCGTGTCCTCGCGGATCAACAACCCGCGATCGCAGGCGGACAAGGTTCCGGACACCTGCTCGGGAGCCAACCACGCGATGCGCACCCGGCCGGGAAAACGTTCGGCCAAGGCGCTGTTGTTGGCATCGGCGCGCGAGAGGAAAAACACCTTCACCTGCGGCTGTCCGGCCAGCACCGCGGTCAGCAGTTCTTCCAGCAAGGCGAAGGACTGCCACCCCGCCGTGGATCCCGCATAGGCCAGCACCACATCCTCGGCGGTGTATCCGAGCTGCGCACGCACGCGTTCCCGGTCACCGTCCCCGGACAGATGCGAAGTGCCCAAGGTGCAGGGGATCACCACATGTTCCGTCCCGGCGTAGGCATAGCGTTCACGCCAGTGCTGCACCAAGGCTTCGCTCACCGCAATGCGGAAATCGCTTTGCCCGAGGGCCTGCTGCTCCAACGGACGGAACTGTGCGATCAGGGCATCGTCGTCGATGATGCGGTACTCCTCCCATTCCGCAGCGTACGCGCCGCGGCCATCGAAACAAACACGCTTCACCAGGCCACGATCACGCATACGCAGGGCCATCCACGTAGCGAAGGGGCCGCGACAGATGATGCCGCTCGGTCTCAGTCTCCGGCATACTGCAGCGAGGAACAGGCTGTTGCGCCGCCAGCGGGCCATCGTAGGCACCATGGGGATCACCCAAGCGGACGGGTTGTGCGTCTTGATCTTCCGTCGCGTCTCCCAGAAACCGCGGCCGCTGACCAAGGCCACCAGCTTCACTCGGGGTCCACCCAGCGTATTCAGGTGCTCGACCACATCGGTCACCTGGCTCCAGTAGACACCCGAAGGCTGATCATTGTAGGTAAGGTAGAGGATCACGGGGCCCAAAGGAACCATGCGGAGGGCTTCACCCTGTTGTTCCCTTCATGTCCTTGACCACGGAGTTCATAGTTTGCCATCCTTAGACTTCCGAACCGGAGCTTTCGTAAACCGCTATCCCCTCTCTCGGCATGAAACGCTCCACCGGCTTCCTTCTGTTCGTATTCGGGTCACTATTGGGGTACGCTCAGGACACCCTTCTCTCTCCTTCGGAATTCACTGCAGCTTGCGCCGCTAGCTTCAGACAGACCGAGCCAGATCTTCAAGTCGATATCGTGGGCGACCTCCAACTGAAAGTCACGTCATCGCTAGGCCATACATCGGGATCCTTCCTGAACAACGCCTACACACAGTATCTGAAGGATCCAACGGCCAAGGAACACTTGATCCACCGAATGATCCAATCCGCCTTGGAAAGCAACGGCGCTGACCCTGAAAAGCCGGACCCCAGTACCATCGTACCCGTCATCAAGGACCGTCCTTGGTTGGAAGAAGTCCGCCACTCCATATTGGAACGAGGAGACCAACCTCCTGAGCTTGTATACGAGAGCCTGAACGACGAACTGGTGATCATCTATGCCCAAGACCTGCCGGTCAACATCCAGTACTTGGAACCTAGCGCCTTCAGAGCTATGGGGCTGGATACATCCGCATTGCGGGCTCTTGCCTGTGGAAACCTGGAGCGCCGTCTTCCGGCGATCGAGCGGCACGCGTACAACGGTACTTACATGCTCACGGCCGGTGGCAACTACGAAGCCAGCTTGATCCTGCTGGATTTCATCTGGACGGACAGCTCCTTGGTGATCAATGGCGAGCCGGTCTTCGCGATCCCCTCACGAGACCTCCTGTTCATTACCGGAAGTCTTGATGAGGAAGGCCTCTCAAAAGTCCGGGAGCTGGCAGCAGAAGCTTCAGTTCAAGGAGCTTACCGCTTGACGCCACAACTCTTCGTACGTCGCAATGGCCGAATTGAGAAATTCAGCGACGCGCCCAAATGAACTATCGTCGCATGGCTGGTGGAATGCCCTGCGAAGAAGAGACGAAGCACTCATGATTTCCGAGCCAGCACCTCCAGGATCCGCTCCGTGGCATGCCCATCCCACAAGGGCGGCACTTCACCCTTCTTGAACGTGCCGCTTTCGATGCGGGCGATGGCTTGGCGCACGGCAACCAGATCCAACGGCACCAGTTCGTTGCTGCCGATGGTAATGGTGATGGGGCGCTCGGTGTTGGGGCGCAGTGTCAGACAAGGCACCCGGCGGAAGGTGCTCTCCTCTTGGATGCCTCCGCTGTCGGTGAGGATGAAGGCGCAGGTGGCGATCAGCTTCTGGAAAGCGAAGTAGTCCAGCGGCTCGGTAAGGACCAGGCCGTCAATGGCGTCCATGCGTTCCTTCAGTCCGAAGGCGGCGATGTTCTTCACCGTACGCGGGTGGATGGGGAACACCACTTTGCGCCCTGAGCCTGTCGAAGGGCTACAGAGCTCGGCGATGAGGTCCAGCAGTTCCGCGAGCCGCTCGGGCACATCCACGGTAGCCGGACGGTGGATGGTCATCAGTACATGCCCCCCTTGGCCCAGTCCCAGTTGTTCCAGCACCGGTGAAGCCTGCACCTGCGGCTCGAAGGCCACAAGGGTATCGATCATGGTGTTGCCCACGAAGTGCAGCCGCTCCTTCGGGATGCCTTCGGCGATCAGGTTGTCCAGCCCGCTCTGCTCGGTGATGAAGAAATGGTCGGTGATATGATCGGTGAGGATGCGGTTGTGCTCCTCGGGCATGGTGCGGTCGCGGCTGCGCAGTCCGCTTTCGAGGTGCGCGATGGGGATGCCCATCTTGTTGCCGGTGATGGCAGCGGCCAAGGTGCTGTTCACATCGCCCACCACCATCAGCAGGTCGGGTTTCTCCTCGGCGATCACGGGTTCCAGCTGCTGCATCACGGCGGCCATCTGGGTATTGGGACTTCCGGCGCCGATGTTCAGGAAGATGTCGGGCACCAGACCGAACTGCTCGAAGAAGACATCGGCCATGTTGGCGCTGTAGTGCTGGCCGGTATGTACGATGCGCACCTCGAAGCCGCCGTGCCGGGCGGCCACTTCCTTGAAACGGGTGACCTTGATGAAATTGGGGCGGGTGCCCACGACGATCAGGAGTTTCCTCATCCGAACTGCTTGGTGCGCGTGGCGATGATGAATTCGCGCGAATCGACGTCGCTGATCTGGCGGGCGGGTGCGCCGGCGATCGTCATGCTGCCTTGGGGGAACGAGCGGTTCACCACGCTGTTGGCACCGATGGCCGTGTTGTTGCCGATCACCACATCCCCGAAGATCTTGGCGCCGGGGCCGATGTAGCAGTTGTCGCCCAGGGTGGGCACACGGTCCTCCGGTCCGGGACGGGTGCCGATGACCACATCCACATGGATCCGGCAATTGGCCCCGATGCGGGCGGCGGGGTGCACCACGATGGTACCCCGGTGTGCGATGCTCAATCCCGGCCCGAAGACGTTGGGCGGGATGTCGAAACCGCAGCGTACACCCTGCTCATGGTAGCGCAGCGAGTAGAACTTATGCACCGCCCGCCAGAAGATGTTGTGGTCCTTCTTGCAGTTGG
>DASWWQ010000097.1:0-25755 GCA_036405935.1 Flavobacteriales bacterium
GGAGCTTGGCGTTCTGCGAGGGATAGCTCTTGATCGCCTCGATGTACATGTCCAGCTCGTAGTTGAGGCAGCACTTCAGCTTGCCGCACTGGCCCGCGAGCTTCTGCGGATTGAGGGCCAACTGCTGGTAACGTGCGGCGCTGGTGGTGACGCTGCGCAGGTCGGTGAGCCAGGTGCTGCAGCACAGTTCGCGCCCGCAGCTGCCGATGCCGCCGATGCGTCCGGCCTCCTGCCGGGCACCGATCTGCTTCATCTCCACCTTCACCTTGAAGCGATCGCCGATGCGGCGGAGCAGGTCGCGGAAATCGATGCGCTGCTCGCTGGTGTAGTAGAACGTGGCCTTGGTGCCATCGCCCTGGTACTCCACGTCGGTCACCTTCATGTCCAGTCGGACCTCCTGGCACATCTGGCGAGCGGCGAACATGGTCTCGTCCTCCTGCTTGCGCGCGGCGTGCCACGTGTCGATGTCCTCCTGGGTGGCGCGGCGGATCACCTTGCGCAGCTCGTGCGTATCGGTCAGGTCGATCTTGCGCTTCATCTGCGCGCGGACCAGTTCCCCGGTGAGGGATACCATGCCCACATCATGTCCGGGAGCGGCCTCCACCACCACCAGGTCGCCGGGCATCAATTGCAGACCGGCAGCGGCGCGATAGAAGGCCTTGCGGGTGTTCTTGAAGCGGATCTCCACCCCGTCGAACGGCTGGCGATCGCCCGCGATGGGGATGCCGGCCAGCCAGTCGAAGACGGGCAGCTTGTTGCACCCACCGGTGGCGCAATGCCCGTTGTTCTTGCATCCTGCGGGCTTGCCGTCCTTACCCGTTGCACAATTGGTACATGCCATGATCCCTTGGGCCGCCGCACTGGTGCACAGCGGCCTGTACGAATGCCCGGGCATCCGCAAGGGGCGAAGATAGGCGGGGTGCCCGGGCATGACCCACGTGTGCATGTGCTCCTGCCAACAGGCCATCATGGACATCTCTTCCTACCACACGCCGCAGTGTCGAAGGTGAGGGCCTTGGCGAAGAGGCAACCGCACAGGGTTAATATTGCTTGAAGCAAGCACTGTAAACGAACAAATATGCGCGCCCTCCTTGATAGTCTCTACTACCTTTTCATTGGCGGACTCGTTTGGTTTGGTTGGGCATTGGCAGTCCATATGACAGTAAATCACAAGCAATCAGGCGGCTCAACAAATCGAGCTTACGGGGTCGCACTCCTAACAAGCCTAACCTCCGCCATTGGACTCTATACATCTTGGGCGCAAGTACCACACGTCACCCATCAAGACGCCATACACACAGGCATAACCACATTGCTCGTTACGGGTACCGTCTTGCTATTCGGAGTTTGGTCTGGTCTCAATGGTTCACGCACTTCGCTTGACCAATAGCCTGTCTTCATCGCGGTCTCAAGCTCGGAGTTCCTTGAGCCTCAGGTCCACTCAGCATTCGGACAACGGTTGCCGTGAACCGATATCGCCACAATTCCAAGGCGAAGAATCAAGAACTAGTCTAACGTCGACTCTCTTTTCCAATGGGAGAATCTTTCTTGATACTCTTTCTCCAGAATCTCGAATTCCTGTTCGCTCACTTGTTGTCCCAATCGCTTCCAAACAATCTTTTCATTGCCATCATGGCGGTCATAAACGCATCCATGGGGAACGCTCAGAAAGCTCCGATATAGAAACCACTGATTGTCATCGACGAGATATGTAAGTAGCATGAGGTAAAAGAATGGCGTTACAGACAACGTCGCTTCAAAACCGAGGGCCTCCTCAGACCCTTCGCAGAACTCGGACTTGGGAACGGTCTAACGATCACGCTCATACTCCATTTCCCTCAACGCAACTTCCAGCTTTCCCAGTTCAACGGATATTGCTCTGACTCGATTCTTCAAATTTTCAACGCCAGGTTCATTCCCAAGAACGGTGTTCGCAAGATGATCCAAGTCGCCTTTCGTAGAAGAAATGGACACTGAGGCGCGTTTCAATGTCCCAAGTACTTCGGCGGCTAGACTTGGCAGATTAAAGCTCATATGAACGTACTATTTTGGATTACGAAGATACGGTCGCGAGGTCTTTGATTCCCCCAGCTCTCCCTTTCGCTCACTTGGAGCCATTGCGGAGAACATGGCAAGACGCAGGTGCCGGGACATCCGTGGAGTCGGGCCCGTCTGGCCAAGGCCTCCGAGCACGCTCCGCCCAATTGTCACGCCCGTGCCACGGGAATTGATGGAGGGCCTTACTTTGCACGCCGATCCAGCACATGGCGAAGGTCACCATCGACAACATCGAGATCGAGGTCCCCGACGGGACCACCATCCTCCAGGCCGCCCGGATGATCGGCGAGCGCAACCCGGCGGACCGCCATGTGGTGCCGCCCACCATGTGCTACTACAGCAAGCTGAAGACCAGCGGGGGCTACTGCCGCACGTGCATCGTGAAGGTGACCAAGGGCAGCGAGAAGGACCCGCGCCCCATGCCCAAGCCGGTGGCCAGCTGCCGCACCAACGTGATGGACGGCATGGTGGTGGAGAACACCATCAACGCCGACCTGCTCGACAGCCGTAAGGCGGTGACCGAGTTCCTGCTGATCAACCACCCGCTGGACTGCCCCGTGTGCGACCAAGCCGGGGAGTGCCACCTGCAGGACCTCGGCTACGAGCACGGCGCCGAGGCCAGCCGCTACCAGTTCGAGCGCCGCACCTTCGACCCCATCGACATCGGGGACACGATCAAGCTGCACATGAACCGCTGCATCCTGTGCTACCGCTGCGTGAAGGTGGCCCAGCAGATCACCGACGGCCGTGTGCACGGAGTGATCAACCGCGGCGATGTGAGCGAGATCAGCACCTACGTGCGGGAGGCCATCGACAACGACTTCAGCGGCAACATGATCGACGTGTGCCCGGTGGGCGCCCTCACCGATCGCACCTTCCGCTTCAGCAGCCGCGTGTGGTTCACCAACCCGCTGGACGCCCATCGCAGCTGCCCCACCTGCAGCGGCAAGGCCGTGCTGTGGATGAAAGGGCAGGAGGTGCTGCGCGTCACCGGCCGCAAGGACCAGTGGGGCGAAGTGGATGAGTTCATCTGCAACAGCTGCCGTTTCGACCATAAGAACACGGCCGACTGGACCATCGAAGGTCCGCGGAAGATCGACCGCCACAGTGTGATCAGCCAGGGCCATTACACCCTGAAGCGCCAGCAGCGCACGCTGGACAGCGCCGCTCCCAACGTGCCCGAACTGAACCAAGGACCATCCCACACCCCGCGATGATCCCCACGGCGATACTGCTCCTCGTCCTGTTCGTGATCACCCTCACGGTGGCGGCCTACTCCACTTGGGGCGAACGCAAGGTGGCGGCCTTCCTCCAGGACCGGATCGGTCCCAACCGTGCAGGTCCCTTCGGATTGCTGCAACCCTTGGCCGATGGCGCCAAGATGTTCATGAAGGAGGACTTCGTGCCGGCGGGTGCCAACAAGAAGCTCTTCGTGCTGGGTCCGGCCATCGCCATGACCACCGCGCTGCTCACTGGTGTGGTGATCCCCTGGGGCGGTACGCTGACCATCTTCGATACCACGATCGACCTGCAGGGCACCGATCCCGAGATCGGCATCCTTTACGTGTTCGCGATGGTGAGCATCGGCGTGTACGGCATCATGCTGGGCGGCTGGGCCAGCAACAACAAGTTCGCCGTGCTGGCCACCATCCGTGCCGCCAGCCAGATGGTGAGCTACGAACTGGCGATGGGCCTCAGCATCGTGGCGCTGGTGATGATGACCGGCACCCTGAGCATGAGCGGCATCGTGGAATACCAGATCATCAACGGCTGGAACATCCTCTACCAGCCGCTGGGCTTCATCATCTTCCTCACCTGTGCCTTCGCGGAGACCAACCGGGCACCGTTCGACATGCCCGAGTGCGAGACCGAGCTGATCGGCGGTTACCACACCGAGTTCAGCAGCATGAAGCTGGGCTTCTACCTCTTCGCGGAGTACACCAACATGTTCATCAGCAGCGCGGTACTGGCCACGCTGTATTTCGGCGGCTACCATGTGCCGGGGCTGGCCGCCACGGGCTGGGACCCCAACCTGATCACGGTGCTGGGTGCGGTGGCCATGTTCGCCAAGACCTTCTTCTTCATCTTCTTCTTCATGTGGATCCGGTGGACGATCCCCCGGTTCCGCTTCGACCAGCTGATGAACCTGGGCTGGAAGGGCCTGATCCCCTTGGCCATCCTGAACATCCTGCTGACGGGTGGCGTGATGTTGGCAACCGGCAAAGTGCAGCTATGAGCACGGCGATGCAACCCCTGACCAAGCGCTCCAAGGTGGTGAGCGACAAGAAGATGACGCTGATGGAGCGCATCTACCTGCCGAGCATCGTAGGTGGGCTGTTCATCACCATCAAGCACTTCTTCCGGTTCAAACGCCCCACGATCCAGTACCCGGAGGTGGAGCGGCCGCGCAGCCAGATCTACCGCGGCCAGCACGTGCTGAAGCGCGACGACCAGGGCCGCGAACGCTGCACCGCCTGCGGCCTCTGCGCCGTGAGCTGCCCCGCCGAGGCCATCACCATGACCAGCGGTGAGCGCAAGAAGGGGGAAGAGATGCTCTACCGCGAGGAGAAGTACGCGGTGACCTACGAGATCAACATGCTGCGCTGCATCTTCTGCGGGGACTGCGAGGAAGCCTGCCCCAAGGAGGCCATCTTCCTCACGGACCGCATCGTGGAAAGCGACTACCTGCGCACGCCCTTCGTGTTCGGCAAGAACGAACTGGTGGAGCCCTTGGAGAAGAGCAAGCGCATCGACGTCAGCAAGCGCCAGACGCCGGCCGTGCTCAAGTTCAAGGAGCAGCGCCAGTACCAGCACAACCGCTGATCGGCAGGCCCTTCATCGGCCTCCTTCTCCACTTCCGGACACCCCGCGCAACGATCACCCTTGGATCGTTGGAAGTTGCCTTTCCGTAGGCGGTTGGTCCGGCATATCGTTTTACTTTCGCCACCGCTCAAAGCGCCTGTCCCCTCCGGGTATGCAGTATCTCTTCTACCTCTTCGCCGCCATCAGCATCCTCAGCGCGTTGTTCGTGGTGAGCGCGAAGAGCCCGATCAACAGCGTGATCGCGCTGATCGTATGCTTCCTGAGCATCGCGGGGCACTACATCCTGCTCAACGCGCAGTTCCTGGCCATGGTGCACATCATCGTGTACACCGGGGCCATCATGGTGCTCTTCCTCTTCGTGATCATGCTGCTGAACCTCAACCAGAGCAGCGAGCCGCAGAAGAAGATGGTGACGCGCATCGCCGCGGTGATATCCGGTGGACTGTTCCTGCTGACGTTGTTGGCCGCCGTGCGCCATGGCATCGGCATCGCCCCGCACAACGCCACGTTCGACCCCGGGGTGGGTCTGGTGCGCAGCGTGGGCATGTCGCTGTTCCAGGAGTTCCTGCTGCCCTTCGAGGTCAGCAGCGTGCTCTTCCTCAGCGCCATGGTGGGCGCCCTGATGCTGGCCAAGAAGGATGCGCCCTCGAACGCACCCACGCCGTACATCGGCAGCCCCGATACGGTGGCCGCCATGCCCCCGACCATGGACGCACCCGATCAACCCAACGTGTGACGATGGAGCCCGTGGTCAGTGCCATCCGTGCCGTTCCCCTGGAGCACTACGTGTACCTGAGCTTCGTGCTGTTCAGCATCGGCCTCGCCGGCGCGTTGTTCCGCCGGAACACCATCATCATCCTGATGTGCCTGGAGCTCATGTTCAACAGCGTGAACCTGCTCCTGGCGGCCTTCAGCGCGCACCACAGCGATCCCAGCGGACAGGTGTTCGTGTTCTTCATCATGCTCGTGGCGGCGGCGGAAGTGACCGTGGGCCTGGCGATCCTGGTGATGATGAAACGCAACGTGGACAGTGTTGACGTGAACCAACTGAACCGCTTGAAATGGTGAGCTTCGACATGCTCGGCAAGTGGTGCTGGCTGGTACCGGCCTTCCCCTTGGCGGGAGCGCTGATCAATGCCGCGTTGCGCCGCAAGCTGGGCGCCAACGTCGCCGGAGGCCTGGCCACGTTGATGACGGCCCTCTCCTTCGTGGTGAGCGCATTGCTCTTCTTCGGCCACGATCCCGCGGTGACACCCGTGAAGGTGGTGAAGCTCTTCGACTGGATCCGGGTGGCGGGCATGGACATCGGCTTCGCCTTCCAACTGGATGCGCTGTCGCTGACCATGATGATGATCGTCACCGGCATCGGCACGCTGATCCACCTGTATTCGGTGGGCTACATGCACGACGACAAGCGGGTGGCCAGCTTCTTCGCCATGTTGAACCTCTTCACCTTCGCCATGCTGCTGCTGGTGATGGGGTCCAACTACGTGATCACGTTCATCGGCTGGGAGGGTGTGGGCCTGTGCAGCTACCTGCTGATCGGCTTCTGGTACACCAATCCGGAGTACAACTATGCGGCGCGCAAGGCCTTCGTGATGAACCGCATCGGCGACGTGGGCGTGGTGCTTGCGCTCTGCCTGCTCTTCAGCCTCTTCGGCACGCTGGACTACACCAGCATCATGGACCAAGCCTCGGGCTTTGGCGCCGGCAATCCCCTGATCGTGGGTGCCACGCTGCTGCTGTTCGTGGGTGCGATGGGCAAGAGCGCGCAGATCCCGCTGTTCACCTGGCTGCCGGACGCCATGGCCGGTCCGACCCCGGTGAGCGCCCTGATCCACGCCGCCACGATGGTCACCGCCGGTATCTTCCTGGTGGTGCGCAGCTCGGTGCTGTTCGAACTGGCGCCCTTCACGCAGGACGTGGTGCTGTACGTCGGTGTGGGCACGGCCCTGCTGGCGGCGAGCATCGGCCTGTTCCAGAATGACATCAAGAAGGTGCTCGCCTATTCCACGGTGAGCCAACTGGGCTACATGTTCGCCGCGCTCGGTCTGGGCGCCTACAGCGCGGGCATGTTCCACGTCACCACCCACGCCTTCTTCAAGGCCCTGTTGTTCCTCGGTGCCGGCAGCGTGATCCACGCGCTGGGCGGCGAGCAGGATATCCGGAAGATGGGCGGCCTGAAGGGCGTTACGAAGATCACGCATTGGACCTTCCTTGCAGGCACACTGGCCATATCCGGCATTTTCCCGTTCAGCGGCTTCTTCAGCAAGGACAGCATCCTGGCCAACGCCTTCGCGCATTCGCCGGTGGTGTACGCACTGTTGTTGCTTGGCGCGCTGATGACGGCCTTCTACATGTTCCGCCTGCTGTTCCTCACCTTCTGGGGCAGCTACCGCGGCACGGCGCATCCGCATGAGAGCCCGCTGGTGATCACCCTGCCCTTGATGGTCTTGGCGGTGTTGAGCGTGCTCGGCGGCCTGCTGAACCTGCCGCACCTCTTCGGTGGGCATGAAGCCATGAAGCACTACCTGGCCACGGCGGCCGAGGGCATCCACAACGAAAGCCTGCATCTCTCCGCCAGCACCGAATGGATCCTGATGGGGCTGAGCACCGGTCTGGTGGTATTGACCATCGTCTACGCCTACGGCCTGTTCGTGAAGAAGACCACGCTGGACGGGGCTCCTGCGCAGATGCCCGCCCTCAAGCGCCTGATCGCCGAGAAGTGGCGCATCGACGAGCTGTATGCCTTCCTCTTCGAGAAGCCCTACGGTTGGTTGAGCACGCAGTTCGCGCGCGTCGGCGAGGACCGGATCTTCGTGCCGCTGATGAACGGCGTAGGCAACCTGACGCTGCGCGCGGGCAAGGTGGCGCGCCGGCTGCAGACGGGCAACGCCAGCTTCTACCTGTTCGCCATGGTGGCGGGCATCATCGTCTTCCTGTTGATCACCCTTTACGGCGGATGAGATGGAACTGCTGATCCTGCTCCTCCTCCCCTTCCTTACGGCCACCCTGCTGATGGTGGTGCGCCCCACGGCCGCGGCCAAGCACATCGCGCTGGGCAGCACGTTGCTCTCGCTCGGCCTCGTGCTCTGGCTTTGGTACAATTGGACGGGCACCGCGGTGGTGGCCGTGAACGCCGACTGGTTCCCCCAATGGGGCATGCGCCTCGTGCTGGGATACGACGGCGTGGGCCTGTTGATGCTGTTGCTGACCACGGCGGTGTTCCCCTTCATCATTGCGGCGGGGTACAAGCAGAACCTGCAGCACCCCAGCATGGTGAACGCCCTGCTGCTCTACACGCAGACCTTCCTGCTGGGCGTGTTCATGGCGCAGAACGCCTTCCTCTTCTACATCTGCTACGAACTGTCGCTGGTGCCGCTGTTCTTCCTGCTGCTGTACTGGGGCGGTGAGCGCCGCCGCGCCATCACGGTGCGCTTCTTCATCTATACGCTGCTCGGTGGTCTGGCGCTGTTGTTCGCCATCGCCTACTGCGTGGTGCAGGAGCCCACGCACAACGCCGACTTCAGTGCGCTGGCGAACCTGGCCCTGTCGCCCGACACGCAGGTGTGGCTGTTCTGGGCGCTCTTCCTGGCCTTCGCCATCAAGCTGCCGATGTTCCCCTTCCACAGCTGGCAGCCCGACACCTACACCATGGCCCCGCTGCAAGGCACCATGGTGCTCGGTGGCGTGATGCTGAAGATGGGCCTCTACGGAACGTTGAAGTTCGTTTTCCCGATCGTACCGGAAGGCGTGGTCTACTGGCGCGACACGGTGATCGTGCTCAGCCTGGTCGGCGCCTTGTATGCCGGGGTGATCGCCTTCCGGCAGCGCGACCTCAAGCGGCTGGTGGCCTACTCCTCGTTGGGTCACGTGGGCGTGCTGACCGCGGGGCTGTTCGCGTGGAACAGCTACGGCGTCAGCGGCTCGTTGTACCAGGCCTTCGCCCATGCGGTGCTGGTGATCGGCCTGTTCTACATCGTGGGCGCCGTGAAGGACCGCACGGGCACCAGTGAGCTGGGGGCCATGGGCGGCCTGAAGCTGAAGACGCCCCGATTGGCCGCGCTGTTCCTGCTGGTGGTGCTGAATGCGGTGGCCCTGCCCCTGACGCAGAGCTTCGTGGGGGAATGGCTCATGTTCAACGGTCTTTGGCAACGCGACGGCTGGTTCGCCCTCCTGGCGGTGATCACCATCGTGCTGGGCGCCATCTACATGCTCTACGCCTATCAGCGCGTGATGCTGGGCCCGGACAAGTGGCAGCTGGAGATGGCCGACGCCGACCGTTCGGACCACCTGTACCTGGTGCCGCTGATCGCCGTGTCGCTGGTGCTGGGGATCCATCCCGCCCCGATCCTGGACCTGGTGAACGCCCCTGTGCAACAGATGATCGACCTCTTCACCGTCACGCATTGAGATGAGCGCGCTGATCCTGATCTCCGTACTGGGCGTGGTGGTGCTCTACCTCGGTCTCTTCAGCGGCTCGCGCAGCGGCAAGGCCCTCCTGGCCCCGGTGGCCGTGATCGGACTGCTGGGAGCGTTGGCCTTGTCCATCACCAAGTGGCACATGGACGTGCCGATGTTCGGTGGCATGGTGCAGTTCGATGCGGTGAGCATCGCCTTCAACTGTGCGCTGGTGGTGATCACCATGCTGATCTTCCTCTTCGGCATCGATTACTACGAGCGGATGACCGACCACGTGGCGGAGCACTATGCCCTGATGCTCTTCTCCCTGGTGGGCGGCTTCCTGCTGACGAGCTACACCAACCTGCTGGTGCTGTTCCTGGGCATCGAGATCCTGAGCATCCCCCTCTACATCTTGGCAGGGGGCAAGAAGAAGAGCCTGCGCAGCGGTGAGGCCTCGTTCAAGTACTTTCTGCTCGGCTCCTTCGCCACGGCCTTCTTCCTGATGGGCATCGCGCTGATCTACGGGGTCACCGCCTCGTTCGACCTGGCGCGCGTGCAGGAATACGCCTCCACGAACGCCGAGCATCCCCACATGCTCTTCGTCCTGGGCCTGTTCTTCGCCGTGGTGGGTCTCTCGTTCAAGGTGGCCGCCGCACCCTTCCACTTCTGGAGCCCTGATGTCTACGAAGGTGCCCCCACGCTGGTCACCGCCTTCATGAGCACCGTGGTGAAGACCGCCGCGTTCGCCGCCTTCTACCGCTTCGTGAGCCTCACCGCCCTGCCTGCGGCGTTGATGCAGGCCCTGCTGGTGATGACGGTGGTGACCCTCCTCGTGGGCAATATCGTGGCCCTGCGCCAGAGCAACTTCAAGCGCCTGATGGCCTATTCCAGCATCGCGCACAGCGGCTTCCTGCTGATGGCCCTGCTCAGCGGCAGCGTGATGACCGCCCAGGTGCTGTTCTACTACACGTTCACCTACGCCTTGGCCACGGTGGGCCTGTTCATCATCCTCACCCTCGCCAAACGGGCGGCCAACGGCAACGAAAGCATCGACATCTTCCGCGGTCTCTTCCGTGCGAACCCTTGGCTGGCCATCGTCACCATGGTGTTGCTGTTGTCGCTGGCGGGCATCCCGCTCACGGCCGGTTTCGTGGCCAAGTACCAGGTGTTCCTGCTGGCCATCGGCGCGGGCTTCATCAAGGTGTCCGTGTTCGCCGTGGTAATGGCCCTGGTGGGTATCTACTACTACGTGCTGGTGATCCGCGAGGCCTTCACGCCCGCAGAGGACGGCCGCAGCCCGGTGCTGGTGGTGACCCCCTTGAACTGGCTGGTGATCACGCTCTGCGGTCTCTCCGCCCTGCTCTTCGGTGCGATGCCCTGGTTGGTATCCATCTGACACCGTAGATCTCCACGATCCAACCGTTCATGGATTTTCAGGATGCCGCGACAACCTCGTGGGGTGGAATGGTGTCTTTGTATCGCCGATCTCCTCGGCGCTACACAATGACACTCTCATGTCCGATAAACCCCCCAGCCGCGACACCTCCGTCGCCACCTTGGAGCTGATCAGCCCCGGCTTGATCGAGCTCCGTTACAAACCCACGGCCACCTTCGACCCCCACGGCTTCGCCGAGATCTCCCGAGCGGGCTCCACGCTTTGGAGGGAAGGCCCGTACTCGGTGATGGCCGTGATCCCTGCCGAAGTGCAGGTGGACCCCTTGGCCACCGATCACGACCATCTGCAGCACACCCGTGCCCACGGGCGGCTCGAGGCCCTCGCCCTGGTAACGGACAGCGAAGCGATGCACATGGCCGCCAAGGTGTACTTCATCTATCACCAACAGCCCTTTCCGGTGCAGGTGTTCTCCGAGGAATACGATGCCTTGAAGTGGCTCCGCGCCCGGCCTTATGAGCTGGGCATGGCGGCGGGCTGATCACAACGCAAGAGCCGCGGATCGCTTCTCCGGGTGGTCTGCGGCTCTTCGTTGATCAGGACCGAACCGGCATCTCCGCTTCGGCTGGAAGCTCCGACGCATCACCCATACGGTTGCGCTCGCGCATCGGTGAAGATCCGGACAGGACGGATCGTGATCCGATGGTCACCCCTCTGCGAAGTCCCCTGCTTCGAGCGCTGTGAACGTCGCCCCTATTTGAAGGCGGGGATCCCCGTGACCTCCGCGCCGGTGATCAGCAGGTGGATATCGTGCGTGCCTTCGTAGGTCACCACACTCTCGAGGTTCATCATGTGGCGCATGATGGGGTACTCGTTGGTGATGCCCATGCCGCCCAGCATCTGACGTGCCTCGCGGGCCACGGTCAACGCCAGGTGCACGTTGTTGCGTTTGGCCATGCTGATCTGCTGCGTGGTGGCGCGGCCTTCATTGCGCAGCACACCCAGACGCCAAGTGAGCAACTGGGCCTTGGTGATCTCCGTGATCATCTCGGCCAGTTTCTTCTGCGTCAGCTGGAAGCCGCCGATGGGCTTGCCGAACTGGATGCGCTCCTTGCTGTAGCGCAGGGCGGTGTCATAGCACTCCATGGCCACGCCGAGCGTGCCCCAGGCGATGCCGTAACGGGCGCTATCCAGGCAGCCCATGGGTGCGCCCAAGCCGCTCTTGTTGGGGAGCAGGTTGGCCTTGGGCACCTTCACGTTGTCGAACACGAGCTCACCGGTGGGGCTGGCGCGGAGGGAGAGCTTGCCGTGCGTGGTGGGCGTGGTGAAGCCTTCCATGCCGCGCTCCACGATCAGGCCATGGATGCGACCCTCGGTGTTCTCGGCCTTGGCCCACACCACCGCCAGGTCCGCGAAGGGGGAGTTGCTGATCCACATCTTGGCCCCGTTCAACAGGTAATGGTCGCCCATGTCCTTGAAGGTGGTGACCATGCCGCTGGGGTTGCTGCCGAAGTCGGGCTCGGTGAGGCCGAAGCAGCCGATCTTCTTCCCCTGCACCATCTCGGGCAACCACTTCTTCTTCTGTTCCTCGCTGCCGTATTTCCAGATGGGGTACATGGCGAGGGACCCTTGCACGCTGCACAGGCTGCGGAGGCCGCTGTCGCACCGCTCGATCTCCTGCATGATGAGGCCGTAGCTGATCTGGTCCAGTCCGGGGCCGCCGTACTCCTCGGGCAGGAAGGGCCCGAAGGCGCCGATCTCCGCGAGCCCGGGAATGATGTCCTTGCTGAAGGTGGCGTTCTCGAAGCGGTCCTCGATGATGGGCTTGAGGTGCTTGCTGACGTGTGCACGGGCGGTGTCGCGGATCAGCTTCTGCTCCTCGGTGAGCAGTTCGTCCACGAGGTAATGGTCGTGCGCTTGGAACAGGTCGGTGGCAGCCTTCTTGGTGGCGCCGGAGGAAGCGGTCGTAGTGCTCATGGCTGTAGCGTGTTCCGCCCACGGCGGGTTGTTCATGGACGGGGCGCGAAGGTAGAGCAGGCGAGGACGGAAGGCGGCTACTTTCGCCGCGATGAGCGACGCGTACCGCGCTTCCGATGCCTTGGCCGCCGATTGGACGGTGGCGGTGCTGCTGGTGGTGTTCGGATGCCTGGCCTTCGCCAACATGGCCTCCCCGCGCAAGCTGGCCCTGCTCTTCGCCTCGTTCTTTGCGTTCCGCTTGGGCAAGCAGACGCAGCGCGACGAGCTGGACCTGCGGGATCGTACGTTGGTGGTGCTCTTCCTGGGTGGGGTGCTCCTGCTGGGGCTGTTCGCCTATCAGCTGGCCCTGTACAGCGGTTCGGTGCAGCCGGGTTTCGGCCCCTACCTCCGTGCGTTGGGAGTGATCGCCGGTGCCTTGTTGGTGCCCTTGCTCGTGCTGCGCATCGTGGCCTTGCTCTCGGACAGTGCCGTAGGGGTGGCGGAGTACTTCCACACGGTGCTGCTCTTCAACATCGTGATGGGGCTGCTGCTGTTGCCCGCCACCATGTTGATGGCTTTCCCCTATCGGATGCCGTGGCGGGATTGGATCTGGCCGTTGGGCCTGCTGTGCGTGCTGGTGGTACTGGCCTTCCGGTGGGTGCGGGCCGTGGTGATCGGCTTGGGTGAGGGGGTGCCGATCCGCTACATTTTGCTGTACCTTTGCACGGCCGAAATAGTGCCTGTTGTCATCGCCTACCAGCAGTCCCGGCACCTGTTACCGCCCTTGCATCACCCCCTTTAGTCGCTCGGCATTGAAGATCAAGACCATTCTGGTCACCCAGGCCGGACCCACCGACGATAAGAACCCCTACTCCGAGCTCGCCAAGAAGCACAGCCTGAAGATCGACTTCCGGCCCTTCATCAAGATCGAGCCCGTGGCCGCTCAGGAGTTCCGCCAGGAACGCATCAACATCCTGGACCACACGGCGGTGGTGCTCACCAGCCGCAATGCGGTGGACCACTTCTTCCGCATGTGCAAGGAGTTGCGGCTCACGGTGCCGGAAACGTTGAAGTACTTCTGTGTGTCGGAGTCCGTGGCCTACTACGTACAGAAGTACATCGTCTACCGGAAGCGCAAGGTGTTCATCGGGAAGCAGACCTTCAGCGACCTGATGGACGTGATCAAGAAGCACAAGGACGAGAACTACCTGGTGCCCTGCAGCGATATCCAGAAGCAGGAGATCCCCGAGCTGCTGGACAAGGCGGGCGTGAAGTACACCAATGCGGTGTTCTATCGCACGGTGGCCAGCGACCTCAGCGACCTCAACGATGTGAAGTACGACATGCTCGTGTTCTTCAGCCCCGGTGGCATCGAGAGCCTGAAGAAGAACTTCCCGACCTTCAAGCAGAACGGCACGCTGATCGCCGCCTTCGGCCCCACCACGGTGAAGGCCGTCCGCGACGCCGGTCTGCGGCTGGATGTGGAGGCGCCCATGCCCGAGGCACCCAGCATGACGGGGGCCATCGACCTGTACCTGAAGAAGGCGGCCAAGGACGCCAAGAAGAAGTAGCCCGGCGATCCGTCACCCGCGGAACGGACGGGCACAAACCGACCGGATCCCCCATGACCACGCCCGCGTCCGGCACTACCTTGGGCAAGGAGGAACGCCTCTCCGGCCGCGAACTCATCAGCGCCGTGGTGAAGAGCGGACGGTCCGTGAACGTAGCTCCCTTCCGACTCATGGGACTGATCACCGAACTGGGAACGGACAGCACCGCACAGGTGGCCTTCTCCATCCCGAAACGCAACGTGAAACGCGCCGTGGTACGCAACCGGATCCGTCGTCTGATGCGTGAAGCCTACCGCACCGAGAAGGAACGCCTGCATGCTCCCTTGCGCGCCACGGGGAAACAGTGCGCGTGGCTCTTCGTCTACCAAGGGCGCACACCGGTGGACCTGGCGGAGACGCGGCGTAAAATTTCCGCGGCCATCGAACGTTGGCTCCAACAACATCTTCCCGCGTGATCACCCGGCTCCTCATCGGCATCGTACGCTTCTACCAAGGGGCCATCTCGCCGTTCCTTCCGGGGGCGTGCCGGTACAACCCCAGCTGCAGCGAGTACGGCGTGCAGGCCCTGCGCAAGCACGGCGCGTGGCGCGGCGGCCGGCTCACCCTCAAGCGCATCCTATCTTGTCATCCCTGGGGAGGCAGCGGTTTCGACCCCGTCCCCTAAGCAGCAACGCACATGAGCACTTCCCTCCCTTTCTGGAAAAAGACCGCCCTCATCGGCGCGGTCGCCGTGGGTTCCGGCATCGGTCTGGCCGCCGGCGACAACTACTTCGAGATCGGCAAGAACCTGGAGATCTTCAACGAGCTCTACAAGGAGCTCAACATCTACTACGTCGATGAGACCGATCCCGGGCAGCTGATGACCACGGGCATCGACGCGATGCTCGAGAGCCTCGATCCGTACACGCAGTACATCGCCGAGAGCGAGATGGAGGACTATCGCATCATGACCACGGGCCAGTACGGCGGCATCGGGGCCATGATCCGCAAACGCGGCGACAGCGTGCTGGTGAGCGAGCCCTACGAGAACTGCCCGGCGGTGCGAAGCGGCATCCAGGCCGGTGACGCCATCCTGGAGGTGGACGGCCGTTCCACCAAGGGCATGGAGACCGACGAGGTCAGCAAGCTGCTGAAAGGCCAGGCCGGTACGCCGGTGAAGGTGCTCACCAGCCGCAACAATTCCGCTCCCATCCTCCGCACGGTAACCCGCGAGGAGATCAAGATCCCCGATGTGCCCTACAAGGGCTTCGTCGATGCGCAGGGCAAGGTGGGCTACCTGAAGCTGAACAGCTTCACCCAGACCGCCGGACAGGAAGTGCGCAACGCCGTGAAGGAGCTGAAGGAAAAGGGCGCCGACAAGCTGATCCTGGACCTGCGGGGCAATGGAGGTGGCCTGCTGCGCGAAGCGGTGAACATCGTGAACCTCTTCGTGCCCAAAGGCGAGACCGTGGTGGAGACCAAGGGGAAGATCGCCGAATGGGACAAGACCTACAAGACCCTGAGCGAGCCGTTGGACGTGGCCATTCCACTGGTGGTGTTGGTGGACACGGGATCGGCCAGTGCGAGCGAGATCGTCTGCGGCAGCCTGCAGGACCTGGACCGCGCCGTGGTGATGGGCCAGCGGACCTATGGCAAGGGCCTCGTGCAACAGACCCGCGATCTCTACTACAACAGCAAGCTCAAGGTCACCGTGGCCAAGTACTACATCCCCAGCGGGCGGTGCATCCAGAAGGTGGACTATGCCAAGCACGACAGCACGGGCAAGGCCGTGGTGAAGGCCGACTCCTTGATCCAGGCCTTCAAGACCCGGGGCGGCCGACCCGTGTTCGATGGCCGGGGCATCGCACCCGACATCACCGTGCAGGAACCCGATCTGCCCAAGGTGGTCGGCGGTCTCTACATGGGTGATGCCTTCTTCGATTACGCCAACCGTTACCGTTGGACGCACGACAGTATTCCCGCACCCGAGAAGTTCGAGATCACCGATGCCATCTACAACGACTTCCTCGCCTTCGTGCGCACCCGCAGCATCACTTACCAGAGCGAGAGCCTGGACGAGCTGAAGAAGTTGGAGGAGGCCGCCAAGCGCGACCGGTACTACGAACATGCGAAGGGCGCCATCGATGCCCTGCGCACCGAGCTGGACCCCGACAAGAGCGAGGACCTGCAACGCTTCCGCAAGGACATCAGCGAGGTGCTCCGGAGCGAGATCGTGGGTCGTTATTACCTGCAGAGCGGTCGCGCACGCGCCATGCTGAGCACCGACCCCTTCGTGGTGAAGGCCGTGGAGGTGCTCAACAGCCAGACGTACAGCGGTGTCCTCAACGGCACGGTGAAGACCAACTGACCCGGCGCCGCTAGCGCATGAAGGGGTCCGCGGCGTTCCGGTACGTGCATCTCGGGGCGTTGGCCTTGGCCGTGGTGGCCCTGCCCTGGTCGGAGTTCCTGTTGAGCAATGCCCTGATCCTGCTGGGTGTGAACTGGCTCGCGGAAGGCTTTGCGCAACGCGACCTCGGCGGCCGCTTCCGGCGGGCGTTCCGGGATCCCGCGTGCGCGGTGTGGCTCTCCTTCTTCGGCCTGCATCTGCTCGGTCTGCTCTGGACCACCGACCTGAAGTGGGGCACCGACCTCTGCCGGATCCTGTTGCCCGTTCCTATCCTCGGACTGGTGCTGGGCTCCTCGCCCCGCCTCTCCACCACCGAACTCCGCAACCTGCTGCTCCTGGGTGCTTGGAGCGTGGTGGGCAGCACCCTGGTCTGTCTTCTCCTGCGCCGGGAAGCCTTGACCACCGGGGACTACCGGTCCCTCTCGCTCTTCATCAGCCATATCCGTCTGGCCCTGATGCTCTGTTTCGCGGCGGCCACCTTCGTATACCACTGGCCTGTGCGCGCACTGCTGCGTGCCGCTCATGCAGCGGCCGTGCTCTGGATCCTCGTCTTCCTGCTGCTGATGGGCAGCGTCACGGGTGTGGTGATCGGAGGCGCACTGCTGGGTTGGGCCTTCTTCCGCTATGCGAAGCGTTGGTCGCCGGCGGTGCGGGCGGTCCTCGTCGCCTTGCCGATCGCGATCGTCGCGACCATCATCGTCGCGCTGTTCCTTCTGCCCGAACCACGCACCGAACGGCTCGATGCGTTGGAGCCCCGGAGCGCTGGGGGTGAACCCTATTACCACGACCGCGAAAAGCCCCAGCTCGAGAACGGCTACTTCGTCTGGGTCAACATCGCCGACGGCGAACTGGAACGCGGATGGAACCGCCGATCGATGGTGCCCTATAGGGGTCTCGATGCACAAGGCCTTCCTCTGCGCACCGCATTGGTGCGCTACCTCACCAGCATGGGCCTGCGCAAGGACTCACTCGGTCTGGCCCAGCTGCGCGAAGCGGATGTGCGTCGCATCGAGCAGGGCATCACCAGTGTGCGTACCGGTCGGGTGACCACGTTGCAGACCCGCTTGGAGCAGCTCCGCTACGAGTGGGAGGCTTACCTCAGCAACGGTGCGACCAGTGGGCACTCCACCACCATGCGTCTGGTGTTCCTCCGTACCGGGCTCGACATCGCGCGGGCCAACCTGCTCCTCGGAACCGGGACCGGCGACACACAAATGGCCTTCAATGCCGCCTACGAACGGGATCCACAAGGGTTGGAACCACGCTGGTGGCTCCGGGCGCACGATCAATACCTTACTTGGTGCATCAGTTTCGGGGTGCCCGGGCTGCTGTGGTGCCTGTTCGCCTGGTGGTGGCCCGCTTGGCGGCTGCGCGCTGCACGGCAACCCTTGTTCGTCGCGTGGGCCATCATCGCGGCGCTCTCGGGGTTGGCGGAGGACACATTGGAGACCCAGATGGGTGCCACGTTCGCCGCGTTGCCGTATGCGCTGCTGGTGTTCGCGGCCCCGCTCATGCCTCGATCAAAGCCCTGACGCGCGTGGGTGCGATACGCGTGATGCAATCGCAGGCTGCTCCCTTGGCACAACGCGTGCAGGCGGGATCGTACACCAAGGCATGTGCTTCAAGGCCCAACGGTGCCCAGCGCCCGGGGTGTATCGGGCGGCGCGGAGCGTAGAGCCCGATGGCCCGTATGCCGCAGGCTGCAGCGATGTGCAGCGGTCCGGTGCTTGCCGCCACCAAGGCATGGGAACGAGCGATCAATGCGATGAGCTGTTCCAGCGAAAGGCGCCCACTGAGGTCCTGCACATGCACCAGGTCCTTCGGTAGCTCCGAGCGGAAGCCGGCACCCTCCGCTTCCGTGCCCGTGAAATACACCACATGGCGATCCGGATCAAGCGATCGCGCCAACTCCACATGGTTGCGGATGCCCCACTCCACTGCACTGCCACGCGAACCCGGATGAAGGATCACCACATGTTTGCCGGGTGGAAGCAACGCTTCCACCGGGGCATCCGGTGCAGGCGCAACGAAACCCGTATCGGTGATGAGCTCCGCGAGCGAAGGGACGACCATTTCGCCCGATGGTTCGAGCAGCTTGAAGTTCAGTTGCGCCTCATGCAGATCGCTCTTCCGGCGGCTGAACCACGGCCGCACGTTGCACGTGGTCCAATGCCACCAGCGATGCGCGGTGCCGATGCGCACGGGGATATCCGCCTCCTTCGCCCAGCGGGCCACCTCCCGTTGCGGGAACACATGCACCAGTTCGGACGCACCGAGCGAACGGAGCATTTGAACCGGGTCCCGGGAAGCACGCAACTCCTCCATGGTGATCACTGCATCCACGTGTGCGCAACAGCGTAGCACCGGGAGCGTGTAGGTGCGTCCGATGAAGACCACCCGTGTGTGCGGATGACGGCGCTTGATCCAACCGGCCATCGGCAGGGTCAACATCACATCACCGATGCTGTCCGTCCGGCTCAGGATCGTCGCTGCCGGTGCCTTCATGCGGTGCGGAAGAGTTCGCGCGTCTTGGCGTACTTCAGGAAAGTGGCATGCGCACTGATGCGGGCGATGACGAAGCCGTGCCAACCGTCGAGGAAACCCGCCCGCATCACGTAGTCGCCCAGGAACTTGGCCATCGGGCTCAGCAACAGTTTCCACAGCGGTGCACGTTTCCCGCGTGCATGGTTGTCGCGCGCCATGATGGAGGTGAAGTAGTTCACCTGGCGCAGGTGATCGTCCAGCGTGTAATAGCTGTAGTGCAGCAGATCGCCTTGCAGGTGCGCGGTGCGTGATCCGGGCTGCAGCTCATATCGATCATGCGGATTGGTGCCGGTCCACCGGCCCTTGGTGCTGTCCCACAACCGCAGCTTGGTGTCCGGATACCAGCCTCCGTGTCGGATCCAGCTGCCGCAGTAGTTGGTCAGGCGGTGCATGGTGTAGCCATCAGCGCGGGGGGACTGCTTCACCTCCAGGATGGCGGCGGTGAGCCGATCGTCCAGCGCCTCATCGGCATCGAGGGAGAGCACCCAAGGATGTTCGGCTTGGGTCACGGCCCAGTTCTTCTGCTCGATGTGCCCTTCGAAAGCGTGCTGCACGAAGCGGGCACCATGCTCGCGTACGATGGCCTCGGTGCGGTCGGTGCTGAAGGAGTCCACCACCACCACCTCATCGGCCACGGACCTCACCGAAGCGAGGCAACGGGCGATGTTGCGTTCCTCGTTGAAGGTGATGATGACGACCGAAAGCCGCATGGCGCTGCGTGCCGAAGGTAGGACCGTAAGATGAACGGCCCGGGGTTCCCGGGCGGTTCATCCAGGACCGTGCAGGATCAGCGGGCCACGGCGAAACGACCACGGGCCGCTTCCCCTTCCGTACCGAGCACCCGATAGAGGTAGGTGCCCGACGCCAACGCGGCGGTGGACAGCTCCAAGCGTTGGCCCGTGAAGGAGCGTTCCATCACCAAGCGGCCCTCGGCATCCATCACGTGGATGCGTGCATTGTTCCTCAGGCTCGTGGGCAGCACCAGCGTCAGGCGGTCATCCGCAGGAACGGGATAGAGCAAGGCTCCCGTGTTCGGTCCCACTTGATCCACGCCCACACCGAGCACGAAGGTGACGCAGTAATCCTCCGTTTCACCGTACTCGTATCCGGTGCAACCGGCGGTGATGGCATTGTCGTACTGCATGGTGATGCGCATGCGGAAGCGGCCCTGCGGCGTTCCGGGCGGGATCGTCAACTCGGTGATCAAGGCCTCGTCCACCCCATCCTCCGCGGCGAAGAGCGTCTCGTCCGCAGCGAAGTCACCGTCCTCGTCGAAGTCCACGAAGATCGAGAACCACTCCTCGGCGCTGAACGATCCGAAGCCCGGGGTCAACACCATGGGATAGGAAGCGCCGATGACGAGTTCGGTGCCTTGTGTGGCCGTGAAGTCGGCGTAGCCTTCGTTGTTGCCCGAGTCGTGGTCGATATCACCCAGCACCACGCTTTCGATCCATTCGTATTCCGTGTTCTCCGCTCCCTGCGTGCAGAATTCGCCTTCCAGGCAGGCGCCGCAGCCGGTGGTCTGCACGATCAGCGCCGTGGACCATTCGCCTTCCTCCCCGCCGCACAGACTACGCAGCTGCACCTCATGCTCGGTGCAGGATGCCAGGTCCTCGATGATGGTCAGGGGTTCGGTGCTCGTCAGCTCGGTCCATGCCGTGGCGCCCACAGGGCGATGCCGGATGGTGTACGAACCCGCGGCCAGCACGCCGTTCCATTCCAGGGTGATGCTGGTGCTGTCGATGTCCACCGCGCCCGCGAGGGGTGCCGAGCAGCAACCTTCACTGGTGAAGAGGAACGAAGGGCTGTAGTCCGAGGTCACCGTATCGCAATCCGACGCCAGTTGGTATTCGTACGGGGTGCAGGGCTCAAGTGCTTCGAGGGTGGTGCCGGTGGTGGTGAGGCCCGTCACTTCGACCCAGGTGGAAGCACCGACCGGACGATAACGCAGGTTGAAGGTGGTGGCCACGGCACTGCCCCAGCTGAGCACTGCGGTGCCGATGGCGGGCTGCGCCGCCGCGAGGTCGTAGGGCAGCGGGCAGGAGCCGCACTGGTCCATGATCTCCATCAGGCTGTTGTAGGCGTTGATGCGTCCACCGGTCACCGTGAAGCCGTTCAGACCGGCCACGGGATCCACGCCTTCGAGCAGGGCCTCGCGCACGTGGAGCGCTCCGGCGGCCGGATCGGCATGCACCAACGACATCATCGAGGCGCAGGGAGCGCTGTAGAGCAGGGCGATGACCCCGGCCGTGAGCGGGCTGGCGAAGGAAGTGCCGCTGGTGGTGGTGGTGCCTCCGCCCAGAGCGGTGGTGAAGACGTTGTCGCCCGGCGCACCCACATCGATCGTCGTGGCGCCATAGGCGGAGAAGGTGCGCACATCGGCGGTGTTCGTGGCCGTGACGCTCACCATGAAGTCACTGGCGCAGGCCGTGGGCAGGTCACCGTCCACATCCACGTTGATCTGGGAGTTGGCCGTGGCACCGCAGTTGAGCACGCCGGCGGTTCCCAGCGTATCGTACATCGCGCACCAGAGCGGAGCGTCCTCGGGATCGCCGTAGTCGATGCCCCAGCTGGCGTTGGTGGCCACGATGAAGGCGCCCTGCTCCCCGGCGGAGGAATTGTAGAGGCGGCGCATCACCAAGGGATAGGTGTAGGAGCTCAGCACGGCTGCTTCTTGAGTGGAGGTGTAATGCACGGGCATCATCTTCACGTTCCAGTTGGCACCCGCCACTTGGATACCGTTGTTGCCTTGGGCGCCGATCATGCCCGCCACTTGGGTACCATGCCCACCGGCGTAGACGTTGTCGTTGTTCGTACCGGGGTTCCAGCCACGCACATCGTCGATGTAGCCGTTGCCGTCATCGTCCACGCCGTTGCCGGGGATCTCGTTGCGGTTGACCCAAGCATTGCCGGCGAGGTCGGCATGGCCCAGGTCGGCGCGCTCGATGATGCAGACCACGATGGTATCGCCCGTGGCGGTGACGCCCCCGGTGGTGATGTCCCACGCATCCTCACTGTGGATGTTCTGGTGGTGCCATTGTTGGCCGTACTGCGCATCGTTCGGCACCGCACGTTCCTTGATGATATGATTGCTTTGGGCCACCTGCACATGCGGATGTTTGCGCAAGGCGCGCAGCATCATCTCCTGGGGGATATCCGTGGCGGTGTAATGCAACAACCACGTGCGCATCGGTGCGCTCACCTCACGCACCACTTGGAGGCCGGTGGTGCGGTCGCCCACACGGGTCATGTCGCCCACCACCTGCTCGGGTGAGCCTTCCGGGGCCAACATCACCAGCACATCCCCGGGCACGATGGCCATCTGGGCCTGCGCAAGCCCGGTGAAGTGGAGGAAAAGCACAAGGGAGAGGAGCAAGGACTTCATACCAAAGGGGTTGGGCACCAAATGTAGACGCCTCATGCGGGGGGTGGCGCTGCCACGGGCGCCCAACAAGCGTCGGACTTGGACGGCTGTCTCAGCCCCGCACGTGGATCCGTCGCACCCGCGGACTGATGGAGGTGAGGGCCTCGTACGCGATCGTGCCGAGGTCGTTCGCATACTCCTGCACCGGATGTTCGGGTCCGAAGATCTCCACGGGATCCCCCACGGCACCGCCCGTATCGGTGATATCGATCATGCACATGTCCATGCAGATGGTACCGGCGAAGGGCGCGGCGCGACCTCCCACCCAGGCCTTGCCCTTCCCGTTGCCCAAGCGGCGGGAAAGGCCGTCCGCGTAGCCGATGGGCAGCACAGCGATGCGCGTGGGCCGCTGAGCGATGAAGGTGCGATCGTAGCTCACGCTCGTTCCGGGGTCGATGGATCGGACCTGCGCGATCACGGTGCGTAGGGTGGCCACGGGGCGCAGTGCTTCGCGATCCTCCGGCGCGATGGCCACCCCGTGCAGGCCGATGCCCAGACGCACCAGATCCATGCGGGCTTCGGGGAAACGGGCGGCACCCACCGAGTTGGCGATGTGGCGCAGCGGGGTGTACCCCAGCACGTCGGCGATGCCCGCCGCGGCCTGACGGAAGGTCTGGATCTGCTGCCGCGTGAAGGCGTCGTGCTGCAGGCCATCGGCACCGGCCAGGTGCGACATGATGGAGGCTACGCGCAGACCCTTGGCCCCACGGAGCAGGTCGTGCAACCGGGGCAGCTCCTGCAGGGAGAAACCCAGGCGACACATGCCGGTATCCACCTCGATGTGCACCGGCGGGGCATCCGGCGTGCGTTCCGCGAAGGCGATCGCGGCATGCAGGGAACGCTCATCGTACACTTCGGTCTCCAGCCGATGGCGATGCAGCAGTTCGAACGGCATCGGTTGCGGGTTCATCACCAATACGGGCAGGTGGATCCCTTTGCGGCGGAGCTCCACCCCTTCATCCACGTAAGCGGCACCGAGGTAGGCCACCCGCTCGTGCGCGAACAGCCGGGCCAAGGCCACCGCACCCATGCCGTAGGCATCGGCCTTCACCATGGCCATCACCTTCACCTCCGGTCCGATCAGGGTGCGGTAGTGGTTCAGGTTGTCGCGCACGGCACCCAGGTCGATCTCCAGCACGGTGCCGTGGGAACGCTCCTGCCAGTGGTCCACGATCCGCTCCAGGCCCAGCTCGCGCGCGCCCTTCACCAGGATGATGGCCCCGTGCATCGGCGGAACCGGATGGTCCAGCAGCGCGGCATCGGCATCGTGGTAGAAGGCCGTGCCTGCGGGGAAAGCGGTGCGTTGTGCGGCGATCGCAGGGCCTACGGCGATGACCTGCTGCACCCGTGCATCCCGCAATTGCGCCGCCACTTGGGCATAGAGCCGTTCATCGGGGATGCCCGAGCCTTGGATATCGCCCACCACGGCGATGCGGGTTCGTCCTTCGCCGTGCCGCACCAAATGGTCGAGCGCCAGGGCGAAGGAGGTGGGATCACTGCTGTACGCATCGTTCACCAATACCCCACCACCGATGGCCGCCACCATTTCCAGCCGCATGGCCACGGGTTCCAGCTGTTCGACCCGTTCCGCGATCCATGTCGGGGCATGCCCGAGGTGGAGCAACATGGTGATCACGTGCAGGGCATTCTCCACGCTCGCCGCATCGGTGAAGGGAAGGCGGAAACGATGCCGGGCGCCGTTCCAGCGCACCTGCAGCTCCAGGCCGCGATCCAGGGGCGATTCCTTCTCCAACACGACCCAGGCCTGCGCTTCCCGCGCCCAATCATGCGCCAGCGCCGTGGCCGGCACACCGGCCTTCAACAGGGCCGATCGCACCTCCGCATGGTCGGCACAATGCACCACGGCCTCCGTTCCGCGGAAAAGCAGCGCCTTCTCCTCCGCCTTCCGTGCGGCATCCTGGAAACCGGAAGCGTGCGCCGGACCCAGATTGGTGAAGATGCCGATCGTCGGCTTCACCACAGCGGAGAGTCTGTCCATTTCACCCGGCTGGCTGATCCCCGCTTCGAAGATGCCCAGCGTATGCTCGGCCCCCATCTCCCACACGCTCAAGGGCACCCCCACCTGGCTGTTCCAGCTGCCGGGACTGCGTACGATGCGTTCCGTGGAGGCCAGGCATTGATACAACCATTCCTTCACCACGGTCTTGCCATTGCTGCCGGTGATGCCGATGACGGGGTAGTTGAAATGCCCGCGATGATGGGCGGCCAGGGCCTGCAAGGCCACGAGCGTATCGGGCACCGCGATCGTGTTCAGCTCCTGTTCGTCGGCGTTGCTGTCGGCGTTCATCAGCACATCGCGCACACCGTGTGCGGCCATGTCGTTGATGTACCGATGGCCGTCGTGGCGTTGGCCGCGCAGGGCGATGAAGAGCGTGCCCTCGGCCGGGGTGGCGCCGCGCGTGTCGATGGCCAAGTGGCGGATGTGGTGGTCGCCGAGCTCCAGCGACAGCGCACCGCCGGTCACCCGGGCGATCTCGCTCATGCGGTAGCCGCGGTCCATCATGGCAGGGAGCGTTCCTCGCGGGAACTGCGCGCGATGTTGAAACAGCTGCGGCAGAGGGGCACGTAACTATCGGTCTCCCCCAGGAGCACGAGGGCATCACTGGTGTGCGTGCGGTGACTGAAGCTGGCCAGTTCGCCGCAATGCATGCAGATGGCGTGCACCTTCGTGACGAACTCGGCCATGGCCATCAGCGCGGGCATGGGGCCGAAGGGTCTTCCTTGGAAATCCATGTCGAGACCGGCGATGATCACGCGCACCCCTTGGGCAGCCAGTTGTTCGCAGACCGCAGGTAGGCCCTCATCGAAGAACTGTGCCTCATCGATGCCCACCACCTGCACGTCGGCGGCCAACAGGAGCAGGTTGCTGCTGTTGGGCACGGGCGTGCTGCGGATGGCGGTACGGTCATGGCTCACCACATCCAGGGCATCGTACCGGGTATCGGTGCCCGGCTTGAAGATCTCCACCTTCTGACGGGCGAACTCGGCGCGGCGCAGGCGGCGGATCAGCTCCTCGGTCTTCCCGGAGAACATGCTGCCGCAGATCACCTCCACCCAGCCCTTGCGTGGGGCCCGGTCACCGGTGCGTTCCAGGAACATGGATCGGAAAGGCTTGTGGGGCGGGCGTTGCGGCCATTTGGGCGACGGGCCGAAAATTAGCCAATTTCGCACGGGC
>DASWWQ010000098.1:0-4375 GCA_036405935.1 Flavobacteriales bacterium
GGCCTGTCCATCGAACATCACCATGGGCTTCTTCCGGTTCTCGGCCAACAGCACATCCTTCGCGGGTTCCAGCCGGAGGAACACGTCGGCACCGTGCACATTGGGCACGTCCATGGTGGCTCCCTTGGCGGCTGCATTGTACAGGGTATCGGCCATGCCGAAGGTGGTGTCCGGCGTGAAGACGATGTCCTTGCTGCTGGCGATGGTGGTGAGGTAGGTGAGGTCGCCGTCGCCGTGGAGCCCCTTGTGATCGAGCTTGATGGTATTGGCGAACTTGGCCTTGCGTCCGTAGAGCGGCAGCCCTCCATCGCCCGTGGACCGGATGAAGCCGAGCGCATAGTCCTCCTGCAGGCGGATGGGCTCGCGGATGTCGGGAAAGATGCCACCGCTCATGAGCGTACCACTGAAGGTGAGGCCTTCGTTGGTGAAGTTGTCCAGGCTGTCGATCTGGAAGGGATCGCTCTTGTAGTAGAAGATGTCGCGTTTGTACGCCCCCTTCTGGATGCTGCCCTTGTCGTAGAACACATAGCTGTCGCGCGTGCTGTTGAACTTGGGGTACTCGGGATACTTCTTCTGCTGCAGACCGCTCTTGTTGCTGGGCGCATCGATCTCCAAGGTGCCCGTGACCTGCTCCAGCACGTTCTTCACCCGCACGAGGCGCCGGCGTCCTTCGGCATCCTTCTCGAAGCTGTCGGCATAGAAGCTCACGCTGTCCACGTTCAGCAGATCGATCACGAAGGGTGCGTAGTGGAAGTAGTACTCCTTGCCGTAGTAGTTGAGCTTGCCGGCGGTGATGTTGCCGCCGAAGGTGAGGTCGCGGTCCTTCTTCACCGTCACGAGCTTCTGGCTCGGGTAGATGCGCACGTCCTGTGAGTCGCTCAGCACGATCTTCGACACCCCGCGCAGGGCCAGATCGTTGTTCAGCAGGTTGATCGTGCCGTTCACTCCGTCCTCGGCATTGCTGTTCAACTGGAGCACGTCATAGTCGATCTTCTTCGCGCTGGAGAGGATGTGCTCACGGAGCCGGGGCTTCACATGGACCATCTGCGATGCCTCGTTGTATTCGATGTAGCCCTTGTTGGCGAGGTCGATCAGCATGGGCACCACCTGCGTCATCTGCAGACGCGTGGACCGCGCGAACTCCTCGGCGGAAAAATCCAGGCCGGCCTGCTTCTGGTACTCATTGACCCTGCTCAGGGGATGGACGGCATCCATGCCCAAAAGGGCGGCATAACGTTCGTCCTTGAAGTAGTTGGAGCTCTCGAAGGAGGTGCGCGTCTGCGTGCTTCCCTGCAGGTTGCCCAGGCTCAACAGGGGATCGCCCTGGGTCCAGGTCATCTGCTCGAAGAACATGTCCAGGTTATGGTACGTGTCGTAGAACGGTCCACGTGAAAGCCCTTCATCGGTCTTGAGGATGGTGAGCTGCTTCTTCGCCTTCAGGAAGCGCAGGTTCACCTTGGGGTGGAAGATCGAATCCTTGTCCAAACGCACGGTGAGCGCCACGCTCTCGCTGCTGATCTTCTCGGGTTCGATGGTATAGAGGAGACCCTTGCTGATGATGAAGGGACGCTTGTCCCGGTAGAACACGAGCGAGGCCGGTTCCTCTTCGGTACCCGAACCCTGCAGCTTGGCTCCCTGCATGGTGAAGCCGCCCTCGAAGTCGATGCCGTCGGCGATGTCCTTGATGCGGATCCTGCGGTCGTAGCCCTCGAAACGCGGATAGCTGGCCTTCTCGGCGGACACGTTCGCCATCACCTTGTCCACCACCTTGCCCAGCAACTTGTGGTCGAAATAGGGGTCGGTGAAGCGGATCGAATCCACCTCGATGTCGCTGCTCTTCACCCGCACGCTGTAGCGATGGTCCCATTCGGCCCATGTGGCCTCGGGCTTCAACCCCGCCCGTTCCCAGGTGATCCTTCCGCCCTTGCCTTCCCATTGTTGGCGCGTGGGATAGTAGGTTCCGGTGGTGTTCTTGATCACCGCGCTATCTCCCTTGGCCAAGCAGACCAGCTCCATCGGTGTGCTCCAGGTCACCTTCGGAATACTGTCGAAGGTGATGGTGAACCCCTTGTCACGGCTGCGCCAACGGGTGCTGGCACTGGTGAAGAAGCTGTTGTCCCTGAACAACCCGGCGCTCATGGAGATGAGGTCAGCGAGGTTCTGTTTGCGGGGACTTTGCGCCGCGCCCTCCAACGCTTTCATCCACGCATCGAACTCGGAGGCGCTGCGGCCGCTGCCGGCGAAGGCCACCAACGCCGAGAGGTAGTCGTGGAAGCCGGGGAAGGCCTCGAAGCGCTTCTTGGCCATCGTGTTCGCCATCGCCGCCACACGGGTGCGTTTCGCATCGTCGAAGAAGGCACTGTTCCAAGCGGAGGTGAATTCGACCTCCATGAAAGGGCGGCCCACCTTCTTGTCGGCCTCCACGATGAAGGAGGTCATCTCCTGCAGGAAGCCGGCCTGGTCGTTGGGGAACGTGCGGGTCTGGGCCTGTACCGTGGGCACGGCCATCACCATCCCCACCGCGGTGAGGAGCCGGAGCGCACAGCGCGCGGGGGATGTCCTGTTCAAGCGGGTCGTTCGCATTTCACCAGAGCCCATTCACCTTGTTCCATCGTACCGGTGGGCAGCAGCCCGGCCGACCGTACCGCCTCCTCCATCCGGCCGATATCGGCCTTCACGAATCCGCTCAAGAGCAGGATACCTCCTGAACGCAGTGCGCCGGCCATGGCAGGCATGTCCCGGACCAGCGTATTGCGCTCGATGTTCGCCAAAATAGCCCCGCAAGTATCCGGCCGCAGCAGGGCGGCATCGCCCTTTTCCACAACGATGCGGGTACAACCGTTGAGCACGACGGTCTCCCGCGCGTTGTCCACGGCCCCTTGGTCGATGTCGATGGCCTCCACCGATGCCGCCCCCAGGCGTTCGGCCAGGATGGCGAGCAGCGCGGTGCCGCAGCCCAGGTCGCAGACGTGCTTTCCCCGCAGGTCCAACGGGAGCATGCTCTCCACCATCATGCGGGTGGTGGCGTGGTGCCCTGTTCCGAAGGCCATTCGTGGTGTGATGACGATGGGATGCGCGAAGCCGTCCACGTGCGGATGGAACTCCGCCCGGATGCGCACGGCCTTCCCCACCTCCACGGGTTCGAAGCTGCTCTCCCACTCCGCGTTCCAGTTGCGGGCCTCGATCATCCGCGTGCCGATGTTCACCTTCACATGGGGATCCTTCACCACCATCAGGCTGTTGAGGGCGATCCGATCGAAATGCGCGGTGAGGATGTAGGCCTTCACGCCGTGGGACGTTTCCTCGAAGGTGTCGTAGCCCAACTCCCCCAGCTCGGCCATGGCGATATCGGTCCACGGATCACGCGGCGCGATGGTGAGGTCCACTTCGGTCCAGCTCATGCTCCCTTGGCGTTCGCGAGGCGCACCAGTTCGATGAACTGGTCGGCCACCAGGGCCGCGCCGCCGATCAATCCACCATCCACATCCGCCCCGGCGAAGAGCCCCTCGGCATTGTCCGGTTTGCAGGAACCGCCGTACAGGATCGGCACTTCATCGGCCGCAGCGCCACAGAGGTTCCTGAGCTCGGCGCGGATGAAGGCATGCATCTCCTGCGCCTGTGCGGCCGAAGCGGTGAGACCCGTGCCGATGGCCCAGACCGGTTCATAGGCCACCACCAACCGCGCGATATCCGCAGGCTTCAGGGCACCCAATGCGCCGTGCAGCTGCGCGGACACCACATCGAAGTGGCGGCCTTCCTCGCGTTCGTTCCGGAGCTCACCGCAGCAGTAGATCGGCAACAGACCGTGCTTCAACAGGGCCTCGATCTTCCGATGCACCGCCGTATCGGTCTCGCCGAAATACTGGCGGCGTTCGCTGTGTCCGATGATGCAGGCCTGCACGCCGAGGTCCTTCAGCATGGGCACGCTGACCTCTCCGGTGAAGGCACCTTTCTCCTCCGCATGGCAGTTCTGCGCGGCCACGAGCACCGCGGTTCCTTTCACGGCCTGTGCCACGGCTTCGAGGAATGGGAAGGGCGGTGCCACCACCACCCGCGTCCGGCCGTGTTCGATACCGGAAGCCACGGCGGTGGCCAAGGCCACGGCACCGTTGCGATCGGTGTGCATCTTCCAATTCCCCGCCACGATCATGCGCATCCCTGTACAACGGAGGCGCTTATGCCTCGCGTACACAAAGGTGCGCACACCTCCACGGATCCCGAAGGGCGGAAAGGCGCTGGATCGAACACCCGATCCGGGACAACTCATGCAGCCCGGATCCAGCGCGGGATCGCGGAGGATCGGACTACTTCAACTTCCTCTTCGCCTGCTCGAACTTCCCAAGCACGCGCTCGGCCCCAGCCGAGTGCGCCCTAT
>DASWWQ010000099.1:0-3465 GCA_036405935.1 Flavobacteriales bacterium
TCCTTGCCGCCCGGTAGCTATCTGTTCGAGGTGTCCGGTAAGGATGGGCGCTCCACGCAGGTGTTCCTGGTGGAGTAGGACGAACCAATGGAAAAGGTGGCCGTTGCGGACCACCTTCTCATGGGAGCGTTGATCGGTCAGTGCATGCCGTTCGCGGCGAGATACCGCTCGGCATCGAGGGCGGCCATGCATCCGGAACCGGCGCTGGTCACGGCTTGGCGGTAGACCTTATCGGCGGCATCACCCGCCACGAACACACCGGGGATCCTGGTGCTGGTGCGATCGGCGTCGTGTTTCAGGTAGCCGGTCTCGTCCATGTCCAGCCAACCTTTGAACAGGTCGGTGGCGGGCTTGTGACCGATGGCGATGAACAGGCCGGTGACATCCAGCTTGCGTTCCTCGCCCGTCCTGTTGTTGATGGCGATGATGCCCTCCACGCCGTGTTCACCGAGCACATCCTTCACCTCGGTATTGAAGAGCACCTCGATGTTGGGGGTGTTCTCCACGCGATGCACCATGGCCTTGCTGGCGCGGAACTCCTCCTTGCGCACGAGCATGTACACCTTGGGGCAAAGCTTGGCGAGGTAGGTGGCCTCCTCGGCGGCGGTATCGCCGGCACCCACCAGGGCCACGGTCTGTCCGCGGAAGAAGAAGCCGTCGCATACCGCACAGGCGGTTACGCCGCCGCCGATGTCACGCAGGCGGATCTCGTTGGGCAGCCCGAGCCATTTTGCGCTGGCGCCGGTGCTGATGATCACGCTGTCCGCATGGATCTCGGTCTTCTCGTCCACCCACACCTTGTGCACGGGACCGGTGAAGTCCACCTTGGTCACCCAGCCGTTGCGGATGTCGGTATCGAAGCGCTTGGCTTGCGCCTTCAGGTCCTCCATCATCTCGGGACCACTGCGACCCATAGGATAGCCGGGGTAGTTGTCCACCTCCGTGGTCTGGGTCAGCTGGCCACCGGGCAACGGGCCTTCGATCATCACGGGCTTCAGGTCGGCCCGGGCGGCATAGATGGCGGCGGAATATCCGGCTGGACCCGATCCGATGATCAGGCATTTGACGTGTTCGGGCGTGGTGCTCATTTCGGGGCGCGAAGTTATTCCTTGGCATCACCCCGCCGAGCGAGCACGGGCGGTCAGCGTTCCAAAGGTCTCCAAGGATCGATGGAGTTGGGTCCGCACCCGATATCGAAGTTTCACCCTGAGCGCGTCGAAGGGCCCTGTACGATCCCTTCGACGGGCTCAGGGTGACATCGTATTCGCACCCTAGGCTGCCACTGGGAACCTACGCTACTGGCAAACGATCGTATCGAGGTATGCACCCCAGCCGGCCCAGATACCGAGCCCGCCGTTGATGTTGGTCTTCGCGTTCACGGGTGTTCCGAAGAGGTCGCCACTACTACCCACGTTGTCATCGTAGCTGGTATAGAAGTCGTACTCCTTCTTCCCGAGGCTCACGAACTTCACGGCGATGGTATCACCGACCTTGTAATAGCCGGTTTCCTCGTTGCCGTCCTCGGTCTGGTTGCTGTAGAACTGGCGACCCCGGATGAAGTTGAAGTCGAAGGTGAGGCCATTGACGTATTTGTCGTTGTAGCTGGAGCCGAGGGGCGAGATGTAGGTGGGGTCCTCCACGGAGCCATCGGGCCGGTGGCTGATGCGGCGGGCCATCCAGCGGTAGCTGTTCCCCATCGTGTCGGGGTCGCTGAGCGTGGCCCAGGCCAAACCGAGGGTGTCATCATCCGGGCGCTGTTGGGCCAGCTTGAACCAGACCGAATCCAGCGGCACCGGGTTGGGGATGGTGGTGACGCTGGTGAGCACCTTGCCTTCCGCCTCGATGCGCAGTTCATAGGTATTGCCGATCACCCCGACGTGGGTGGGGTCTAGGGAAGTGTAGATGCAGATGTTGCCGGAACTGAGCAGCACGGGATCCAGACCGGTGAGCGCGGCGGCCGCGAGGATCTGTTCGGGAGTCAGCGAGCCGCTGCAGAGCGAGGGCAGGGTCCAGGTCTGTCCGTTGCTCGTCACGGTCACCACGGCATCGCGAACGAACATGTTGCTGAGCGACTCGAAGCTGGTGGGTTCGAAATAGCCCTGGGTGCGGGTGAGGATGATGAAGGGCGGCAGGCCCTGTTCGATGGTGCCTTCCACCACCAGGCGTTCCGGCGTGTCGGGCACATCCACGGTGATCTCCTTCTCGCAGCCGCTGAGAAGAACGGTGCCAAGTGCAAGGGAAACGAAGAGGGTCCGGTGCTTCATCAGAAATGGAAGTTCCAGGTGATCGAAGGGAGGATACTGAAGAGCGACACCTGTTTGGCCACCACGCGCAGATCGCCCTGGCCCGTGCTGCCTTCCGTGTCGAAGTAGTAGAAGTAGGGGTTCGCCCGGTTGTAGGCATTGTACACGGCGAAGGTCCAGCTGCTGCGGTACTTGCGTTCCACCGTGGTGGTCTCGCCCGTGGTCTTGTCCGTGACGGTCCTGGTCGGTTTGTTCTTCAGGGTGGCGGCCAGGTCCAAACGATGGTAGGGGGCCATGCGGAATCCGTTGCGCTCGCTGAACTGGCTCACGAGGCGCCCTTCGATCCAATAGCGCTGCACGGGCAGGGTGGTGGCCTGTCCCGTGCTGTAGACGAAGGTGCCACCGAAGCTCCAACGCTCGTTCAGGTCGTAGCTGGCCACCACGCTCACATCGTGCCGGCGGTCCCAGCGGCTGGGGAACTCCTCGCCGTTGTTGATGTCCGGGAACTGACGCATGGTCTTGCTCCAGGTATAACCCACCCAGCCGGTCATGCGGCCCACTCGGCGCTTCAGGAAGAACTCGGCACCATAGCTCCAACCCTTGCCGAAGCGCAGCAAGGCATCGTAGTTCGTGTTGCCGCCATCGTCCGGACTCGCTCCTTCGGCGTACTCGATCTGGTTGAGCATGTCCTTGTAGTAGACCTCCACGCTGGCTTCGTACTTGCGGTCGAAGAGGTCGCGGAAATAGCCCACGGCGTATTGCAAGGCCACCTGCGGTTTCACATTCTTGCCGCTGGGTACCCATACATCGGTGGGCAGTCCTATGGAGCTGAAGCTGGCCAGGTGCACGTACTGCAGGTTGCGGTTGAAGCTGGCCTTGAGACTGCTCTTCCCGTCCAGCTTGTAGCGCAGGGCGAGGCGTGGCTCCAACCCGTAATAGTCCTTGATCACCTCGCCCGAGGGATAGTCCTTGGTGCCGGTGGTGTTGCCTTCCGCGTCCAACAGGTACTCGTGGAAGGAGCCCACGTGCGCGAAGTAGGAGAGGCGCACGCCCACGTTCACGCGCAGGGCATCGCTGATATCGTAGTCGTCCTGGGCGTAGATGGCGGCCTCGTGCGCGCGCAGCTTCGAAGGCGTATCGATGTTGAATTCCGTGTCGCCGCTCTCCACGTCCACGGTGCTGGGGGTGTAGATGTGGTACGTGTACTGCACCCCGTATTTCA
>DASWWQ010000100.1:0-14235 GCA_036405935.1 Flavobacteriales bacterium
ATCACGACCCTCCTGCGGAAGGAACGCACCGAGCGCCGCGAGCGCAAGGGACGCTGAGCGCGCCGATGCCGCATTCTACCTTGCACCCGATGCAGGCCACGACCAAGAGCATCCTTCTGGTGGAGGACGATCCGCGTCTCTCCCGCTCACTCTCCGATCAACTGCAGCAGGAGGGATTCGAGGTGGTGCCGCAGTTCGATGGGGACATGGCCCTGCGCGCGATCCGCCAGCGCACCTTCGACCTCGTGCTGCTGGACCTCGGGCTTCCGCATGTGAACGGCTTCGGGATCTGCTCCGCCATCCGCCAACGCAGCGGCAATACGCCGATCATCATCCTCACCGCCTTCAGCGACATCGACAGCAAGACCAACGCCTTCGACCTGGGCGCGGACGACTACCTGGTGAAGCCCGTGCACTTCAAGGAACTCCTGGCCAAGGTGCGCGTCTTCCTCAAACGCAGCGAAAGCCATCCGCTCCCGCTCGAGGTGCTGCGCATCGCCGACCTCTCCATCGATATACCGGCGCGACAGGCGATCCGGGGCGGCCGTGCCATCGAACTCTCCCCGCGCGAGTTCAACCTGCTCATGCATCTGGCGCGCAACCAGGGTCGCGTGCTCAGCAAGGACGACCTCGCCCGCGAGGTCTGGGAGGACAGCCACACCGTTTCGCCCAATACCATCGAGGTCTACATCAGCTTCCTGCGCGGCAAGGTGGACAAGGGCTTCGACACCAAGTTGATCCACACGCGCCATGGTTTCGGATACACCCTGAACGAGGCCGAGCCATGACGCTGAAGGTCCGCGTGGCACTCCTGTTCGCGGCGCTGTCGCTTTCGCTGCTGGTGGGTTCGCTGGGCTACATCTACTTCTCCCACTCCGCTTCCCGACAGGAGGAATTCTACGAGCGCCTGCGCGAGCAGTGTGAACGGGTGGCCACCCTCTTGGGAGAAGTGAAGATGGCCGATCGCCAACTGCTCCGCATCATGGACAAGAACACCATCCATCGGCTCCGCGATGAGAAGGTGCTGGTGTTCGACGCCGCCGATCGGTTGATCTACAGCAGTCTCGATGATGAAGCGCTCCCCTACTCCAAGGATGCACTGGCCCAAGTGCGCAAGGAAGGTCAGGTGGCCTATCGGGATACCGATGGCGACGAGGTGGTCGGCCTGCACTTCAAGGAGGAGGATATCGACGTGGTGGTGCTGGCCTCGGCCTTCGACACGTACGGACAACGTGAACTGCAGAACCTGCGCGACACGCTCATCGTTTCGTTGGTCCTCGGACTGCTCTTCATCTTCGGGGCGAGCTATTTCTACATCGGTTTCGCCCTGCGCCCCATCGGACGATTGGATCGCGCCATATCGGACATCGATGTGGACCGGCTCGATCAACACCTCACGGTGCGCGGCACGCGCGACGAACTGGACCGATTGGCGTTCAACTACAACAACATGCTCGAACGCCTGCGCTCGGCCTTCGACCTGCAGCGCGCCTTCGTGAACAACGCCAGCCATGAGCTGCGCACACCCTTGGCGCGCATGAATGCGCAGGTGGAACAAGCCCTGGCCCTGCCCGTTGGGGACGCGCGCATCCCGGAGGCCTTGCGCATGTTGCAGAACGACATCGCCACCCAAGGCGGACTGGTGGAATCGCTGTTGCTGCTCCAGCGCCTCAAGGCCCACCTGCCGACGCCCCGATCCGCCGTGCGCGTGGATGAGACGCTCTTCAGCGTGCTGGAGGAGATGCACCAGCTCCATCCGCACCATCAGGCCAAGGTGGACCTGGATGCCGGGATCGAGAGCGGAGAACAGCTCACGGTGTCGATCAATCCCCTGCTGTTCCGCACCGCCATCCAGAACCTGGTGCAGAACGCGGCCCTGCATGCACCGGACAAGGAGCAACGCATCCACATCGCCCATGCCCCCGGACTCGTGCGCATGACCTTCCGCAACGAGGGCGGCTCTCCCCTTCCGCCGGAGCACGTCTTCGAACCTTTCTTCCGGGGTGCCGGATCGGAGCGCACCCGGGGCAGTGGACTCGGACTGAGCATCGTGCGCCAAGTGATGGCCGACAGTGGAGGCCAGGCCTGGTACCAGCACCAGGAAGGCCTACACGCCTTCGTGATCGAGCTGCCGACGACAGCCTAAGGAATTTTTAAGGCGCTTCCCAAGGCATTCTTCAGGTCGCCGGGATCCCTTTGCGGACATGTTCCGCCGGATATCCACGACGCTCATCCTCGGCCTGGCCCTTGCCCATGGTCATGCGCAGGACACGTTGCGCGTCGGGCTGCGTTCCGCGGACAGTCTACTGTCGGCCCGCTCGCTCCGATTGGTGGCGCAGCGCTACGCCATCGACCAGGCCACCGCGGACCGCATCCAAGCGCGGGTCTTCAACAACCCGTCGGTGGCCACCGAATGGAGCATCCGTCCCTCCACCGGTAGCTTCTTCGATGTCTCGCGACCCGATGGTCAGAAGGCCATCACGGTGGAACAATTGTTCCGCATAGGCGGCCAACGCAGCTTGGCCGTGAAAGCGGCCGAACAACGCATCCGCTTGAGCGAGGCCGAATACGCCGAGCTGGCCTCGGCGCTCCGCTATCAACTGCACGCGGCCCTCTACCGGCAGTTCCACCTGGACCGCGCGGTGCGGGCCTTGACGTCCCAGCTCGATGTGCTGAAAGGTATCGTGGACGGCTACGGCACCCAGCTGGAGAAAGGCAATGTCTCCCTACGTGAAGTGACCCGTCTGCGCAGCAGCTACTTCACGCTGAACGGCGAGCGCGTGGGCTTGATGCGCCAACTGAACGGCATCCAGGAAGACCTCCATGTGCTGCTCGCGGACGATCGCCCGATCGTGTTCACCCCATCGGCCTTGGAGCTTTCACCGATACGAACGCTGCCCTCCGATATCGCCCGACTGATCGATCGCGCGGAGCAACAACGGCCCCGGATCGGCATGGCGCGCGCGGAGCAGGACGCTGCCGATCTGGACCTGCGCTTGGAGAAGCGTCGCGTGGTGCCCGACCTCGCGCTCGGCGCCACCTACGACCAGAACAGCAACTACCTGCCCGACTACTGGGGCCTGAACGCCGGCCTGAGCCTTCCCCTCTTCGACCGCAACCAGGGCCGCATCAAACGGGCCCGGGCCGCCGCGGACCTGGCCCGTACGCAGTTGGAACTCGAACGCGCCTCCGTGCGTGCCGAAGTTCAACGTGCGCTCGCCGACCTGCGCAGCCTGCAGGACCAATACACCAGCACCACGAAGGGTTTCGCGCAGCAACTGGACCGGCTCAGCGAAAGCCTCATCGGCAACTACGTGAAGAGCAACATCAGCCTGCTCGAATTCACCGACCTGTTCGAATCCTACACCGCTTCCATCATCGCGATCAACGCGCTGGAGGCCGACCTGCAGAACGCCTATGAAGAACTGGAATTCGTCAGCGGACAGCGCTTGTTCGATCGCTGAGACCGCGTGCGCCGCACGTGGCACGGGTGTCGCCGCGGCCGTGGTCCTGCTGGCCGGACTCTGCGCGTGCAAGGGTCCCGCACCCACCCCGAACGCCGATCGCACCTTCACCTTGAGCGATACCATGCTGGCGCGTATCCAGCTCGACACGGTACGCGTGCTGCCCATCGAGAACACGGTGGAGCTCAACGCACACATCGCCCCCGATGATGGCAGGCTGGCCAGCGTGTACCCGATCGTGGGTGGTCAGGTGAGCGAAGTGGAGGTGGAACTGGGCGATCATGTCACCAAAGGCCGCACGCTCGCCATCATCCGCAGCAGCCAGGTGGCCGATCTCGAGCGCAAGATGATCGATGCCCGCAGCGACATGGAGGTGGCCGAGAAGAACCTCGCCTCCAAACAGGACCTCTTCGACTCCCATCTGCTGAGCGAACGCAAGCTCGTGGAGGCCCGCTACGAACTCGAGAAAGCGAAGGCCAAACTGAAGGGCATGAACGAGATCTTCTCCATCTACCAGTTCAAGGACGGATCCCAGTACGTGGTGAAGGCCCCCATCAGCGGATACGTGATCGACAAGGCCGTGGTGCGTGATGTGACCTTGCCCGAGGACCACGACGAGGCCATCTTCACCATCGCCGAACTGGACCGCGTGTGGGTGCTGGCCGATGTCTACGAAAGTGATATCGCCCGTGTGAAGGAAGGCATGACCGCGCAGGTGACCACGCTGAGCTATCCCGGCAAGGTCTTCACGGGCAAGGTGGACAAGATCCTCAACATGCTCGACCCGCGCACGCGCACCATGCGCATCCGGATCACGCTGCAGAACCCCGATGTGCTGCTGAAGCCGGAGATGATCGCCCGTGTCAGGCTCGTGTACCAGGAGGAACGCAGCCTTCCCGCCATTCCTTCCGGGGCCATCATCAACGACAACGACCGCGACCATGTGATGGTGTTCAAGGACCGCCTGAACGTGGAGACGCGGAGCATCACCGTGGACCGGACCACCGGAACCACCAGCTGGGTATCGTCCGGCCTGCGACCGGGCGAGGTGATCGTCAGCGGTCAGCAGCTCTTCCTCTACGACGCGCTCAACGACCGTTGATCCGATGGGCTTCATCCGTTCCATCATCACCTTCTCGCTGAAGAACCGCTTCTTCACCTTCTTCTGGGTGGCGGCGCTGGTGATCGCGGGCTTCGTGAGCTTCCGGCACACGCCCATCGAGGCCTTCCCGGACGTTACCAACACGCAGATCATCATCGTGACGCAGTGGCCGGGCCGCAGCGCGCAGGAGATCGAGCGCTTCGTCACCGTGCCCATCGAGGTGGGCCTCAACAGCGTGCAGAAACGCACCAACGTCCGTTCGATCAGCATGTTCGGCCTCAGCGTGATCAAGGTGATCTTCGAGGACGACGTGGAGGACTTCTTCGCGCGGCAGCAGGTGAACAACCAGCTGAACACCGTGGAACTTCCCGATGGCGTGGAGCCGGATGTGCAGCCGCCCTACGGACCCACGGGCGAGATCTTCCGGTACACGTTGCAGAGCGACAAGAAGGACTCGCGTGAGCTGCTCACGCTACAGAACTGGGTGATCGACCGGAGGCTGCGGCAGGTAGCAGGCGTGGCCGATGTGGTGGCATTCGGGGGGCGCCAGAAAATCTACGAGATCGAAGCCGACCCCGGCCGGTTGATGCAGTACGACCTCACGCCGCTCGAGGTCCACCAAGCGGTGACCCGCAGCAACATCAACGTGGGCGGCGATGTCATCGAGAAGAACGGCCAGGCCTTCGTGGTGAGGGGCATGGGCCTGCTCAACAGCATCGGCGACATCGAGAACATCATCATCGAGGCCCGCGACGGCGTACCCGTGCTCGTGAAGAACGTGGCCCATGTGCGCATGGCCGACCTGCCACGGGTGGGACAGGTGGGGCTCGACGACAACGATGATGTCGTGGAGGGCATCATCGTGATGCGCAAGGGCGAGAACCCCAGCGAGGTGCTGGCGCGCGTGAAGGAACGGATCGACGAGATCAACACGCAGGTGCTGCCCTCCGACACGAGGATGGTGACCTTCTACGACCGCGACCGGTTGATGGCCTACTGCACCGACACGGTGATGCACAACCTCATCGAGGGCATCATCCTCGTCACCGCCATCGTGTTCCTCTTCATGGCCGACTGGCGCACCACGCTCATCGTCTCCATCATCATCCCCCTCGCCCTGCTCTTCGCCTTCTTCTGCCTGCGACTGAAGGGCATGAGCGCCAATCTGCTCTCGCTCGGTGCCATCGACTTCGGTATCATCATCGATGGCGCGGTGGTGATGGTGGAAGGGCTCTTCGTGGCCCTCGACCACCTGGCGCAGCGCGTGGGCATGGAGAGGTTCAACCGCATGAGCAAGCTCGGCCTGATCAAGCACACGGCCACACGCACCGGCAAGGCGGTCTTCTTCAGCAAGCTCATCATCATCACCGCCCTCATCCCCATCTTCTCCTTCGAGAAGGTGGAAGGCAAGATGTTCTCCCCGCTGGCCTGGACGCTCGGCTTCGCCCTGCTCGGTGCGCTGATCTTCACCCTGACGCTGGTGCCCGTGCTGTGCGCCGCCCTGCTGAAGAAGAACGTGAAGGAGAAGCACAGCTTCCTCGCGCGCTTCTTCGACAAGTGGGTCTTCCGGGGATTCCGTTGGGCCTACGACCGCCCGCGCTTCGCCTTCCTCACCGCCGGTGCTGCACTCGTGCTTTCGGTGGTCTCCATGAAGTGGATGGGAACGGAGTTCCTCCCCGAACTGAACGAAGGTGCGCTATGGGTGGAAGCGAAGATGCCCATGAGCATGAGCCTGCCCGAGACGGTGACCATGGTGCGTACGCTGCGCGAGAAGCTGAACACCTTCCCCGAGGTGAACGGCGTACTGAGCCAGACCGGTCGCAGCAACGACGGCACCGATCCCAGCGGCTTCTACTACGTGCAGATGCAGGTGAACCTGAAGCCGCTGGACCAGTGGCGCAAGGGGATCGGCAAGGACGACCTCATCGATGCGATGGACAAGGAGCTGAAACAGTTCCAAGGCATCAACTACAACTATTCGCAGCCCATCATCGACAACGTGGCCGAGGCCGTGGCCGGCATGAACGCCAACAACGCCGTGAAGATCTTCGGTCCGGACCTGCCGCTGCTCGACAGCCTGGCCGACGCCGTGCTCCGGAACATCCAGCACGTGCAGGGCATCAAGGATCCCGGTGTGCTGCGCAATGTGGGCCAGCCCGAGATCCAGATCCACCTCAGCGACACCAAGATGGCGCTCTACGGCGTCAGCACCGCCGACGCCCAGGCCGTGATCGAGATGGCGATCGGCGGCAAGACCGCGAACGTGATGTACGAGGGCGAACGGAAGTTCGACATCCGCCTGCGCTTCCCGTACGAGTACCGACGCAGCGTGGACGAGATCCAGGCGATCCTGGTGCCGACGTTGAGCGGAGCGCGCATCGCCCTGAGCGAGATCGCCACGGTGACCACCACCACCGGACCCGCCTTCATCTACCGCGACAACAACAACCGTTTCATCGGCGTGAAGTTCACCGTGCGCGACCGCGATCTCGGCAGCACCATTGCGGAGGCCCGCAAGAACGTGGAGGAGCACGTGAAGCTGCCCCATGGCTACAGCATCACCTGGACCGGTGAATTCGAGAACCAGGTGCGCGCGAGTGCACGGCTCGGCCAAGTGGTGCCCATCAGCTTGGCGGCCATCTTCGTCATCCTCTTCATCGCCCTGGGTGATGCGCGCAACGCCGGCCTCGTGCTGATCAACGTGCCCTTCGCCCTGGTCGGTGGCATCCTCGCGCTGCACCTCACCGGAATGAACTTCGGCATCAGCGCCGGCGTGGGCTTCATCGCGCTCTTCGGCATCTGCGTGCAGAACGGCGTGATCCTCGTCACCGAGTTCAACGACAACCTCGCACGGCGATGGAGCCTCGACCGGAGCATCGTGGAGGGTGTGCGCACCCGCATCCGTCCCGTGGTGATGACCGCCCTGATGGCGAGCATCGGCCTGTTGCCCGCCGCCATCAGCACCGGTATCGGCAGTGAGAGCCAGAAGCCGCTGGCCATCGTCATCATCGGCGGCCTCATCACCGCTACCATCTTCATCCTGCTCGTGTTCCCGATCGTGTTCCGCTTCTTCCGCAGCCGCACGTTGCGGCGCAAGGTGGCATCAGGCTCCGTGCTCCCGGCCTAGTTGCCGGGGCCTTCCGTGGAGGCCGGGCGGGTGGGCCCGGCCTTCGCATTTCCGGCACACCCCTCCGCTATCTTTCACCCATGCGCCACCCGTCCCCGCGATCCCTCGGCCTCTACTTCCTGCTCTCCCTGCTCCTCTCCGGTTGTACGGTGGGGCGCTTCTTCATCTACAACTTCGCCGACACCAACGACCACCGGAAGTTCCCTGCACGCCCCCTGCCCGCTTCCTCCACGCCCTTCCACTACGCCGTGGCGGACCAGGAGAAGGCACCACGCACCCTGAAGGTGGGCGACAAGGAAACAGGCTTCGATGAGTTCCTGGAGGACCATGCCACCGTGGCCTTCCTGGTGATCCGGCACGACACCGTGATCTATGAACGCTATTTCAAGGGATACGACGCCTCACACATCCACACATCGTTCTCCATGGCGAAATCCGTGATCGGCATGCTGATCGGCTGTGCGATCCACGACGGCTTCATCCGCGATGTGCAACAACCGGTGGCCGACTTCGTGCCGGAGATGAAGCCGAAGGGCTGGGACAAGGTGACCATCGAACACGTGCTGCAGATGACCAGTGGCATGGACTTCAGCGAGAGCTACGTGAACCCCTTCGGCACCGCCGCCAAGTTCTACTACGGACGCCGCCTCAACAAGCACACGGAGAAGCTCGGGCTGAAGCGGGAACCCGGGATGGAGTTCGAGTACGTGAGCGGCAACAGCCAACTGCTCGGGCTCATCCTGGAGCGGGCCTTGCGCGCCAAGGGCGATCAACGCACCGTGACGCAATACTGCAACGACAAGCTCTGGCAACCGCTCGGCATGGAATATCCTTCCTCCTGGAGCATCGATCGGAAGGAAGGCGGCATGGAGAAGACCTTCTGTTGCATCAATGCCCCGGCCCGTGATTTCGCGAAGCTTGGATCGCTCTACCTGCATCAGGGCAAATGGCGCGACCGACAGCTCGTGTCCGCGCAATGGGTGGAGACCAGTACGCATGCCGACACCACCCACGGCGCTGCCTCCTTCTACCGCTACCAGTTCTGGCTGCCCTCACAGGAAGGCGACTACATGATGCAGGGCATCCTCGGTCAGTTCGTGTACGTGGATCCCTCGCGCGACCTGGTCATGGTGCGGCTCGGGAAGAAGTACGGGCGCGTGAACTGGCCGCAGCTGTTCCGTTCCCTGGCACCGCTGTACGGCACTCCATCAGGGAACGACCACACGCAACACTGAGCGCCGGCGCACCTCCGTTCCGGAGCGCTCCACGAGATACAGGCCGCACGGTCCGCTGAAAGGGATCCGCTGTCCACCCGACAGCGGATGTTGAAGCACGCAACGCCCGGTGGCATCGTACACCGCGATACGATCGTTGGGATCGGTCCCGGAGAACAGCAGCGATCCTTCCGCATAACGGATGGTCCACGGCTCTTCCATCCGGGAGACGATGCCGGTGGACAACTCGTGCTCCTGTGCACCGATGTCATACGCGGACCCTTGGGGACGCAGGATACCGAGGAGATCCACCTGCACGATGGTGCCCACCGCCGCGCTGCCCGCATCCACCTGTTGCGCGGTATTGCTCGCCGCCGAGAAGTCGCCACCGTTCGCGTCCGCGAACAGTTGCGCAGGGGCGGATGCGACCATGGAGTTCGCATCGTAACCGGCCGATTGCCATTGCGCCAGGGTGATCGCCGTGGAACCACCGTCCAACGACAGCGCGTTCTTCAAGAGGTTGTGATGACTGATGAAACCGCCGAGGGAATTGGCCGAGATGGAGATGCTCCCCCGCCACGCGTGCTGGTTGACCAGGATGTTGTTGATCAGCGTATTCCCCGTGGACCCATCGGTGATGTTGATGCACCAACGCGCATCGCTCGGGTTGACCACCGTGTTGTTGTACACGCGATTGCCCGTGCTGGGTGCGCCCGCGTCGATCATGTACAGGCTGATGCCGCTGGCGTGGTTGCCGTACACCACATTGTTGTAGATCGATGCAGCGATCAGTCCGTCGCCATTGATGGCACTGCCGCCGCCGACCCCGTTGTCGTGGATGATGTTCGCGTACACCTGCGCCCCGCTGATCGTCCCATCACCACCCATGCTCGCATCGCCGTTCATGTGGATGCCGCAGCCGTTGTTGTGGTGCAGGTGATTGAAGCGGATGATCGGATCGTCCGCGCTGTTGCTGTGGTAGATGCCGTGCTCATCCTCAGAGCCGGAACACTCGTTGTGCTCGATCGTCACGTGCTCCGCGAAGCCGGTGAAGATGCCCCAGCGATAATTGTCCACGCAGACGTTGTGGCGGATCGTGACATGGTCGCTCAGGGCCGTACGGATGCCCGCGCGCGGCATGCCTTCCACGCGGAAGCCCTCCACCACGACCCAGGCCGTGTTCTCCACGTTGATCCCGTCCAGATCGTTGTAGGAACAGGGCACATCGATCGTCGCTCCCGCCATCGCACGGAACACGATGGGAGCGGTGGAAGTACCGCTGTGGTCCATCGCGGCGAATCCCATGTATGTGCCGGGATGCACCACCACACTATCGCCCGCCAATGCCATATCCGCCGCATGCTGCAGCGTGGCGAAGGCCTGTGCGGGCGAGGTACCCGCATTCGCATCATCACCGTCGATCGCCACGTGGTAGGTGGCGGAGCGAACGGTGCACATCCAGGACAGGGAGAGCGTTAGCAGAAGGCTTCGATCGTAACGCATGCCGCAAGTACGCTCAGGAACGCTGTAGCGTTCGCACCGTTGGACGAAGCCCTACCTTCGAGCGACCGATCGCCCCATGACCACGACCACAGCGAACAGCACCCTTTTCCGCGAACAGGCCTTCATCAACGGCCGGTGGACCGCAGCCGCCAGCGGAAAGACCTTCCCCGTGCACGACCCGGCCAACAACGCCGAGATCGGCCAAGTGCCGGACATGGCCGACGCAGATGTGAACGCCGCCATCGAAGCCGCACACCAGGCCTTCCCGGCTTGGCGGGATACGCTGGCCGCCGACCGGGCCGCGATCATGAAGAAGTGGTTCGCCCTGATCAACGCCAACACGAAGGAGCTCGCCGTGCTGATGACGCGCGAGTGCGGCAAACCCTTGGCGGAGAGCATCGGAGAGATCAAGTATGGGGCGTCGTTCATCGAGTGGAGTGCCGAGCAGGTCCGCCGCCTCAACGGCGAGATCATTCCTACCGATCAGAAGGGCCGTCGCCTCTTGGTGATCCGTCAGCCCGTAGGTGTCGTGGCTGCCGTAACGCCGTGGAACTTCCCCAACAGCATGATCACGCGGAAGGTGTCGCCCGCGATCGCCTCCGGATGCACCGTGGTGCTGAAGCCCGCCGAACTCACCCCCTTCAGCGCCTTGGCCTTGGCGGCCTTGGCCGAGGAAGCCGGGCTCCCGCCCGGTGTACTGAACATCGTGACCACCACCAACGCGAAGGCCGCCGGGCTCATCATGAGCACACACCCGCTCGTGCGCAAGGTCACCTTCACCGGCAGTACGCCCGTGGGCAAGTGGCTGATGGAGCACGCGTCCTCCACCCTCAAGAAGATCTCCCTCGAGCTCGGTGGCAACGCGCCCTTCATCGTGTTCGAGGATGCCGATATCGATGCCGCCGTGGAAGGCGCCATCGCCAGCAAGTTCCGCAACAGCGGACAGACCTGCGTGTGCGCGAACCGCATCTATGTGCAGCAAGGAGCGGCCGCCGAGTTCACGGAGAAATTCACCCGGACCGTGAGCGCCTTGAAGGTGGCACCCGGACTGGAGGACGGAGCGAAGGTGGGGCCGGTCATCAACGACAAGGGGGTGGAGAAGGTGATGCGCCTGTTGAAGGACGCCACCGACAAAGGCGCGAAAGTGGAGACCGGCGGGAAGGCCCATGCCCTCGGCGGGCGGTTCATCGAACCCACGGTGCTCAGCGGCGTCACTTCGGACATGGCCTGCATGAAGGAGGAGATCTTCGGACCCGTAGCCCCCGTTCAGGTCTTCCAGACCGAGGCGGAGGCCATCCAATTGGCGAACGACACGGAGTACGGCCTCGCTTCCTATGTGTACACGCGCGACCAAGCGCGCACCTGGCGCATCAGCGAAGCCCTCGAGTACGGCATGGTGGGCATCAACACCGGCCTCATCAGCACGGCAGTGGCCCCTTTCGGCGGTATCAAGGAAAGTGGCACCGGTCGCGAAGGCAGTACCCACGCGCTGGATGAGTTCACCGAACTGAAATATGTGAACCTCTCCGGGCTCTAAGCCGCGATGGGACACCGGCATCCTGCCGGTGCACGGTGATCACACGGGAAGAAAGTTCCCTCCTCGTTCGGATAGGGTCAAGCTCCAACGTAGGAGCGGGCCCCTTGCAAGGGGCCCGCTCCTACGCCAAGAGTCCCAAGAACTACTGCACCATGATCTTCGTCGCGGACACGCCCGTATTGGTCGTTACCTCGACCAAGTACATGCCGGTAGTGAGCTTCACGTCGCTGATGTCCCAGAAGAAAGGGGCATCGATGCTGTATTCCAGACCTCCTTTGCTGGCCATCACCCGGCCGGACAGATCGAGCAAGCGCAATGACTGCATCCGAAGCTCCGAATCATAGATGATGGGAATGCCAGCCTCGTCCTGCGTCACCACTTCCAATCGCAACTGACCATTGCCCGAGGTGATCGGATTGGGTGAAACACGCCAGTTGGCAGGACGCATGGCTGTTGTGTAATACACCGTGCTGACAGGCCCCCATGCCCGGTCCACGCCGTTAACCCTAGCCCTAATACGGACATTGAGGTACTGGTTCAAGGGGATCGGCGAGGTAACTAATGCACCGGGTTTCGATGCCCGCACCTTCTCGCAGAAGTTCGCACCTGGGAAGGCCGAGAAACCACTACTACCATTCCAATAATACGCTACATAGCGCCAATAGTTCGTCACAACAGCGCTATGTGGCTTGAAGTACTCCCATTGGTAAGCCGTGCTGGCCGTATTCAAAGGCCCTACACCTTCACACAAGGCCTGCAGTTCGCAGTCCTCTGAAGCGACCAACCAAGTATTCGATGAAGTGGGAAGTGGAGAATTCGTCACTTCGATCGGCCCAACGGGAATCTGGAAATTATCAATGGTGGTATACTGGCTTGGACTGGTGAAGGCCGGGACGCTGCTGGCGTCGAGGACCACGTCCCCCGCTGCTGTCTTCAACAAGAATCCGCCGCTACAAACGGTATTGTCCGCGTCCGTCACCCGCAATCCATAGGAGCCGGCCGGCAGGTCGAAGGTCTCCGTACGCAGGGCACAGGCTCCTGCATAAGCCGTGCTCGGTCCAGAAACCACCACTGCGTTGCTGGCATCCCGGATCTCCCACGTGGTCGCATTCGACGAGGTACCATCAGCGTAGATCAATAGCTCCATGGCAGTAGAAGCATAGTTCTCGTAGAAGTGCACCGTGCCCGGATAGTAGGTCGTGCTGTTGTATACCACCGGATCGCCTCCGTTGACCTCGCCGATCAAGAGGTGCCCACCATGGGCGCTGACCTTCGTGGAATTCGATGGCGTCATGAGGGCATCCATAGCATGGGACGACCAATTACTGGTGAGATCCGACACCACGAAGAATTCATCGGATGAGTAATCCTGCAGCACCACACGATCCCCCATGAACGCCCTTCCGAAAAGCTGCCCGTTCTCCACCACCTCATTTTGATAGACCCAATCGCCATTATCGTACTCGAAGAAGATGAGCTTGACCCGGTAAAGCGTAGTGCCCGGATCGTAGAGCATCATCGAAACACACACACGATCCTCATGAACGAACGAATTCCAGTAACCCAGCTCTTCCTCTTCGCCGATCTCACCCAAAAAATCATACTCCGTCACATCCGTCACATATTCAGCCTCGCCCACATCGTACGAGACTGTATAAAGACCATCAACGTCGAAATTCACCCACCTTCCATTGTCCACATCGTTGCCATTCGAGTTATAAGCAACATCCAATGATGTTTGGGAAGTGGTCCAACCCGATGAGGCAAAGTAGATGTCCGACGAACCATAGGCCCAGCCGTTGTCGAGGACGAGATCGTTCCCGATGAAAGCCAGCTCCACATCTCCCCACATCGCATTTCCGGTCGGTATGGGAATGTCGACCACCGAAACTCCCGGATCGGCGATCTCACAGATGCGCACGTACTCCAGCGAATTGTTCTGATAGGTGTAAGCGAAATAATCCTCTCCGATCGCACCACATGGGTGCACCCAGTCATACGGATCATTCCCCACATGCGACCAGAGCAACTTCCAGTTCCCTTCGCAATACTCGTACAATCCTATGGGATGGTATCCGATGCACAAGGCAAAGTCCCCATGCACGGATACATCCCATCCATAGCTCGGTATTCCCCAAGCTTCGGATACATGGTTCGGACAGTCCTCCTTCTCCAGGAAGGTGACCTGTGCACAAGCCAATGAGCCAACAAAGCCCAAGGACAAAAGGGAGAGCATTCTTTTCATGGGTGGAAGAATTGGTTCATGACAATTCTAATCACACCTCATT
>DASWWQ010000101.1:0-18830 GCA_036405935.1 Flavobacteriales bacterium
CGGAGCGGGTGAAATGCCAGATGAAGGTCAGCAGGGAGCGTTGCTGGTCGCGTTCCACCGAGTACGATCGTTTCTGGCGGTCGCTGAGGCCGCCGCCGTTGTCGGCCGTCATCACATGGTCCATCACCGAGCCGAACATGCTGTGGCGTTGGGCCGGCGTGGCCTGTTCGGAGATGGTGGCCACCAGGTCCGTGTAGTGCAGGTCCATGGTTCCGCGGGCCTTGCGTTCATTGCCCTTCATCACCAGGTGCATGCGATCCAATGTTCCGCTGGAAAGCGAGAGCCGGAGCAGGTTGCTGGTGAGCGTGTCCAGCGCGGCGAAGGGCAGTTGCTGCACGGTGGCGGTGAAGGTGAAATCCTGGCCGCCCTCCACCTCCGCGGTGTAGTGCGCGGACAAACGGGCCGTATCCATGAACAGGCAGGAGATGCGGCCTTCGATACCGGTGGCATCCTGGGGCCGGTCGGGCGTGTTGTCGATGCCGCTGAAGGTGGCGTCCAAGGCATTGAAGGTGATGGTGCCCCAGCGGCCGGTGGCATCGCTGCGCTCGCGGTAGCGGAGGGTGTTGTCCACCAGATGCACCGAGTCGATGCGCACCGGGAAGGGCAGGGCCAGCAAGGCCGCGGGGGGGAGCGCTACAGGCCGGAGCGGACCTTCGGGCAGCTCCTTGTCCAAGGTGGCTTCCAGGTCCAGACCGTGCACGCTCAGCGCTTTCATGCGCAGGGCCTGGTCGGCGATCAGGCCTCCGATATCCGGTGCATCGAAAACGATACTGTCCACGTGCAGGCCGAGTTCGGTGGTGCGGTGCTTCGAAGGGCCGGGATCGGTCCGATGCAAGGAGATGTCACGCACACGGCCCCGGCGCATGCGATCGGAAAGATGCACTGCACCGAAGTGCAGGCGATACCCTCCGGCGATGTTCGCGCTGAGGCTGTCCAGGGCGAGGTCCACTTCACCCACATGCAGGTCGGCCCGGCGTCGGTTGCCCGTGTGCGTCACGTTCACGGCCTCGGCCAGGATGTCCAGTCCCGAAGCGTTCAATACGGGCAGGCGTCCACTGAGGTCCTGCATGATGGCACGGGCATCCCGGACGATCACCACCTCCACGCTGAAAAGGGGTGGATTGCTTCCGGAGCCCTTCAATCGTTCGAAAGGGGCTTTCAACGCCACGCGGTGATCACCGATGGTGTATTGCAGCAACGGCCCGTCCACCTCGATGGAGCGCACATGCACCTCGCGCAGCAACACCGCGCGCCAGATGGAGAGCCCCCGCAACGCGATGGTACGGGCCTGCGCGGCGAAGAGGTATTCATGCACGCCCGCCCGAAGGCTGTCGTTCAGGCTGCTGTCATGGTCGAGCTGGATCCCGTGGATGAGCACGTCTCCGCTCCGGAAACGCGTCCCGAGGGTGTCCATGCGGAAATGGTAGCCGCTGACGGTGGCTTTGGCCACGGCGGCCTCGATGCGTTCGCGCACCGTGCGGTCGAGCCACTCCTGGCCATCGCGATAGGCCCAAGTGGAGAAGGCGAGGCCGGCGAGGAGCAGGAGACCGAGGAAAGCGAAGAGGATCGTGCGGACCAGCCGCAGCGGTCGGGTCATGGGTCGGCCGAAGGTAGACGGCACGGGTGCATCGATCAACGGTCGCTGCGCAGGAGGCCGAAGATCAGCGAGTCCAGGAAGCGGCCTTCGTGGAGCAGGTCCTCGCGCAGATGTCCTTCCTGTTTGAACCCGTGACGCAGCAGGAGCGCGTTGGAGGCCGCATTGCGCGGATCCGTGATGGCCGAGATCCGATGGAAGCCGAGCACATCGAAGCCATGCGGGATCACCGCGGCCACGGCCTCGCTCATCAGTCCCCTACCCCAATAGGCCGGGAGCATGGCGTATCCCAGTTCCGAGCGGCGGTCCGCATGTGCGGTGCGATGGAACCCCACCGTTCCGATGAGGTCCTCCGGCCGCACCTTTTCGGCCATGGCCCAGATCAGGCTGCGCTGCGCATCGATGTCCGCCTCGATCGTTCGCACCAAGGCCTCGGCATCCTCCACGGAGCGGCTCATGGGGCGCGGGATGAAGGCCATCACCCGCGGGTCGGACCGCATCTCGAAGAGGCGGGGGGCGTCGGACACGAGCATCGGCCGCAAGACCAAACGCTCGGTATGGAGTACCGGTGGAAGGAGAGGCGCATCCGTTGACATCGGATGCAAAGGTGCCGCTCAGCGGGATATCCGCAGCCGATGCGCACTGAGGGGCGTGCCACGGCTGTTCACGGTGGTGACCATGTACGTACCACTCGTCAGATGCTCGAGCTGCACCACGGTGGGGCCGGTGATCTCGATGCTCAACTGGTTGTTGCCGCGTTCATCATAGAACAGGGCGTACAGCCGTTGTTGCGGGTCCTGCACCGGAATGATGCGCACTTCATCGCTCGCGGGATTCGGGGCCAGGATGAATTCGCCTTGGTCGAGCGCCCCGGTGATGGCGGGCACGGCATCCGCCGGAGCGATCGGGTCGATCGGCTGCACTTGGGCGAAGGTGGCCGAGGCGAAGAGCAAGGCAAGCAGGTGCAGCGGACGGAACATGATGCAGGATTTCACGAACGCGTCGCAGCTTTCGGACCGATCCGTGCACCGAACGATGCCGGTCACCGTGCAACCCCCAAAGGCATCTGAAGTGTGGAATTCACTGCCCACATCGGGGTGGCACCACGCGGGTTCGGGATCGTCGGTTGCAGCAACGACGCGGTCCGTGGCACGGGTACACCCCTTGGAAGGTGGCCGGTGTGCGAACCATCACCGCTCCCCTGGCCACGTTGCGATACGGAACGATGCCCTTGTTGGCCACCGCCATCCATGCGGGTCACGCCATGCGGGCCGAACTGGCCGAGCGCTCCGCCTTGACGCCCGAGGAGCGTCTGCGCGAAGAGGACCCCTTCACCGACCGATGGGTTTCGGTGAGCGACACCACCATCGTCGGTACGACCTCCCGTTTCGAGGCGGACCTGAACCGATCCCCGGACCTGGCGATCTATCGCGGACCGGAGGACGCATGGGGCTTGAAGCTTTGGGAACGCGATCCCGATGAGGAGGCGCACGGGCGCTCTCGGGAGCGGTACGCGGCCACCTATGCCGCCTTCGGTGATCTGCTCGACGCGATGCTCGATGCGCATGAGCGAGTGGTCATCTACGATATCCATTCGTACAACCACCAGCGGAAGGGGCCCGGTGTGTTCGCCGACACGGAGACCGATCCGGACATCAACCTGGGCACGGCCAACCTGGATCGGGCGGTGTGGGGCGGGGTGGTGGAGGAGTTGATGCACGGACTGCGCCGTCCAATGGCGGATGGCCGGCGCCTGCAGGTGGCGGAGAACGTGAAGTTCAAGGGAGGCTGGTTCACGCGATGGGCCTTCGAGCGTTATGGCGATCGGGTCTGTCCCATCGCCATCGAGTTCAAGAAGATCTTCATGGATGAATGGACCGGCGTTCCGGATGAAGCGTGCATCACCGGTCTGCACACGCTGTTGAAGGCCACCGTTCCATCGGTGATCGATCGTTGCCATGACATCAGCGCTCCCTGAACCCTCCTTCGGTAGCCCGATCGCGCCGGAGCTGATCGGGTCCATCCGGCGCAAGCTCGAACGCGGCCGGAAGATCTCGCGTGCCCTGCCCGATGGCGGATGGATCATGATGGACCGGCCCTTGCCCTTCATCTGTCTCTATCGCGTCGAAGGCACCGCACCCGACCCGGGCGTGGACCGACTTCTTCGCGGACAGACGGCCTACCTGCGTTCCACGGCATCGCCCGCGCGGGCCGCGGAACTCCGGCAATTGCTGGCCGCCGTGGCCGGTGCATTGACCATCACGACCGATGCCTTCCTCCTGATCGAACTGTGGCCCGCCGCGGTGGATGCCGAGGGCAGGGATTTCCGCGCCTACTGCCCGGTGAACAATGCCCCTGAAGTGGCGGCCGTGCTCGATCGGCGGTTGAAGGAAGTGGCGGCCGTGCTCCCCGGTGCCACGGCGGAAGTGGTGGACAGTGTGCAGCGACACCCCCCTCATCTGGCGCCGGTCTTCAGTGTGGAGGAACTGCGCAAGCTCGGCATCCTCAATATCGGCATCGAGATCCCGCGTGTGTACTGGACAGCGGATGGCCTGTTCAGCACGCTGGCCCTGCGTTCCTTCCGCAGCCGCCTGACGGATGCCATCCAGCGCACCGCGCAGGCCTTCATGCGCGTGCAGACGCCGCTGCGTTTCGCGCATCACCTGATGTTGGGCCGCACCACCATCCGGCGCAGCGCCGCCCACATCGATCGGAAGCTCGCCGCCATCGGTGCCTCCTTCGATCTGCTGCTCAACGTTTCACCGGTGAACACCGCCGAGGCTTGGCAGGCGTTCCGGGCCGGTGGCTTCGAGAAGATGCCGGACCTGCACTATCGGCTCATCGGCGTGGACCCGGATCGGGTGAAGCAACAGCTCTATGCGCTTCGCATCGGCGAGGTCGACGACGGTACGCTGGAATCCATCTTCCGGGACAAGCGCTTCGAACTGGATACCCAACTGTCCTTGCTCAGTGAGCGCGGCCGTCCGGAGTTCGTCTATTCGGGGCTGCGGCTGTACGGTCCCGTATCCAACGCTCTGCTGAAGGAGGCGCACGCCTTGATCGCGGCGGTGGACCGCCTGCCGGAGCGCAAGTTCGAGAGCATGGGTGCCGCGCGCTTCGCCGAACGCGTGGAACAGGAGTTGGCGCTTCTGCGTCCGCATTTTCCCGACATCCCCATCGGGGTGCAGCTGCGCACGGATGTGGATGGAGTGATGGTGTCGAAGGGCCAGGTGCTCATCGGTGATCGGTTCAAAGTGGAGGTGGATCGCGCGGAAGGACTGGTGCAGCATGAAGTGGGTACCCATGTGCTCACCTACTGCAACGGCCGGATGCAGCCGCTGAAACAACTGGCCGTCGGACTGGCCGGCTACGATCAATTGCAGGAGGGGCTGGCCGTGCTGGCCGAATACCTCACCGGTGGCCTGGGTCCGGCCCGCTTGAAGCTGCTCGCCGGCCGCGTGGTCGCGGTGCATGCCATGGTGCAGGGTGCCAGCTTCGTGGAGTGTTATCGCCTGTTGACGAAGGATCATTCCTTCACCGATCGCAAGGCTTTCAGCATCGCGGTGCGCGTGTACCGCGGTGGTGGTTTCCCCAAGGACGCGGTGTACCTGAAGGGCTTGCGGTTCATGCTGGGCCACCTGCGTCGGCACCCGCAACACCTCGACCTGCTGATGCTGGGCAAGTTCGGCCCGCAGCATATTCCCTTGGTGGAGGACCTGCACTACCGGGGGATCCTGCATGCACCTGTGCTTCCCACCTACATCAACGCCGCGGCCCGTGCGCGCTTGAGCAACCTCGATGAGCACATGCCCTTGACCGCCCTGTTGGACCAACACTGACCCCCATGGAGATCGCCTTCGTCATCAATGATATCGGCACCGAGTCGCCGAACTACACCACGGTGCACCTCGCCCTGAAGGCCCATCGGATGGGGCATCGCGTGGCCCTGCTCGGCGTGGGTGACCTGCATTACACCCCGGACGGTCACATGGGCGGCAAGGCCTATCGCCCGGGCAAGGGGAGCTTCCGCACCACGAACCAGTTCCTCGATGCCTGCCGCAAGACCGGGCCGGCGGTCATCTCCTCGGCGGAACTGGACGTGCTGATGTTGCGCAACGACCCCAACGACGATGTGGTGCTGCGGCCTTGGGCGCAGACGGCCGGCATCGTGTTCGGCCAGGTCGCGGCCGCGCAGGGTGTGCTCGTGGTCAACGATCCGTTCAGCCTTTCGGCCGCGATGAACAAGATGTACTTCCAGCACTATCCGGAAGCGATCCGTCCCCGTACGTTGATCACCCGCAACGTGGAAGAGATCGCGGCCTTCCTCAAGGAGCAGCAACGGATCATCCTCAAACCGCTGCAGGGTTCCGGGGGAAGAAGCGTGTTCATCGCGGACGGCAACAACCGCGGCAACCACCACCAGATCATCGATGCCATCGCCCGCGACGGTTTCGTGATCGCGCAGGAATACCTGCCCGAGGCCAAGAACGGCGACATCCGTTTGTTCGTGATGAACGGCTCCGCATTGGAGCGCGACGGTCGTTATGCCGCCTTCCGCCGCGTGACCGCTGAAGGGGATATCCGGAGCAATCTCAAGGCCGGTGGTAAGCCCGGTGCCGTGGAGATGACCGATGAACTGCTGGCGCTCGTGGAAGTGGTGCGCCCCAAGCTGTTGATGGACGGCATGTTCCTCGTGGGCCTGGACATCGTGGGCAACAAGCTCATGGAGATCAACGTGCTGAGCCCGGGCACCCTGCACTACATCGTGGAACTGGAGAAGGTGGATTTCTTCGAGACCATCATCGCCTCATTGGAGCGCAAGGTCGAGTACCGTCGCCTGCATGGGGCCAGCATCGCCAACCGCCAACTGGCCGTGATGTGAGAACGAAGAAGCCCCCCGTGGACCGCGGTCCGCAGGGGGCTTCGGAAAGTTCCGGAACCTTTTCAGGCTTCGGTCTTCTTCGCTGCGGGTTTGCCTTCGGTCTTCAGGGAAGCCTCGTAGGTCTTCAGTGCGCGCTTGGCGAGCTTCTCGCGGGCCTGACGCTTGCGCTTCGCGTTCGCTTGGGAATCGGATGCCATCGTTGTCGTATTTGATGCAAAGAACGCAAGATCCACCGGAACATGGCGCATCGGCTTCAGGCGATGGCGAGCACGAGCAGGCGTTGAAGGGTGGTGCCCAACCGGAACTCCGTCTCACCTCCGGGCGGTGTGCCGATCAATGCCCGGGCGATGGGTGCCGTGAAGGCGATGCGCAGTGCCTTCACGGAGGCTTCGTCCACCCCGACGATGGTGAAGGTGCGCACCGTGCCGGCCTGGGGTCCGTCCAACATGCGGAAGGTCACGGTACTGCCGAAGCGCACTTCCTGGGCGTGGGGGTCGGGTTCCACCACATGCGCGGTGACGATCCGTTCGTTGAGCAGGTCCAACTTGCCGTTGATCACTTGGAGCGTTCTCCGGCGATCATCGTCGTTGGCCGCGGGCAGTTCCTTCTCCGCTTCCAACGCCGCACGTTCCGCATGCAGCAGTTCCAGGCCGCGTGGGGTCACGTGGTTCGGCACGCCATCGGGCAAGGGTGCGCGTGGAGGGATGAAGGGTGCTTCCTCCTGGTCGTCCTCCTTGATGAATCCTCGGCTCACTTCGCGAAGGTCGCGATGAACAACCTGGGAACATCGCATGTTCCTTCCATGATCCTCGATGGAGTGCTGGAAAGGCGCTCCCGGATGTTCCAACCACACAACAACTACCATGGCAAAGAAGAGCGCATCCCGCAGAAGCAGCATGACGACGAAGTCCGCATCGAAGAGGACCGCCAAGAAGGCGGTGAGGAAAGATGCAGTGAAGCGAACGGCCTCCGGAACCGCCAAGAAGGCCGCGAAGAAGGCGACCAAGCGGGTGACCAAGAAGGCCGCGGCCAAGAAGGGCGTTGCGGAACGACCTGCGAATAAGGCGGCCACGAAGCGCGGTCCAGCGCGGAAAATGACGGCGAAGAAGGGAGCGGTGAAGAAGGCCGCCACGAAAAGGAGCGCGCCGAAGCGTGGAGCGGCGAAGAAGAGCACCGTCACCCGGTCGGCCGCGAAGAAAGGGGTGGCCAAGAAGGGCGCGGTGAAGAAGGCAGCGATCCGCAAGGCCGCGCCGAGGAAGATGTCCGCTCCCGCCAAGAAGACGTCCCGCCCGGACAAGCGCACGGCGAAACGGCCTGCACCACGCAAGCCACAACCTGCTCCGGTTTCCACGGAGCAGTGGCCTTCGGCGATCAATGAGGGGGTGGAAGTGAAGTTGGAGGTGCAGGACGATCGTCTGGAGCGTCAGCGGGAGGAGCTGAAGCAGCGCGCCTTGATGGGGCGGGCCGAAGCGAACCCCAACCCCAACGAACTGCATCGCGGACAAACGGCCCAGGAAGGTGCGGCACACGACCGTTTCGGGTCACAGCCCGAACGCGTGAAACACCAATACCCCAACGGCAACCGGCCCAATAGCGGATCGGCGCGCAGTGGCAAGGCGAAGGGTCAACGCCGCGACAACATGTCCCAGGGCGGCGAATAACCCGCAGCGACCGGTCACCCGAGCCGGTCGCGGTCGGTCCAAGCGTTGCGCATCGTGGTGATGGTGCGTAACGCTTGGTCACCCTGCTTGGAACAGGAAGGGGTACATGGGTGTTCTGTTCCAAACCCGCACCCATGTCACGCCTCTGCTTCACCCTGTTCGCGCTTGCAGCGTGTGTTTCCGTTTCCGTCGCGCAGACCGATCCCGTCCTTGCTCCTTCGCCGGCATCGCAGGAATGCCTCCTGGCCACACCGTCCGCCACTTGGACCTCCATCGGTGCCACGGCGGAGGAGGCGGAAAGGATCGCGCGTATCCAAGCGCTCTGTCACACCGACTGCAATGCTTCGGAGGACGTGGGTCGTAAGGATCCGGGGACGGCCGGGGCGATCGTGCGCAAGCACGAAGCGGAGGTCGAGGCCATCCTGGGCAAGGAACGTTTCGCCAAATGGAAGGCGTACTGCAGCGAGCGCCCGGCACGGATGTGACCGCGTTCACCTCCGAAGCACCAACTGCGCCTTATTGATCCGAAGTCCGGAGGTGTCCGATGCCAGGAGCACGGCGCGGAAGGTGTAGCGGCCATCCGTATCCACCTTCAGCACTTCATGCTTCGCGTTGTAGCTCCGCTCGGTGCGCCCGTTCTTCACGGTCATCCGCTCGCGCACGGTGATGTTCATCACCGAGGGATCGATCCGGAGCTGTTCGATCGGCACGGAGTCGCGGAGCACTTCCACCACGAACAGCAGGTCCATATCGCCATCGTACGTGAGGTCCATGTCGGACCAGACGGCGATCTGGTCCTGCGCTTCCAGCATCAGTGTGGCTTCCTGCGGATGGCGTTCCGTCGCCGTGCTCACCCGGTCCACGGCCAAGCGCGCCACCTCCTTGCCGGTGATGAAGTCGCAACCGGACATCAACATGGCCAGGCCGAAGAGGAGGAGCGGGATGCGCGGTGACATGGGGGCAGCACCTCAGCTACGCGGCGGCATCGGGGCCGTACGCTCCAGAAGCGCGAGGAGCTTGGCGTTATCGGCGGGTTTCACCAAGTGGGCATTGAAGCCGGCCTGTGCTGAACGGGCGCGATCCTCCTCTTGTCCCCACCCCGAGAGGGCCACGAGCAGGGCCTTGTCCATGCCCGGTATTTCCCGGATGCGTGCGGCGGCCTCATATCCGTTCAATCCCGGCATGCCGATGTCCATCAACACCACATCGGGCAGATGCGTGCGGGCCTGTTCCACACCTTGCAATCCGTCATAGGCCAGGAACACCTCGTGCTTGAAGCGGCGCAGCAGGAACGCCAGGCTGTCCGCGGCATCCTGATTATCGTCCACCACCAGTATCCGCAGGCTCCGCTGCAGGTCATCGTCGGTCTTCCGGGTAGCCTCCACGGCCGGGTCGTCGGCCATCACCAAAGGGAGTCGCACGACGAACTCGCTGCCTTTGCCCGGACCTTCGCTGGTGGCCGAAACCGTACCGTTGTGCATCTCCACCAGCCACCGCACCAAGGTGAGGCCGATGCCCAGGCCGCCTTGTTTGCGTCCCAAGGGATCCTCCACCTGGGTGAAGAGCGTGAAGATGGTGGAGAGGTTCTCCGGGGAGATACCGATGCCGCTATCACGCACGTGGATCACGGCGTGCTGCCCTTCACGCTCCAGCACGATCGATACCTGACCGTCACGGGGGGTGAACTTGCAGGCGTTGCTCAGCAGGTTGCCCATCACCTGTACCAAGCGTGCGGGATCCGCATTCACCATGACGGGTACCTGTGGTACGCTCACGGTCAGCTTCTGCCCGGCCTGTTCGCATGGTGTCCGCACCACTTCCTCGGCCTGGCGCACCAGATCCACGAGGTCCACGGGCGTGCGGCGCAGCTCGATCTTGCCATGGCTGATGCGGGTGACATCGAGAAGGTCATCGATGAGCCTCACCATCTGTCCGAGCTGGCGTTCCATCATGGGCACGGCCATACGCATGGTCTCGGCGTTGGCATCGGGCATGGCGATCAGCTCCAGGCCGTTGCGCAACGGGGAGAGGGGATTGCGCAGTTCGTGCGCGAGTATGGCGATGAACTCGCTCTTGCGGCGATCGGACTCGGAGAGGCGGGCGGCGGTCTCGCGCAGCTCATTCTCCATGCGTTTCCGTTCGGTGATGTCGCGCAGGTGGGCACTGAACATCGGGTGCTGCTGTCCGGCGATGGGCGTCACGGCCAACTCCACGGGGAACTCGGAACCATCGGCGCGCATGGCGGTGGTCTCGATGCGTTTGTTGAGGATGGGCCCCACCCCGGTGGAGAGGAAATGACGCAGCCCGTTGCGGTGCGCCTCGCGCAGCTGCGCGGGGATGAGCAGGTCCACCAGGGGGCGCCCGATGGCCTCTTGAGCGCTATGGCCGAAGGTGCGTTCGGCGGCCGGGTTGAACTCGAGGATGCGTCCCTCGTGGTCCATGGTGATGATGCAGTCCAACGCGGTGCGCAGGATCGCCGATTTCCGGGCTTCGCTGCGGGCCACGTCGCGTTCGTTGCGACGTTGTTCCTCCACATCGTGGAACACCAGCACCACGCCGATGAGCTCGCCGTCCGAATCATGTATGGGGGCGGCGCTGTCGTCGATCGGATGCTCCTTGCCGTCCTTGGCCAGCAGCACGGTATGGTTGGCCAGGCCCACGATACGGCCTGTGGCGCGCACCTTTTCCACGGGGTTCTCCACGGGCAGACGGCTGTCCTCGTTCACGATGTTGAAGACCTCCTCCAAAGGATGCCCGTGCGCTTCGTCCGCGGACCATCCCGTGAGCTGCTGCGCGATGCGGTTGATGTAGGTGACCCGACCATCCTTATCGGTGGCCATCACCGCGTCGCCGATGCTGCCCAAGGTGGTGCGGAACCATTGCTCCTGCTCGAAGGCCAGCGCTGCGGCACGGGCCCTGGCCGCATTGGCATTGTAGAGGTTGCGCACGAAGAGGAGCAGCATCAGCAGGCAGAGTGCGCCGGAGAGCAGGAGCGAGGCCGTGCCCAGCTCCGACGAGAGGCGGCGTTGCGTGTTGCGGGCCGCCAACAAACGGTCCTCCTCGCTGAGCATCGCGCTGAGGCAGTCACGTACGCGGTCCATGCGTTTCTCGCCTTCCCGTTGCGGGAACCGGCTGGGTGCAAGGGTCCCCTCGCGGCGGATGTCCTCCACCCGGATGTTCATCAGCAGCAGCAGTTGGTCCAGCGCTTCGGTGAGGTTGGTGAGGCGTGGACCTTGGGAAGCGTTGTCCGCCACCAGCCGGCGCAACGAATCCAGCTGCAGGGGAATGTTCTCCAAGGCCTCATCGTGGCGGTGCAGGAATTCCTCGTCACCGGTATGCACGAAGGCACGCACCGCGTTCTGTGAGGAGGTGGCGGAGACCAGCACGTCCTTGAGTTGACCCTTCACCTGGTAAGTGTGGGCCACCATCCGGGCATCCTCCGTGAGTTCCTTGCTGTTGTGCAGGTTCAGTGCGGTGCTCACCACCAGGAGCATGGCGATGGCCGAAAGACCGAGCCATTCGCGGAACGCAATGGGGCGGTGCTCGACGCGGGGGGCGTTGGTCATGCGGGGAGAGCGATGAGGTGTACCCGAGCAGGGGGGCACCATTCACAAAGAAAGCATGGAACCCTCAACGGCAAAGGGATGGAGGAAGAATGATAGCGTTATCGATCGGTCCGGCCCGAGGAACAACCCGGGCCGCCGTATCGTTCACCTTCAACCGTGGTAGACCCGGGAGGCCACGATGGTACCGCGCTTGATCTCCAGTACCTCTCCCACGCGCAGGACGGGTTCGCCCTCCACGTGGCGGAGGTATTCCATGAAGACCTGCTCGTCGTCGGCCGTCAGTTTGTGCACTTCGTAGTTCAGGGTGGGGAGGCGGTCGAAGGCGTCCTGCCACCAATCGCGCAGGGCGTTCTTCCCCCGGACCAAGCCTCCGGTCTCCGGCCGCCGGGCCAACAGCTTCGGACTGAAATGCTCGGCATCCTCGCTGTAGAGGGCCAGCAACGCTTCGAGGTCGTGGGCATTGAAGGCGGCGAACCAGCGTTGGGCGATCAGCTTGTTGGGGTGCATGCCGCAAGATCGGCAACGGTGGCGAGAGGGGGACGGGCGCTAACATTGCGGTATGATGCCCCGCCACGTCGCCCTGTCGTTCTTCCTGTCGCTGCTGCTGTCCGCGAATGCCCAGGAGGTGCCGGCCCCCATCGGTTGGCCGGGGCCTGATATCGATGCCAACGCCACGGTGCAGGAGGCGCCGGAGTTTCCCGGTGGCATGCCTGCGTTGATGGACTTCCTTTCAGCACACGTCGTCTATCCGAAGGATGCCCTCGATCAAGGTGTGGAGGGCAAGGTTTACATCGCGTTCATGGTGGACAAGGACGGGTCGGTGAAGGATGTGGAGGTGGCGCGCGGTGCCGGGCTGCCGTCCTTGGGCGAGGAGGCGGTACGGGTGGTGGGCCTGCTTCCACCGTGGAAGCCGGGACGCTTGGATGGGCGGCCCGTGAAAGTGCGCTACACCTTACCGGTCAACTTTCGCCTGACCTCCCCGGTGAAGTCCAAGTAGAGGGGCTGCTTTCGGAGGACGTGAATGCGATGTGAACGGGATCATCGAGCGGTGCGTCCACGGTAGTTTTGCGCAATGTCCACAACGGAAAAGGTCCTTGCGCACAAAGCCCTTGTCGACCTCCTGCAACAGGCCTATTCCGCCGAGAAGGCGGCCGCCTTCGCGTACCAAGGGCACGCGGCATCGGTGAAGGATCCCGTGGAGAAGGCCAATATCCGGCAGATCGAGGTGGATGAATGGGGCCATCGCCATGAGGTGCTCACCCTGATGCAGCATTATGGCATCCGGCCTTCGAAGTGGTACGAACTGCGGTTCCATGTCATCGGCAAGACCATCTCCGGGGCCTGCCATGTCATCGGTTGGTTCATGCCCTACTACTTCGCGGGCAGGCTGGAGAGCGGCAACGTGTGCGAGTACTTCCGCCTGATCCACTACTTCCACGAGGTGGGCATCACCGAGCACGATCAGGTGTTGTACGACATGGGCATCCGCGAGAAGGAGCACGAGGTGTATTTCCTCGATCGCATCAAGAACCGTGAGGCGCTCACGTGGTTCGACCGCCTTTTCGGCTGGGGCAACAAGAAGAGCTTCAACGACGTGGATCTCGCCAGGAAGTACCCCGTGGAGCAGGCCGATGGGTATTGCAGGAAATGAGGGTGGTCAATCGATCTCCTTCCGCTTCAACGCAACGATACGGTAGGTGATGGACAAGGTGCCTCCACCGGCGGGCTTGAAGGAGGAATGCAGCACGTACAGGTTGGGCTTGATCGCGATGTTCAGCGGATACCCGCCGAAACCGATGCTCGGGACCACGGCCAAGCTGCCTTCGTTCAGGTCGGTATAGTAGGCCACTTCAGTGCCGAAGGAGAGGAGCATCGCGATGTTCACGCCGATGCGGGGCGAGAGGATCGGCGTATCCCCGAGCAGGCCGAACAAGGTGCTGGCATACATGGAGCCGCTCACCGGATGCCTTCCGCCGTACGAGGCTTTCGCGATACCCAGTTCCACGAAATGGATGGGTGCGTTGTGCGCTGCACCGATCTCCTTGTTGTAGCCCAGCAGCAGACCGATCTCCGAACGGGTCCGGGGGAACGGCGATCGTAAGGTGTCCACTTGTGCATCCGACCGGAGCTGTAACAGAACACCAGCGAACGCACAGCCCAGGATCCAAGGTCTTGTCATGGACATATCGCACAACGCTCGATCCGCTCCCGCATTGCACCGCCCCGTCCCATCATGCGGGTCCACCGGATGTTCGACGTGGAACGATGTGCGCCGGCCAAGCGATGGCATACGTGGTGTACAACATCGAAATGCCTTGCGGACCCGCGTGCTCCGCGTAGAGGGTATCGAGCCGTTCCAGCAAAGCGTCCTTGTCGGCCACACCGAACTGCACGTACGAACTGCTCATGGCCAAAGCACGCAGCCGAGTGAGGTCCATGGGCACGGAATGGTCCAGGGCGGCCTCGCGGATGTCATCGTGGAAGAACTGCTGCAGTTCGCGGTACCGATCCATGCCGCGGCCGTAGACCTCGTACTCGGACGACATCGACCGCAGCAGATCCTCGTAGGCCAGCATGAAAGCACCCTGTGGTTTGCGCCGGTTCCAGAGGGCCACGTTCCAAGCAGCCGGTGTTGCGATGCGCGCCAGTTCGTGGAAAGTCCCGGGCAGCTCGAACCAATGGAAGGCGGTGGCCGACACGATGAGGTCGGCGGAGGCATCGGGAAGTCCCGTTGCCGTGCTGGTGCCGGAGCGGAATTCGATCCGGCCTTCGCTCTTCGCCTTCGCCAGCATCGCCGCGTTCGGTTCGATGCCGATCGTGCGCGCACCGTCCTTCGCGAACAGCCGCGTGCTGATGCCCGTGCCGCAACCGAGGTCCACGATGGTGCGGGGCGGGGCGGAGGAAAGCCGCAGGCACCAGTCGATCACTTCCAACGGATAGGCGGGGCGCGCCTGCGCATAGGCATCGGCCAGGTCGGAGAAGCGGTCGGTGGGCAGCGGTGCGGGCATGCAACGAAGATCGGATGAAGCTGGGTCACCTTGAAAACCCCGCTGATCCGACGTTCCGCTTCTGCGTACGCAAGGCAGCCAGCAACAATGCACCAGAGATGGCTTGGAAGAACACGACATGGCCGGAGAGGCCGCGGAACTCCCGGTTCCGAAAGAGGACATAGGTGGCCTGGTCGACAGCCTTCACCACGCGTCCCTTGCTTTCGAGCACGTATCGCCCAGCGCGCTGCTCCGCGCTCAGTCCCCGGTTCAGAACGAAGAGCGTACTGATGAAATTGAACGCCACATAGATGATCAGGAGCACCAAGGCTCTTCTGTGCCATTTGCTCAAGGGCGCAAGAACGACCTTCCACATGTCCTGCCTGTAGCGTTGCCCCACCATCACGGATGCACATCGGATAGCGGGAATGAACGTGATGAAGAGGCCGATCGACAACAGGAAGATCACCCCTTTGGGAAGCGGTGCCGCATTGGGCAAGTAGGCCCGGAAATGGAGCGCCGCACTCAGCAGCAGAAGGGCGATGCTGAGCCGATGGAAAAAGCGGATGCGTTTCGGGAAGTTGGGCATGGCCGACATAAGGTGGGAACGGAGCCGTAAGATGGGAGATCGTGACCACGCCATTTCGTTCCCGATCGCGATATCATTGCACCATGTACATCCGGATCCACTGCGCCGCTTTCGCTTTCCTCTCCGCAACGCTCGTTTCCGCACAGGTGGATAAGGAACACGATGATATCGCTCCCGTCCAGGTCACCGACGAACCCGGGCCGCCCGCGCGCGAGCCCGATAGCACGACCGTGTACACCGTGGTGGAGCAGATGCCCGAGTTCCCGGGCGGAAGCGGGGCCCTGATGGTCTATCTCTCGAAGAACATCCAATACCCGGCGGAAGCGCTCGAGGCCGGCATCGAAGGCAAGGTCTTCCTGCGTTTCGTGGTGGATCGGGAAGGTCTGGTGAAGGATGTGGAAGTGCTGCGCGGCGTTCCCGGTGCGCCTTCCTTGCAGCAGGAGGCCGTGCGCGTGGTGAAGCGCATGCCCCGGTGGGCGCCCGGCCGCCAGAACGGAAAAGCCGTGGCCACGCACTACACCCTGCCGGTGATGTTCAAGATGACCGGCCAGGAGCAGAAGGAGAAGTAGCCGACAAGCGCCGCTCAACCGCGGTCCGTGCCGCACGGCCCCAAGTCCGCCGAGTGTCCAACGGGCTTGCCTAGTATTGGAGGAGGTCCCCATTTCCCCCGACGATGAATACGGCACCCGGCCCCCAGCGACCCTTGCAACTGGCCATCCTCACGGGCTTCGTGGTCGCCACGGTGCTGATGGCGATCGCCGCCTCGCTGTACCCCGGCGGTTCGCTGTTCGACCCCACCTCGGTCGGCTTCGTCTGGTCCAGGAACTTCATCTGCAACCTCTTCGAAAAGACCGCCTTCAACGGAGAGCCGAACCCCGGTCGCGTATGGGCGCTCGTCGGTATCGCGTTCCATTCCATCGCCGAAGGCCTCTTCTTCCTGCGCATGGCCCGGGTGATCCACCACCGCCACACCCAACTGGTGTTGCGCATCGTGGGCTTCGGCAACATCGCCTTCAACTTCATGATCGCCACGCCCTACCACGATGCCATGGTGGTGATCTCCAGCACGCTTTCGTTGCTCGGGCTCTTCTACATCACGGTGTTCGTGCTCCGCAGCCGACTCCACTTGCTCAAGGTGTGCTGCGTGTTGGGCATGCTGCTCTTCTACTTCACCCTGTTCCTCTACGGTGTGGGCGACTGGTCCATGCTGGCCGTGATGCAGAAGGTGACGCTGATCGTTTCCACGTTGCTGGTGCTGGCGCTGACCTGGTTCACGCGGGCCGAGGATTTTGTGAAGCGGGTGAACGCGGCTTGAGAAGGTTGGGGGAAGGTTGCAAGTGGCCCCGCCGGTGTGAGCGATCCCACTCAGGGTCCCGAAGCGGAGACCCCGAGTGGAACAAGAGGAGAAGTAGCTGCTATTCCACGACCACGCTCCTGCGGATGGATCGGGCACCGTCGCCGATGATCAATCCGTACACCCCGCTGGAGATACCGCCCAGCGTGATGCCATGGCGCGAGGAATCGATGCGGCCCTTTGCCACCGATCGGCCGTGTGCATCGATGAGGCGATAGGGTTCGCCGTTCATGGCGCCTTCCACGAAGAGTTGGTTGCTGGCGGGTTGGGGGTAGACCATGATCGATCGGGCTTCGCGCTCCAAGGTTCCCAAGCTCAGGAACTCGAATGCCTCGCTCATCGCCGCACACCCATTGGCATCCGTGATCTCCACGGTATAGGAGCCGTTCGCGGCAGGTTCCCACGTTTGTGCATTCGCGCCGGGGATCATCTCGTCGTCGAGGTACCATTGGTATGTGTTGGCCCCCGTGCTGTTCAACACCATGTCGGCCCAAGTGATCTCCGGCGTGGAGGGTGGAGGCACCACGTCGATCACCACGAGGGTCTCACCGCTGCAACCGAAGGCATCGGTACCGGTGACCGTCCAGCTTTGATCGGCGCTGGGCCACACGTCCACCATTGCGCCGGCGTTGGAACTGATGAAGAGGTTCGGGGACCACGCATAGAACATGGCACCCGAAGCGCTGAGCGACAAGGTATCTCCCACGCACAAGGTTCCCGACCCCATGGCTACATCGGGGACGGGTGGAGGAACAACGTTCACGGTGACCTGGTCACTGGCTTCGCATCCTTGGGCGGAGGTGACCAATACCGTGTAGGTGGTGCTCTGTTCGGGGCTTGCCGTCGTTGTGCTCCCTTCGGTGCTGGAAAGGCCGATGTCGGGCAACCACAGATAGGTGCTGCCGCCGCTGGCCTGCAGGTCCACCGACGCACCTTCGCAGATGTTCTCATCCGCACCTGCGCTGGCCGTAGGAGGGGCGAACACCGTAACGAAATCCTCCAGCGTGGTGGTGCTCTCGCCATCCGCCGTCACCACCGTGAGGGTCACCGAGTGGTTGCCCGGTACCGTGTATTGCACGGCGGGGCTGGGCAGCGTGCTCGTTTCCGGTGTGCCGCCCGGGAACGACCATTGGTGGCTGCTCGGGGAGTTGATGCTGGCATCATTGAACTGTACCACCTGTCCCGGACATACCGAGGCGTCGGGGGAGGTGAAGTGGGCCGCGCTGACGGTGTAGGTCAGCGTCATGTTCTGCAGTCCGGGATCGTTGTAGAAGCTGCACCCTACGCCGGGCTGGCAGGCGTCATCGATGCTCACATCGCCGGAGATAGCGGTGCCGCCATAGGCCAGCGCCTGCTGCAAGGTCGCGCTGCTGATGGTCGCCGTACGTGCTTGGAACGAGCAACTGATCGTTCCGCCGTCCTCTTCATGCACCACCACATAGGTGTTCGCACCGGTGCGCAGGCGCACGCGGATGCCCGTGGTGCCGAAGCCTCCTTGGTAGCACGCCATCCAGCTGAAGGAAAGCGTTGCATCACCCATCGTGTTCGGCGTGGCCGGGAAGGTGAACGGCGCGTTACCCGTTAGGGCATACCCCTCCATGTTGGCCAACGTATGGGTGTAGGTGGTCTGGGCGGAAAGCACGTTGCCGAGGAACAGCATGCCGGTGAGGAAGAGCGTTTTTCGGAGCATGGCGCGAAGATGACAAGAACGAGTAAACGGCATAGGGCCCCCGTTGCAATTAGGGTAACCGTAACGCGTGGAACTTACTGAGGTCCTCGCTCGTGCGGATGACCAGGTCGGTCCAAGGGCACGAGCGTGGATGTTCGCGCCAGAGCGGGGGGCTTACCGCATCCCGTAGGTGTACATCGGATCCTGCTGACGGATGTATTCCAGCACCTCGGCCGACACATCGACACCACCCTTGAAGTTGTGGTACAGGGAGCCCAGGTTGAAGAGCAATCCTGGAACGTGCCACCAACCGAACAGCAGGCATACGGCGGAATAGGGCAGGCCTTTGACCCAAGCGGCTTTCCGGTTCTGCGTTCGGAACACCTTCGTCGGGCGGGTTACGGTATAGACGAATACGGACACCGTGTAGTGGTAGATGATATACCGATAGCCCATGGCGATGGACCTGTGGAACTCCTGCTCGCTCATCCGGCTGAAGTCATGGAGCTTCAGCGCATCGTCATGCTC